>DATKQI010000126.1:0-7855 GCA_035532755.1 Acetobacteraceae bacterium
ATGCTGCGTCAGGAGAACGGCTGGGGCCGCGTGTGGGACCGCTTCGCAAAAAGCGGGCGCGGGATGTATGAGCCGGCCGCGGCCGTGCTGGCCCCGATCGACCCGCCGGACCTGCTCTCGGCCAACGCCGCGATCTACGCCCCGGCCAATGCGCGCCAGGAAACGTCACTCCGCGCCGCGCTGGCGAAGCTCAAGGACGCGGACGAAGCGACCGCGCGGGATCAGGTCGGTCGCCTGGCGAAGGAACATGCCGAGCGCTGCGAAGGCCCCTGGGCCGCGCGCGGCCAGGCGCGTCTGGCCGAGGCGGTGCAGCATCTTGCGCGGCTGACCATCATCCCGCCACTGCCGGCGCAGGATGCTGAGGCTTTGGCGGACACCTATGCCGAGACCGGCTGGGAAGCCGACAATGCCGCATTGTGCGCGTTGGAAGCCGTCGCCCCGCGGCAAGAAGCCGACGCCATAGCGACCTTGCAGGAAGACCGCGAAGCCGTGGTGGCGGCGCTGCGCACCCTCTATGCCCCAAGGCTGCAGCGCGAGGCCCTGGCGCTCCAGGCATTGCTGCCAGCCGGCCCGCCGCCATCGCAGAAGCCGGCGGAGAGCGACGCCGTTCTGTTCATCGATGGGCTGCGCATGGATGTCGCGCAACGGCTCGCGTCGCTGCTGCGCCAGCAGGGGGCTGTGGTGGATTTCGGCTGGCGCTGGACCGGCTTCCCGAGCGTGACCGCCACGTGCAAGCCACTCGCCAGTCCCGCGGCCGCGCGCTTGCACGGCGCCGAGACCGCCGAGGGGTTCGAGCCGCTGGCGCCGGACGGCAAGCGCGCCATCCACTCCGTGTTGATGCGCGAGCTTGCCGCGCTGGGCTGGCGGACCGAGGCGACGCTGGTGCCGGCCGACAAGTGCTGGATCGAGGCAGGCCATTTCGACAAGGACGGCCACGAGCAGCAATCCCGCATGGCGGACGGCATCGGCGCGGCGCTGTCCGCCGTCGCGGCCGAGGCGCTGCGTCTGGTGCGCGCCGGCCGGCGGCTGCGCATCACCACCGATCATGGCTGGCTGCTGCTGCCCGGCGGGCTGCCGGTGGCGAGCCTACCCGCCGGCCTGACCGAGACTCGCTGGCGCCGCTGCGCCGTGGTGAAGGATGGGGCCGCCACGACGGCCACACGGCTGCCCTGGAGTTGGAACAAGGCGGTGCCCATCGCCATCGCCCCCGGCGCACACGTGTTCGTCAGCGGCGCGGAATACGCCCACGGTGGCATTAGCCCCCAGGAAAGCATCGTCCCGGAACTGATCGTCATGCCGCTGGACGCCCCACGCCGCGCGGTGATCGTGGACGTCGAATGGAGTGGCCTGCGTGTGCGGCTGCGCGCCGAGAGCGCGGACGGGCTGGTGGCGGACCTCAAGCTCGGGGCAGATGGCGAGGGCAGGTCGATCGCCGATAAGGCCCGTGAGGTGGATGCGGACGGCCGGACCAGCCTGCTGGTGCCGGACGATACGCTGGAGGGCAAATCGGCGATGCTGGAACTGCGCGACGCGGGCGGCCAGGTGATGGCGACGCGCGCCGTTGTCGTGGGAGGGTAGGCGATGGAGATGGACGAGCTGGATCGCCTGGGCGCCGAAGCCTTCCGCGGGCTGGTTGTGCGCAAGGATCTGGTGCGCCAGTTCCGTGGCCAGTTTCCCGTGCCCACCTACGTCGTCGAGTTCATGCTCGGGCGCTATTGCGCCACGACCGACGAGAAGGAGATCTCCGAGGGGCTGGAGGTGGTTCGCACCCAGCTTTCGTCGCGCACCGTGCGCGCGGGAGAGGACGAACTCATCAAGTCCCGGGCGCGCGAGACCGGCGCGGCACGCGTGATCGACATCATCACGGCGCGGCTTGACGCGAAATCCGACAGCTATCTCGCGACCTTGCCGAGCCTGCGGCTGACCGATGTGCGACTGTCAGACGAGACGGTGCGCGAGAATGAGCGCATGCTGACGGGCGGCTTCTACGCCGAAATCGACCTCGGCTATGACGCCACGATCGCGCAGGAAAAGGGCGGGCGGCCGTTCCAGGCGAATGCGGTGCGGCCGATCCAGCTCTCCACGCGCGGCATCCTCGATCGCATCATCGAGGGACGGGCGAAGATGACAACGGCGCAGTGGAAGGACTTTCTGCTGCGCAGCGTCGGCCTGGAGCCGGAGCGGATGTCCGCGCGGGCGCGGGACATCTCGCTGATGCGGATGATCCCCTTCGTCGAACGCAACTTCAATATGGTAGAGCTGGGGCCACGCGGCACCGGCAAGAGCCATCTGTTCCAGCAGATCTCGCCCTATGCGCATCTCGTGTCGGGCGGCAAGGCGACCGTCGCACGCATGTTCGTCAACATGGCGAACGGGCAGCGCGGGCTGGTCTGCCAATATGACGTGGTGTGTTTCGACGAGGTGTCCGGCGTGTCCTTCGATCAGAAGGACGGTGTCAACATCATGAAAGGCTACATGGAGAGCGGCGAGTTCTCGCGTGGCCGTGAGAGTATCCGCGCGGATGGCAGCATCGTCCTGGTTGGTAATTTCGATGTCGATGTGCAGCACCAGCAGCGCGTCGGGCATCTTTTCGGGCCGCTCCCGCCGGAAATGCGCAACGACACCGCGTTCATGGATCGCATCCACGCCTACCTGCCGGGCTGGGACATCCCAAAGGTGAACCGTGATCTGTTCACCGATCACTTTGGCTTGGTGAGCGATGTGCTGGCGGAGGCGTTCACGCGGCTGCGCGACGGTTCGCGGGCCGCTGCGCTGATGGGGCGCGTGCACTTCGGCGGGGCTTTGTCAGGAAGGGATCAGAATGCCGTCACCAAGACGGTCAGCGGTCTACTGAAGCTGATACAGCCGGATGGTAGTGCCGCGATCTCCGACGAGGATCTGGAGTGGGCCGTTCGCCTCGCGCTGGAGGTGCGCCGCCGGGTCAAGGAGCAACAGAAGCGCATCGGCACGGCCGAGTTTCGCAACACCCAGTTCAGCTACAGTCTCGGCGCTGACGGGGTTGAGCACTTCGTCTCCACGCCGGAGTTGCAGAGTGAGGACAGCATCGGTGGCGATCCGCTGCCCGCCGGGCAGGTCTGGGCCATCAGTCCGGGCGGTCAAGATGAGCCGGCCAGCCTGTATCGGATCGAGGTCACCGAGGCGCCCGGCACTGGGGTGCGGATTTTGAACCAGTCTCCGCCAGCGGCATTCCGCGAGAGCATTCGGATTGCCGAGCAGAACCTGTACGGCCGCGCCCAGGAGCTTGTCGGGGACCGCAATCCGCGCGAGCACGAATTTGCTGTGCAGCTTCGGTCTTTTGATGCTGGAAAAAGCGGGGCAGACCTTGGGGTTCCGGTGCTTGCCGCGTTCTGCTCAGCGCTGCTCAACAGGCCGTTGAAAGGGGGGCTGGCTGTGATCGGCGGGCTGAACCTAGGCGGATCGATCGAGACGGTCCACAACCCGCTCGACCTTGTTGAACTGGCCATCGAAAAGGGGGCCACTTCGGTGCTGATGCCGGTGTCCTGCCGTCGCGCTCTGATTGATCTCTCCGATGAAGCGGCGGCCAAGGTGCAGACGATCTTCTATTTGGACCCTGGCGACGCGCTGCGGAAAGCTCTGCACGATGGGTGAACTGATGGCGGAATCGACGCCACCTTCTCTCGGCTCCTTCAAAGGCTGTTACCTGTCAATCGGCATGCAAAAAGTGTGAATCGGCGCCGAAGCGGGGTCCCACCCGGAATTCGGTTAGCGCCCTGATTTAGCGCAGGAAATTTCCGATCCGCGGGGGTCCCGATCGGCGCCGATAGGGATCCCACCGCTGAACGAATTCCATCAATAATATCAAGGCATTTATGCGCTTTTGCCATCAGCATCGTTGGATGTCGATTCCGTGCGCTACCGAGTTCGGGTACGCGCCGCGGGCGGCCAGCTGGATGCCTCTGAAAATCTGCCTCCGAAATCGCCGCGATCTATTCCAACCATTGGGCAGAAAAAAAACGGCCCTACGGCACAACATGCAGCCCGCGCCGATGCCATGCGCCGAGCCGCCGCCTGCTGGCCGCAACACTCCTTCCACAGAGCGGATCCGATCCCGGCGCTCCAGGTGGGAGTTGCCCGCTCGCCTGTGCGGGGCTCTCTCACAGATGCCATGCAGCCGAGCGCGGAACCCAAAACTGAGCGGGGGCCCCTTGACATAGGATGCCTGCCACTTCATGTTGACACCGATCCGAAGCCAAAGGAGGCTACGATGAGCAGTGAAGCGGAATCCATCGGTCGGCACATGCACGGCATGATCGGGATCGGTGTCAGGATGGCCGTCGCCGCCGCATCCATGTCCTCGACGGCGCGCGCTCAGGCGGAAGCCCGGCGTGGTCGGATTTCTGCATCAGCGCGTGCAGCCGAAGGACGCGTGTACGCCGATAGCGCGGTGCGGCTCCGCGAGCGGCTGGCCGATGCCGAGGGTGATGTGGAGTTCTTCCGCACTGAAGCCGCTCAGCTCCAGCGGAAGTTGGATGCCGTATGCGCTTACGCGTCACGGCTTCAGGATCAGCTCAAAAAAACGGCGTAGCAGAGCGCCGCCAGGGGGCTACCCTGGCGGCTCTGATTACGTCATCCGGTGATCCGGAACCCAGGGTCATCGTGACCCGATACGAGCTGCACGCCCGGCGGCCAAGCGCGGTCCATCGCATCTCAGCAATGAAGCCGCCGGGTATCTTGCCCGGCGGCTTCATGTCGGTTGTAGCGTAACCATCCGGCGAGTGCCGCGGGATCAGGTTGTCCGCTTTCGTGGCGCTGATGGCTTGCGTGTCCACTTCTTCGCCAGGCTATCGACCGCCTTGATGAGCCCGTGGAGATCGACGGTGATTGGGTCGAAGGCCCCACCGATCCATTCGAGCCGTTCGGTGTGCTCCTCGTGGTCGGGATCGGCGATGGCATCGAGGAACGCGCGGTAGCCCCAGGGGCCGCCCACATCCTCCGGCGGGCAGCGCCCGGTTGCCTCGACCAGGCAGGGATAGGTCATGCCTGGCACCGCATCTGTGATGCGCTCAATGCGGACAGAGTGTTCCCAGCAATCTCCGAAGTCGTAGAGGTATTTCAGCGACCGGGTGCCGACATCCTCCAGCACGTCGATCAGCCGCGCCTTGCTGGCGTCGAGCGGTCCGTCGCCGAAGTCGGGGTCAGGCATGCCCCAACCGACATCGCGGGCACGGATCTCGTAGAGGTGGCTGTTGGTCCAGCCCATCGCCGCCTGCAGCACCAGGTGCAGCCGGTCGAGACGGATCGTCACCGGCACCTGCACACGCCGCAGGACGGCGGGTTCGACATCGTCCAGCTTGATACGCAAATGCGCGATCGCGGCGGCGGTCATGCCGCCAGGCTACGATCCTCGCTCCGGCCGGACCAGTGCCAGGGCAGCAATTCGTGCAGCCTCGAAGCCTGGTGGTCGGCGATGCGCGCGAGCACGTCGGCCAGCCACGCACGCGGGTCGATGCCGTTCAGCTTCGCCGTCGCGATCAGCGAGTACATCGCTGCGGCACGCTCGCCGCCGCGGTCGGACCCGGCGAACATCCAGGCGCGTCGCCCGAGGGCCACCCCGCGCAGTTCGCGCTCAGCCGCGTTGTTGGTCAGGCAGATGCGCCCGTCGCCCAGGAAGCGCGTGAAGGCGACCCAGCGCTTGAGCATATAGTCCATTGCCTTTGCCACATCGGCGTGGCGCGACAACCTGCCGCGTTCGCCGCGCATCCAGGCTTCGAGCGAGGCGACGAGCGGCGCCACCTGGACCTGCCGCGCAGCCAGGCGCTGCGCCGCGGGCAGGCCGTTGAGGTTGCGCTCGACGGCGAAGATCGCATCGATGCGCCGCACCGCTTCGAGCGCGAGTGGAGCCTTCGCGACATCGGCGAGCACGAACAGCTTGCGGCGCCCGTGCGCCCAGCATGCCGCCTCGATGATTGGGGCGGGCTTGCGCGCCGGATCGTAGAGGTCGTTGAACCCGGCATAGGCGTCGGCTTGCAGGATCCCCGCATATCCCGCCAGGTGACGGCACGGATGCGCCCCGCCGCGGTCGCGCGAGTAGGTGAAAATCGCCGCCGGGGGTGCTGGGCCGCCGAACGGGCGATCATCGCGCACATAGGCCCAAAGGCGGCCGGTGACGGTTTTGGGGCTGGCCAGCACCGGCACCGTGGTATCGTCGCCATGGATCCGCTCGCCCGCCAGCACGTGCGCGCGGATCTGTGCCACCAGCGGCGACAGCGTCGCCGTGCAGGCGCCCACCCAGTCGGCCAGCGTGGAGACGCTGAGCTCGATTCCCTCACGCGCAAAGCCCTCACTCTGGCGGTTCAACGGCTGGTGCTCGGCGAACTTGGCGTGCAGGACCGTGGCCAGCAGGTTCGCCCCGGCGCGACCGCGCGCGATCGGATGGTATGGTGCAGGCGGTTGGGTGATCGTCTCGCAGGACCGGCAGGCGAGCTTCTCGCGCACCGTCTGGATCACCTTGTAGGTGCGCGGAACGCACTCCAGCGTCTCGGTGATTGTCTCGCCCAGCTTGCTCAGCCTGCCGCCGCAACAGGGACAGCTCGTCGGCGACGGCAGCACCACGCGCTCGCGCGGCAGATGCGACGGCAGCGGCGCCCGCACCGGCCTGGCCCGCGTGAACGCGCGCACCGCCGTTGTCCCTGGCTGTGCCGAGGCAGCGGCAGCCTCGTCCTCGGTGATGGCGGTCTCGATCTCCTCGAGTTGCATCTCCAACTGGTCGAGCAGCTTCCGGCCGCGCTCGGCGGAAGCGCCGAAGCGATCGCGCTTGTGCAGAGCAATCATCAGCTTCAGATGCGTGACCATTGCCTCTGCACCTGCGGCGCGGGCCTCCCACTCGCGCCGTGCGGCCCGCTCGGCGAGCAACGCTGCCTTCAGCGCGTCGATGTCGTCGGGCAGCGTGTTGGTCGCATCGCTCATACCGGAATCGAATCACACGCCGCCGTTGTCATGCACGCCCAAATGTCGGCCTGCGCCATCACATCCGAGTCATCCAGCGCGTTCCGGCCGCCAGGTGCGTTGCGGATGCCGCCAATCGATCCCTTCAAGCATGTAGCCGAGCTGTGCGGCCGAAATCGCGATCACTCCGTCTGCGGGCGACGGCCAAACGAACCGACCGCGCTCCAGCCGTTTGGCATAAAGCGACATGCCGAGACCATCGTACCAGAGCACCTTGACCAGGTCGCCTCGCTTGCCGCGGAAGACGTAGAGATCTCCGGCATGCGGATCACGGCCGAGCGCCTGCTGCACTTGCAGCGCCAGTCCGTTCATGCCCCGCCGCATGTCCGTGGCGCCCGCCGCCAGCCAGACCCGCACGCCGGAGGGAACCGGGATCACCCGCGCAGCACCGCGAGCACGCGACGCAAGGCCGCCGTCCCGACGTCATCGCGGATCCGCACCGTGGTGCCATCCGGCAGCACGATCTCGATCATGGCACCACTCATGGCCGCCCGCTTGCGGGAATGAGGCGGATCAGCCGGACGTGGGCACTCCGCGATCGTCGCCTCCGGCGTCACCTGCACGGGCAGGAACTGAACAGCCTCGGTCCCAGCGAACTTGCCGTTGCGAACCTGCCGCCGCCAGTTCCACAGCAGACCGCGGCTGACGTCGTGCCGTCGTGCTACCTCGGCAAAACAGGCTCCCGGCTCGTCAAGCTCGCCGACAATGCGCAGCTTGTCCTCGATCCGCCAGCGCCGCCGCCGTTCAACTCCGGTGATGATCTCCACCGCCGTCATACCCGTTCCTGTCCTTTGCGGCGCTCATACAAGCGCCGTTAGGATCAGCAGGCCGAGTCACCGAAACAAGGCGCCACTCGCCGGACGGATAC
>DATKQI010000127.1:0-2104 GCA_035532755.1 Acetobacteraceae bacterium
GACCCGGAATTGGCGAAGAACACCTTGCTCATCGGCACCGGCGCGCGGGCGATCAGCATCTCGGCCAGGTCGATCATCGGCTCGTGCGACTTGGCGGTGAACGCGTGGTAGAAGGGCAGCTTGCGCATCTGGGCCACGGCGGCCTGCACCAGACGCTCGTTGTCGAAGCCCAGCGCGGCGCACCACAGGCCGGCGACGCTCTCGATATATTCCTTGCCGGCGTCGTCCCACACGCGCACGCCCTTGCCGCGGGAGATCACCACGGGTCCGACCTCCTGGTGCGTCTGCAGGTCGGTATAGGGGTGCAGCACGGTGGCGATATCGCGTGCGGCTGCGGAATTCGCGCCGAAGGGCGGGGGCGGTGCCATCGTCTTGCTCCTGTTCGTACGAATGCTGTGGGGCGGAAGTGTACAGCAGGTTGGCCCCGACGGGAAATGCGGATCGCTGGCCGCCGACCCCGCACGTCATGGACGGTGGCGATGCCGCCGGTTGCACCGCGCAGCCGCCGGCGCGACAACAGCCGCCGAACACGAACCGGAGAGCCAGGATGAGCGACACGGCTTTGCGCAACGCTGACATCGACGCGGCGCTGACCGAGGCGAAGGAGGCCTACGTCGCCCGCAATCCGAACAGTTTTGCCCGGTATGTGGAAGCCACCGCGGTGATGCCCGGCGGCAACACCCGCACCGTGCTGTTCTACGCGCCCTTCCCCATCGCCATCGCCCGCGCCGAGGGCTGCCGCATGTGGGACATGGACGGCGCCGAGTACATCGACTTCCTGGGCGAATACACCGCCGGCATCTACGGCCACTCCCATCCCGTGATCCGCGCCGCGGTGGACCGCGCGCTGGATGCCGGCATCAACATGGGCGCGCACAACCTGTTGGAGGCGAAATTCGCCCGCGCGGTGTGCGACCGGTTCGGGCTGGAGCATGTGCGCTTCACCAACTCCGGCACCGAGGCCAATCTGCTGGCCATTTCCCTGGCGCGTATCTTCACCCGGCGCGGAAAGGTGATGGTGTTCAACGGCGGCTATCACGGTGCGGTGTTCGGCTTCGCCGGCGGCGGCAGCCCGATCAACGCGCCGTTCGACTACGTGGTGGCGCGCTATAACGACATCGACGGCACCCGCGCGCTGATCGCGCAGCACGCGGCCGATCTGGCCACGGTGATCCTGGAGCCGATGATGGGCGGCGGCGGCTGCATCGCCGCCGAACCGGCGTTTCTCGCCATGCTGCGCGAGGTAACCACGCAGGTGGGCGCCCTGCTGATCCTCGACGAGGTGATGACCTCCCGCCTTTCCCCCGGCGGGCTGCAGCTTGTGCGTGGGGTGCGGCCGGACCTGACGACGCTGGGGAAATACATCGGCGGCGGCATGTCATTCGGAGCGTTCGGCGGGCGTGCGGACATCATGGATTTGTTCGATCCGCGCCGCCCCGACGCGCTGCCGCATGCCGGCACGTTCAACAACAACGTGCTGACCATGTCGGCGGGGCTGGCGGGTCTGACCGAGGTCTACACGCCGCAGGCCGCCGCGGCGCTGAACGCCCGCGGCGACGCGCTGCGTGAGCGGTTGAACGCGCTGTGCCGAACCGCCCGCGCGCCGATGCAGTTCACCGGCATCGGCTCCATGCTGGCGGTGCACATGATGCCGGGCGCGGTGCGCTCGCCGGAGGACGCGGCAAAGGGCGATGCCAAGCTGAAGGAGCTGTTCTTCTTCGACATGCTGGCGCACGGCATCTGGCTGGCCCGCCGCGGCATGATGGCGCTGTGCCTGCCGATCGGCGACGCGGAATGCGACAGGCTGGCCGCCGCGGTGGAGGATTTCCTGGGCGCGCGGCGGTCGTTGCTGCGGGAGCGTGACGCTTGAGGCGTGGGACCGCGGATCAGGATTGCGGCCTCTGCCGCTTGTTACTCCGCGCTATCGACCATGCCCCCGGCATGGCCCGCCCTCCCCCAGAAGCGAAGACGTGGATGGCCAGCCTGCGCCGGAATGGGCGTCATCGCCCGCAAGGCCAACAGTAGAGTTGGCGTTCCTGCCGTCCTCTCGCCACGTCATTTCATCCAGCCGTGATATTTCTGCTGCCACCCGTCCCTGGTCCGC
>DATKQI010000128.1:0-22226 GCA_035532755.1 Acetobacteraceae bacterium
ATCGTCCAGCAGCTTGTTCATCGCCGGGTTCGAATAATGGCCGTAGTTGAACGTCGCGCCGGTGTGCAGGAACGGCGACATGTTGCCGTCCGGGTCCGACCGGCCGGACCAGCCGATCATGTAGGCCTGGAAGTTCCCGTGATAGCCGGCCTGCAAGGACGAGGCGAACTCCATGGCGCGAATCTTCACGTTGAAGCCGGCTTCCTGCTCCATCGACTGCACCACCTGGCCGGCCTGCTGCAGATCGGGGCTCGTGGGAATCGTGAGCGTGACCGGCACGGGCAGCTTCACGCCGGCCTTCTTGAGCAGCGCCTTCGCCTTGGCGATGTTGCGGGCCAGGGGCTGGACCGACTTGATGTAGTAAGGCGACGCCGGTGGGTTGGCCTGCGCGGTGGGTGCATACATGCCGTTATAGACGACCTGGATCAGCGCCTTCCGGTCGATCGCAAGCTGGAACGCTCGGCGCACGAGCGCGCTCTGGCCGATGACGGATTTCGCATCCGGCCCGTTGCCGGTATTGAAGGTGATCCCTTCGTACGCCAGCGAATTGTCCATCGCGAGCTTCAGCTTCGCATCGTGCTGGATCGCGGCGACATCCGTCGGCACGATATATTCCACGAGATCGAGCGCACCGGCTTGCAGATCGGCGAGCCGCACGGCGGGGTTCGTGATCGGCTCGTACACCACGCGGGCGAAATGGATCGCCTTCGCGTTCCAGTAGCCGGGGAAGCGCTTCAGCACGATCTTGTCCTGCGCGACGCGGCTGACGAAGCTGAACGGGCCGGCGCAGACCGGATGGAGACCGAAATTCCGCCCCTCCTTCTCCGCCGCCTTCGGCGCGATCATGATGCCGGGCCGGCCGGCGAGCTGGGCGAGCAGCGGCGAGGACGGGTGGCTGAGCACCAGTTCCACGGTCAGCGGGTCGATGATGTCGATCGACTTGATGGCGTTGATCTGGCCGGCGCGCATGCTGCCCTTGATCGTCAGGTCGCGCATCAGCTTGTACTTCACCGCCGCCGCGTCGAACTTCTCGCCGTCCTGAAAGATCACGCCCTTGCGCAGATGGATGATGAGGTGCGTGGGGTCCTTGTAGGTGTATCCGGTGGCAAGCTGCGGGACGATCTTGAGGCTCGGGCTGAGATCGAACAGCTTGTCGCACATGCCGGCGAAGACGATGCGGCCGACATAGCTGGAGCCGAGCGTGGGATCGAGAATATCCGGGTCCTCGCGCAGGCCGATATGCAGCGTGCCCGTGGGCGTGCCGGTGGGCGGGGCACTTTGCGCGGCGGCCGGGATGGATTTGGCGAACGGAAGAACGGCCATCGCGCAGGCGGCGGCCAGCAGGATACGACGCATCGGACAGTCCCCCAGTCTTGTTTGTGACAGCCTTGTATCGATGATTGTTGTGGATCGATTACGGCCATGTTGCGCGGTTTGCGCCAAGTGACAAGCGGTTGATCGCCGCCGCGCGTCAGCCGGTCAGGCCGGCGGCAGGCCCTCGCGGGCGATGGCGGCATCGATCACCGCGCGGTCGAGCACGCCGCATGGGCTGTCGGTGCCGGGCAGGAAGCGGCGAAAGATGGCGAAGCGCTCCAGGCTGACGCGATGCAGCCGGCGCAGTTCGGCGAGCGGATCGGGGTGGTCGTCCGCGCGGATGTCGAGGTCCGGATAGGGGTCGCGCGTGCAGACCTTCAGCCCGGCGGACTGGCGGCCGCGCTTGTCTCCGCCGGCCGCCTCGCCTGCTTCCATCGCGCTCAGCAGCCGTTCGGCGAGGCTGCCGGTGGCGCGTTCGAAGCCCGCCAGCGTCGCCTCCACCACCGCCGGGCCGGCGAGCATGTTGCCGGCGACGGAGACGCCCTGCCCGCGCATCATGCCGGCCCAGACCACGCAGCCCGGCCCGGTGTGCTGGCCGATGCGGCCTTGCGCATCGACGATGTGGAACTGGCGCTGCGCCGCACCAGGGTCGGGGCCGGTGAGTGCGGCGACCACATCCGCCGGCGCTTCCCCGCCGCGCAGCCGGGCAAGGCCGGTGACGGCGTACATCGGGTTGACCAGCGCCTGCGTGGCGACCGCCGCCACCCCGCCCTCGACATGGATGCACATGGCCCCCACGGCGAAGAAGCGGGAGGCGACCGCCGCGCCCAGCGCGCCGGTTGCGGGTTCATGCACGAGGATCGACCAGGTCATGCCGCATCGTCCTGCAACCGCGGCGTGTGTGCAAGACCGCGCGGCGAAGCATACAAGCACTCATGCCGATCGAACTGCTGCTGCTGGGCGGTGGCCATGCCCATGTGGAGGTGCTGCGCCGCTTCGCCGCGCGGCCCGAACCCGGCCTTTCGCTCACACTGGTCGCGCGGGAGCGATGGTCCCCCTACACCGGGATGCTGCCGGGGTTGATCCGTGGCGAGTGCCGCATGGATGAGGCGCATATCGACCTCGTGCCGCTGGCCGCGGCGGCCCGGGCGCGATTCGTGGCGGCCGCGGCGAACGGGATCGATCTCGACGGGCGGCGGGTGATGCTGGCGAGCCGGGAGGCGATCGGGTTCGATCTGCTGTCGCTGGATGTCGGCGGGCTGCCAGCGATGCCGGCGGGCGCGGGGCTGCCGGTGCGCCCGATCGGCGGGTTCCTGGCCCGGCTGACGGCGCTGGAGGCGGGGTTGCCGGACGATGCCTGCCTTGCCGTGGTCGGGGGCGGCGCGGGCGGGGCGGAGCTGGCGCTGGCGCTGGCGCGGCGGCTTGCGGGGCGGGCGCGGATCATGCTGGTCAGCGGCACCGCCACGGTGCCGGCCGAGGCGCCGGCGGGCGCGCGAAGGATGATCCGCCGCGCGCTCGTCGCTGCCGGCATAACGGTCGTGACAGGGGTGCGGGCGGACGGATTCGCCGATGGCGCGCTGGAACTGTCCGACGGGCGACGGCTGCCGGTGCGTGCCGCCTTGTGGGCGAACGGCGTGGTCGCACCCGGCTGGCTGGCCGCCTCGGGGCTGGCTTGCGATGCGGCCGGGTGCGTGCGGGTGGATGCGATGCTGCGCAGCGTGAGCCACGCGGCTGTGTTTGCGGCCGGGGATTGCGCCGCCCTGGCGGACGCGCGGCCGAAGGCGGGGGTGTGGGCGGTGCGGGCCGGCCCGCCGCTCGCCGCTGCGCTGCGGCAGGCGGCAATGGGGCGGCAACCGGCGGCATGGCGGCCGCAGCGCCGGGCGCTTGCCATCCTCGGCCTGGGCAATGGCCGCGCGGTGGCGTGGCGGGGGCGGTTGTGGGCCGGCGGGCGGCTGGTGGCGCGGTGGAAGGACTGGATCGACCGGCGCTGGATCGCGCGTTATCGGGATTCCGGCGGTGGACTGTAGCACGCCGGCGCGGCAGTCTCCGCGGCCCATTGGAAAGGATGAATCGCATGCGCCAGCACCGGATCGCCGCCATTCCGGCGGACGGCATCGGACCCGAGGTGATCGCCGCCGGGTTGGAAGTGCTGGCGGCGGTGGCGGCGCGGGATGGCGGGTTCACGCTCGCCGTCGATCAGTACGACTGGGGCTCGGCCTACTACCGGCGGCATGGGGTGATGATGCCGGCTGATGGGCTCGCGCTGCTGAAGCGGGCGGATGCGATCTATTTCGGTGCTGTCGGCGCGCCCGACATCCCCGACCACGTGACGCTGTGGGGGCTGCGGCTGCCGATCTGCCAGGGGTTCGACCAGTATGCGAACGTCCGCCCCACCCGCATCCTGCCGGGCGTGACCAGTCCGCTGCGCGATGTGGGGCCCGGCGATCTGGACTGGCTGATCGTGCGGGAGAATTCCGAGGGCGAATATGCCGGCCATGGCGGGCGTGCCCATCGCGGCCTGCCCGAGGAGGTGGCGACCGAGACCGCAATTTTCACCCGGCGCGGGGTGGAGCGGATCATGCGCTTCGCCTTCGCCGCCGCGGCGGCCCGGCCGCGCCGGCACCTGACGGTGGTGACGAAATCGAACGCGCAGCGCCACGGCATGGTGTTCTGGGACGAGGTCGCCGCCCTGGTCGCCGCCGACTTCCCCGCCGTGACCTGGGACAAGGAACTGGTGGACGCGATGACCACGCGCATGGTCCGCAAGCCGGCCAGCATCGACACCGTGGTGGCGACCAACCTGCATGCGGACATTCTCTCGGACCTCGCCGCCGCGCTGGCGGGCAGCCTGGGCATCGCGCCGACCGGCAATGTCGATCCCGAACGGCGGTTTCCCTCGATGTTCGAGCCGATCCACGGCTCGGCCTTCGACATCACCGGCCAGGGCATCGCCAATCCGGTGGCGAGCTTCTGGACCGGCGCGCTGATGCTGGAGCATCTGGGCGAGACGGCGGCGGCGGGGATGCTGATGCGGACGGTGGAGCAGGTCTGCGCCGCCGGGATCGTCACGCCCGACCTCGGCGGCAAGGCGACGACGAAGGAGGTGACGCGCGCGATGTGCGAGGCGGCGGCCGGCGCGAACCGATCAGCCTAGACGCAGGGCCGCCACCCGCGTGACGGCGGCGGCGAGAGCGACCTTTGCCGCTTCGGCCGGCAGGAAGGGCAGCACGCCGGCCGCGAACGCCTTCTGCCAGCCGATCAGCACGGCGAGCCAGACGACGCCGCAGGCGAACAGTACGACGTCCGCCGCCAGCAGGACCGCCACGGCCGTGGGCAGCCGGCGCAACCAGCCGCGCCCCGCCGCCGCGCCGACCAGCATGGCGGCCAGCAGAAAGCCGAGGAGGTAGCCGCCGGTGGGGCCGGCCATGTAGAGCGGCCCGGCACCGGAGGCGAACACCGGCAGCCCGGCGAGGCCGGCCGCCAGATAGGCCAGCACGGCAAGACCCGCGCGGCGTGCGCCGCCGGTTGCGCCGAGGAGGAACACCACGAAGGTCTGCATCGTCATCGGCACCGGCCAGAACGGGATTTGCAGATGCGCCGCTACCGCCAGGAGCAAGGCCCCAGCCAGGGCGATGCCGGCCGTGCGGGCCGGGGTTGTGCGATCGGCGCCGGGAAAGGCGGCGGTGCGGGAACGTGATGCCATGAGGTCGTCTCCGGGGAGCGAGCGGCGGGAGCACGGAACCTGCCGGGCGATCGCCGCTTATGCAAGATGGTTTCCAGGCTTCCCCCGCGGTGCCCCGGCAATGTTACACTGCCGCGGATGAAGGGCTTTCCCGTTCTGTCGCGACGGCGGCGCAGGCTTGCGCGCCTTGTTGTGCTGTCGGCACTGGCTGGTTCGATCCCGGTTCCGAGCACCGCGCTGGCGGCGGACCCGCAGCCCTATACGGTGAAGATCGAGCCGACCGGCATTCCGTCGCTGGACAAAGTGCTGCAAGCCTCCTCCCTGCTCATCTCGCTGAACAGGAAGGCGCCCGTTTCCCCTTTCGCCCTGGTCGCGCGGGCGCGGGCGGATGCGGCGCGGTTCGTGATCGCGCTGCAAAGCTTCGGCTACGATGCCGGGACCGCCGCGATCAGCATCGCCGGCCGGGCGATCGAGGACCCTGCCCTGCCCGCCGCGCTGGACGCGACGCCGATCGGCACCGCCGTGCCGGTGGTGGTGCAGGTCCATAAGGGCGTGCTGTTCCATCTGGGCCGGGTGGAGCTTTCGGGTTCGGTGCCGGCGAAGGCGCGGGCCGCGCTGGAACTCGCCCCGGGTGCGCCGGCCGTGGCCGCCGATGTGCTGGCGGCCCGGCAGCGGGTGCTGGCCGCCTTGCGGGCGGAAGGCTATGCGCTGGCGAAGGTGAGTGAACCGGTCGCGACGGAACGCGCGGGCGCGCCGCTGCTGGATGTTGCATTCACCGTCTCCACCGGCCCGCGCGTCGATCTCGGGCCGGTCACGTTTCGCGGGCTGGGGCGGGTGAATCCGGGCTTCGCGCATCGGGTGGTCACGATCCATCGGGGCGAGCGGTTCGACCCGAAGAAGATTGCCGCCTCCCGCGACGCGCTGCTGTCCACCGGCGTGTTCTCCGCGGTGCGGGTGCAGCCGGCGGGCGCGCTGGACGCCGCCGGGCAGTTGCCGATCCTGATCGAGACGACGGAACGCCCGCGCCATGCAGTGAGCGTGGGCGCGGCCTATTCGACCGACCTCGGCGCGAGCGTGAATGCGTCCTGGACCGACCGCAACGTGTTCGGCAATGCCGAAAAGCTGACCCTGTCGGCCGAGGCGACCGAGCTTGGCGGCAATGCCGCCAGGCAGCCGGGCTACAATATCGGAGCCGATTTCACCAAGCCGGACCTGTATCGCCGCGACCAGTCGCTGATCCTGAGCGCGCACGCGCTGCGTGAATACCTCGATGCGTATGATCGCACCGCCTATATCGCGAGCGCGACCATCAGCCGGCGGCTCACCCCGCATCTTTCCGCGAGCGTGGGGCTGAGCTTCCTGCGCGAACGGGTGACCCAGGTCGGGATGACCAACGACTACAACCTGCTCGGCGTGCCGCTGGGGCTGAAATACGACACCACGAACAGCCTGTTCGACCCCACGCGCGGGGTGCGCGCGGCGGTGACCATCACCCCCACGGTGCCTGTGGGCGGGCGATCCGATACCTTCCTGATCGGGCTGGCCAGCGGATCGACCTATCTCGACCTGGAGGGCAAGGGGCGCGGGGTGCTGGCGCTGCGGGCGCTGGTGGGCACGATCCAGGGAGCATCGGCCTTGCAGGTGCCGCCGGACCAGCGGTTCTATGCCGGCGGCAGCGCGACCGTGCGCGGCTTCAGGTACCAGTCCATCGGGCCGCAACTGGCGCTGAACATTCCCGAAGGGGGCACGTCGCTCGACGCTGCAAGCATCGAGTTCCGCCAGCGGATCGGCGCAAGCTATGGCGTGGTGGGCTTCGTCGATGCCGGACAGGTGGGCACCACGGGTGCCCCCTTCACCGGCGCGGTGCGGATCGGTGCCGGGCTGGGCTTCCGTTACTACACCTCGATCGGGCCGATCCGGCTGGACGTGGCGGTGCCGGTGAACCGGCAGCGGGGCGGCGACGTGGTGGAGCTTTATATCGGCATCGGGCAGGCTTTCTGATGAAACAGACGCTGCGCTGGATCGGCCTGACCCTCGCCGCCGTTCTCGGGGTGGTGGCGGTTCTGGTCGTCGTCGTGATGGTCGGGGCCAATACCGGGCCTGGGCGGCGGCTGATCGAAAGCGTTGTGGCGCGAGCCACGGGCGGAAATGTCCGGCTGACGGGGCTCGCGGGCCGCTTTCCCGATGCGCTGCGGGTGCAGCGGATCACGCTGCGCGACACGCAAGGCGGTTGGCTGACCGTCAATGACCTGACCTTCGACTGGTCGCCGCTGCATCTGCTGGAGGGCGAACTGCTGGTTTCGCGGCTTTCGGCGGCGCGGATCGCGCTGCCGCGCCTGCCGGCGCCCACGGCACCCGCTGCACCGACGAAGACCGGCGGCGGCTTTGGCCTGCCGCACCTGCCGGTGAGCGTGAACGTGCGGGTGCTGCATGTGGGGCAGCTTGTTCTCGGGGCGCCGGTGGCCGGGGTGGCGGCGACGGTATCGATCGATGGCAATGCCCGCCTTCGCGGATCGCAGGCCGCGGCGACGCTTGCGGTACGGCAGATCGGCGGTGCCGGGCGATACGACCTCGTTGCACGGATGGATGCGGCCGGCATCCATGGGCAGGTTTCCGTGCATGAAGCGTCCGAAGGATTGGTCGCGCATCTCGCGGGGCTGCCGGCGATCGGGGTGCTGGATGCGACGGCGGCGGTGAACGGACCGTTCTCCGCCCTGGCGACACGGCTGCGCGTGGCGGCGGGGCCGCTGCGGGCGAACGCGCAAGGACGGATCAACCTCTCCGGGGGTTCTTCCACATTGCATGTGACGGCAAGCGCGCCGGCCATGGCGCCGGCTGCCGGATTGTCGTGGCGGAAGATCGCGCTGAGCGCCGATGAAAGCGGGCCGTTCACCACGCCGGATGTGACCGCGCAGATGCGGATCGACGGGCTTGCGGCATCTGGCGCGCATGTGGACGGCATCGTGGCGGAAGCCCACGGCACGAAAGGCCGCGTGCGGTTGACGGCGACGCTGAGCGGCCTGCACATTCCCGGCCCATCACCGGACCTGCTGGCGGCCACGCCGCTGGTGTTGCGTGCGGACGAGCGGCTTGACCAGCCGGGCCGGCCGGTGCGGTTCCGGCTGACACATGCGCTGCTGACGGCACACGGCGTGGCGCAGACGGCGGCAACCACGGCCGGAGGCGTGAGGAAGGCCACGCTTGATCTCACCCTGCCCCATCTCGCGCCGTTCGCGGCCCTCGGCGGCATCGCGCTGAACGGGCACGGCACGCTGGCTTTGGCCGGCACAATGCGGCGCGCGGCCCTGGCGATCAGCGGAACGGGAACACTGGGGCTGACCGGCGGCATGGCGCCGGCGCTGATCGGTCCTGACGGGCGGATCAGCTTCGCGCTGACGCGCAAGAATGGCGATCTGACGATTTCCAGGTTCGCCCTGGATGGCGCCGCTTTGCAGCTTGCCGCGCACGGGGGCATGGCCGGGCAGGCGCTTGCGCTGCATGCGCGCGTGACGCTGCCGCAGGTGAAGGTTCTGGCGCCGACGCTGAGCGGCGCGCTGGTGCTGCATGCCGATGTGACCGGCCCGCCGAGCGACCTCGCGCTGGCAGCCAACCTTGCCGGCACGCTGGCCGCACCCGGCATGCCGGCGGGGCCGATCCATGCGCGCCTGCATGCCACCGGCCTGCCCGCCGCCCCGTCCGGCCGGTTGACCGCGACCGGCACGTTGGCCGGCGCCCCGCTTGATGTGGCGCTGGTCGCCAGCCGGTCGGCATCGGGGTTGCACGTGACCATCGACAAGGCGGACTGGAAGAGCGCCAAGGCAAGCGGAGCGCTGTCGCTGCCGCCGGGCGCGCGGCTACCGACGGGCAAGATCTCGTTGAGGATGGCGCGGCTGGCGGATCTGCAACCGCTGCTGGGCCGACCGATCACCGGAGCGGTGGCCGCGACGCTGAAGGCGACGGTGCAGAAGGGTGTGCCGCAGGTCGCCATCACGATGACGGCGACGAACGCAGGCCTGCCGGGGACGGCCATCGTCAGCCGCGGACAACTGACCGCGCGGATCGGCGACGCGGCGCATCCCGTGGTGAGCGCGGCGCTCGATCTGGCCGGGGTGCAGGCCGGTACGCTGTCGGGCCAGGCCCGCATCCAGGCAACCGGGCCGGCGAATGCGCTGGCGGTGCGGATGACCGCGAGCGGCCCGCTTGCGGGCAAGCCGGCGGATCTGAGCGCGGCGGCAACGCTGGATGCGCCGGGCCGGCAGCTTGCCCTGTCTATGTTGCAGGCGGACTGGCATGGCCAGAGGCTGCGGCTGCTGGCGCCGGCCCGGTTGCGCTTCGGCGCGGGGCTGTCGGTGGATCGCCTGCGGATGGGCCTGGGCTCAGCGGTGCTGGACGTGGCGGGGGAGGCCAGCCCGCGGCTTGATCTGCGCGTGGCGCTGCAAAACCTGCCGGCAGCGCTGGCGGCCCTCGCCTCCCCCGCGCTGGCCGCGGATGGTGTGGTCAATGCCACCGCACGGCTGACCGGCACAGCCGCGCGGCCAATGGGCGCGGTGCATGTCGCCGCCACCGGCCTGCATCTTCGGCAAGGACCGGGCAGCGCCCTGCCGCCCGCCGCGGTGACCGCGGATGCGACGCTCGCGGGCGCCACCGCGCGGATCGACACGCGGATATCCGCCGGGGCGGGCACGCAGATGCGGCTGAGCGGGCAGGCGCCGCTGAATGCGACGGGGGCATTGGCGTTGCAGGCGCGCGGTGCGATTGATCTCGCGCTTCTCAACCCGCTGCTCGCGGCCAGCGGGCGGCGCGTGGCCGGACGGCTCGTGCTCGACACCGCGATTGCGGGCAATGCGGCGGCCCCGCGCATCACCGGCACGGTACGGCTCACGCAGGGAGATGTGCAGGATGTCCGCCAGGGTGTGCACATCTCCGGCCTGAACGGCCTGATCCGGGCCGAGGGGCAGACGCTGCGGCTGGTGAGCCTGACCGGACATGCCGGCCCCGGCACGATCGGCGCCACCGGGACCGTGGGCATGCTGGCGCCTGGCCTGCCGATCGACCTCACCATCACCGCGCACGATGCTCGGCCGATCGCGAGCGATCTGATGAGCGCGCTGCTGGATGCGAATATGACCCTGCGCGGGCAGATGGCACGGGCGATGACTCTGGCCGGCACGGTTCATCTGCTGCGCACCGACATCAACATTCCTAAAAGCATGCCGCCGCAGGTGGCCGTGCTGACGATCCGCAAGGCGGGGGCGCCGCCACCGAAACCGGCAGCACCCGGGCCGAATATCGGCTTGAAGCTGACGCTGGATGCGCCGCGCCAGGTGTTCGTGCGCGGCCGCGGGCTGGATGCGGAGATGGGTGGGCGCATTGTCGTGGGCGGCACCGCCGCCGCACCGTTTCCGACCGGTGGGTTCCACCTGATTCGCGGGCGCTTCAGCCTTGCCGGCAAGACGCTGGATTTCACGAAGGGCACGGTGGGTTTCACCGGCGGGCGAAGCCTCGATCCGTCGCTCGACTTCGTCGCCACAAGCACGAATTCCTCGATCACCGCAACGCTGACCATCGGCGGCACGGCGAGCAAGCCGACGTTGACGCTGAGCAGCACGCCTTCGCTGCCGCAGGACGAGGTCCTGTCACGCCTGCTGTTCAACCAGAGTGCCGGCAGCCTGAGCCCGTTCCAACTGGCGCAGATCGCCGCCGCCATCGCGAGCTTCACCGGCGGGCCAAGCGCGCTGGGCGACCCGCTGGCCGGCATCCGCAAGGGGCTGGGTCTGGACCAGCTTTCGGTGGGTGGAGGCTCCAACGGGTCTTCGCCGACGCTGGAGGCGGGGCGGTATGTCGCGCCGGGCGTGTATGTGGGGGCGAAGCAGGGCACCGCGACCGGCAGCACCCAGGCGACCGCGCGCATCGACCTGTATCGGGGACTGAAGCTGGAGACCGGCGTGAGCGGCGGATCGGGCGGCAGCAGCGTGGGGCTGAGCTACGAATTCCAGTATTGATCTATCGGCGCAACAGAGCGGCGAAAGCTGCGCGCCGGCCGGCGATATCCGGCGCATCGGCGGGCGTGCTGGTGGCGAGTTCCGCGGAGGCGCGGACCACGTCGCGCAGCGTGCCGTGCGCGATGCGGCCCATCGCTTCCGCCTGGACCAGCAGGTTGCCCATCGCGGTGGCTTCCACCGGGCCGGCGACCACGGGCCGACCGGTTGCACCCGCGAGCAGGCGGTTGAGCAGGCCGATCTGGGAGCCGCCACCCACCACATGCACCGTCTCCGCCTGCTGGCCGATGACGGCGGCGATCTCGTCGAGGATGACGGCGGTCTTCAGGGCGAGGCTTTCGAAGATGCAGCGCGCGATCTCGGGTGGACTCTGCGGCACCGCCTGCCCGGTATCGCGGCAGAACGCCTGGATGCGGGCGGGCATGTCGGCGCCTTGGGGGACGAAGGCCGCATCGTCCGGATCGACCAGGCCAGCCGGGGCGATGGTTTCGGCCGCGGCGTAGAGCGACGCGAAATCAGGTTCGTTCCAGGCACGGCGGCATTCCTGCAGCAGCCACAGCCCGCCCATGTTCTTCAACAGCCGGGTGGTGCCGCGCACGCCAGCCTCGTTCGTGAGGTTGGCTGCCAGAGCGGCATCGCTCATCACCGGCGCGGGTGCCTCCACACCGACGAGTGACCAGGTGCCGCTGGACACATAGGCCCAGGGCGACGCGGACGATGCGGGCACCGCCGCCACCGCGCTTGCAGTATCGTGCGTGGCCGGCGCGATGACGACAGCGCCGACGATGCCTGTTTCGCGGGCGACCGCCTGGCTGAGCGGGCCGAGCACGGTGCCCGGCTGCACGATGGGTGGCAGCAGATGGGGCGGCAGATCGAAGGTGGCGAACAGATCCCGCGCCCAGCCGCCGGTGCGCGGATCGAAGAATTGCGTGGTGCTGGCATTGGTGCGTTCGACGGCGGCCACGCCGCAGAGCCAGAAATGGAACAGGTCCGGCATCATCAGCAAGGTTGCAGCGCTGTCGAACCGGCCCGGTGCCTGGCGGTGGTGCGCGAGGAGTTGCCACAGCGTGTTCATCGGCAGGAACTGCACGCCGGTCCGGCCGTAGATCGCCGCGCGCGGCATCCGTGCGAAGGCCGCTTCCATCATCCCTTCCGTGCGGCGGTCCCGGTAATGGTACGCGAAATCCGCCAGCCGGCCGGACCGATCCAGCAGCGCGTAGTCCAGCCCCCAGGTGGTCACGCCGATGCTGGCAACCGGGCCCTGCGCGGCGGCAAGGCGCAAGCCTGTCAGCACCTCCCGCCAGAGCCCCAGGACATCCCAGTAGAGATTCTCGCCGAGCGGAACGCCGCCATTGGGGAAACGGTGCAGCAGCTCCATCTGCAACCGCCCATCCGTGACCCGCCCGATCGCCACCCGCCCGCCGGATGCACCAAGATCGATCGCGACATGGGATGCGGCTTCAGCGTACATAGGCTGCCGGCACGCCGCCATCCACGGTAAGCACGCCGCCCGTGGTTTTCGCAGCCGCGGGCGAGGCAAGGAAATACACTGCTTCCGCCACATCCTCCGGCAGCACGTTCACCTTAAGCGTCGTGCGCGTGCGATAGTGTTCTTCCAGCCGATCCTCGGGAATGCCGTAGGTGGCGGCGCGTTCGGCGCGCCAGGATGAGTTCCAGATGCTCGATCCGGCGAGGATCGCATCCGGCAGGACCGAATTCACGCGAATGCCGGCGGCCCCGCCTTCCTCCGCAAGGCATCGGGCGAGATGCAGTTCGGCCGCTTTTGCCGCGCTGTAGGCAGCGGCGTTCTTTCCGCCGACCACGGCGTTCTTGCTGACCACAAACACGATCGACCCGCCGATGCCCTGACGTTTCAGGACACGGAACGCCTCCCGCGCGACCAGGAAATAGCCGGTCGAGAGGATCGCGTGCTGCAGGTTCCAACTGTCGAGAGTTGTATCCTCGATCGGCGCGCTGGCGCTGATGCCGGCATTGCTGACCACGATATCGACGCCGCCGTAGGCCAGCACCGCATCCGCATAAGCACGCACCACCGCATCTTCGCTGGTCACGTCCATCATGGCGGCCACGCCGCGGCGATGGCCGTGGCCTGTGGTGATTTCATGAGCGACGGCGGAGGCGCCTTCGGCATCGCGGTCGGCGATGACGATATGGGCGCCTTCGCGCGCGAGGCGTCGTGCGCTCGCCCGGCCGATGCCGCTGGCACCGCCGGTGACGAGGGCGACATGGCCATCGAGCGGCCGGCCGGGTGGACGAAGCGAGAGTTTGTAGAGTTCCAAGGGCCAGTACTCGATCGCGAAACTCTCCGCCGCCGTCAGCGACATGAAGCCGCCTGCCGCGACCGCGCCCCGCATCACTGTGATCGCGCGGATGTAGAGCTGGCGGGATACCTCCGCCCCCTGCGCATCCGGCCCGCTTGTGACCATGCCGAGGCCGGGAATGAGGATGACTCGCGGATAGGCGGGAAACATCTTGTCCGTGTCCGCCTTATGCTCATCGAAATAGGTTTGGTAGGCCGCCATGAAATCGGCAAGGCCGGCCTTGGCGCGGTCGATCAAGGCAGCCTGTCCGTCCCTGGGTTGCCAGTCGATCCACAGGGGCACGCGCTTCGTATGCACCAGATGATCCGGGCAGGCCGCGCCGACCTGCGAAAGCGCCTGCGCCGCGGCGCCACCCACGAACGCAAGGACCTCCGGACTGTCATCGACCGCCAGGATGACGCGGCGCGCATCGCACATCGCCCCGCGCAGAACCGGCAGCATGGCGGCCAGCAGGCGCTGGCGTTCTGCCGGATCGACCGGCGCGACGACAGCCTTGCCGAAAGGCTCCGCGCGCGCGTGTGCAGCGAGCCATGCCTCCGCTTCTCCGATGATGCGCAGCGTGTTCTCGTAGCATTCGCGCGAGGTGGAACCCCAGGTGACGAGGCCATGCTTGCCCATCACGACGCATTCGAGGTTCGGGTTGCTGCGGGCTGCCGCGCCGATCATCTGCGACAGGGTGAAGCCGGGGCGGATATAGGGCACCCAGGCCGCTCGGTCTCCATAGATTGCGCGCATCACCTTCTCGCCGTCCGGACTGCAGGCGATGGAGATGATCGCATCGGGGTGGGTGTGATCGACATGCGGCGCGGGGACGAAGGCGTGCAGCAGCGTCTCAATGCTCTGGCGGGGGCGGCCGGGTTCGATCGCGGTGCGTTCCAGATAGGCGGTCATGTCCTCGTCGGGCATTTCGTTGCGCTGAAACAGCGGCTCGATCTCGTCGAGCCGCAGGCCGGCAAAGCCCTTCGTGGTGATCGTGGCGATGTCGCTGCCGCTGCCCTTCACCCACAGCACATTGGTTGGCCGGCCGACATGATCCGGCACCACGGCCTTCACCGAAGTGTTGCCACCATAGATGTTCACGAGCGTTCGATCCGATCCCAGCAGGCGGGAGCGGTAGGCGAGGCTCTCCAGCCCCTCGCCCTTGGGGGCCTCGGCCGTATTCCACAGGCTGATGCGCCTGCTTCCTGTCGCGCCGTCCATCATCGATCTCTCAACCAGGGTAGCCGCCGGCGGCGGCCAGGGTTCCGCGCGTTTTCACCGCACGCTCCAGATAGCCGCTCTGCCGATGCGCCGCGATCGGGTCCGCGGGCAGGTTGCGGGCGCGGCGCCAATCCGCCAGGAGCGGACGGACATCAGTGTTGAACGCATCCAGCAGGATCCGGTGCGCGCCCAAAACATCGCCTGCTGCCTGGGCGTTGGCAAGCGCGCCGCGATCCACCAGCAAGGCCTTCGCATAGGCCTCCTGGCAGTTCAGCACGCTCAGCATCATGCCCTCGATCTTCGGTTCGATGTTGAAGCTCTGGTCGATCATGTAGGCAACACCTTGCGCGCCCTGCCTTACCGTTGTGTCCGCGCTGTGTTCCGCGCCGGCAAGTTCGGCATAGATCGTGAACAATTCGAGCGGATTGGTGGAACCGACAATCAGATCGTCATCCGCGTAGCGGCGGGCATTGAAGTGGAAGCCGCCGAGCTTGCCCTCATCCAGCAGGAACGCCACGATTGCCTCGATGTTCACGCCCTGCGCGTGATGCCCAAGATCGACCAGAACCTGAGCTTTCGGGCCGAGCGCGGCCGCATGCAACAGGGCCGCGCCCCAATCGAACAGATCGGTGAAGTAGAAAGCGGGCTCGAAGAACTTGTATTCGATGAGCATCCGCGCATCGTCCGGCAACGCGGCAGCGACCGACTCCAGCGCCGCGCGCATCCGGCGTTTGCGGGCGCGCAGATCATCCTGCCCGGCGTAGTTCGTGCCGTCGGCGAACCACAGGCTGAGATCGCGCGAACCTGTCTGGCGCATGATCTCCACGCAGTCGAGCAGATGCGCGACCGCTTTCGCCCGTACGGCAGCGTCGGGATGGGTGACGGAACCGAGGCGGTAGATATCGTCCTGGAACACGTTCGGGTTGATCGCGCCGATCCGTACGCCGCGATCCTCGGCGAAGCGCCGCAGGGCCGGCCAGTCCTCCACCGCATCCCACGGAATATGCAGCGCCACTGCGGGCGCGATGCCGGTGAGGCGGTGCACTTCCGCTGCGTCCTCGATCTTCTCCCGCACCGAACGGGCGGCACCGGGGGCGGCGAAGGTCTTGAAGCGGGTGCCGCTGTTGCCGAAACCCCAACTTGGCGTCTCGATCGTCTGCCGGTCGAGCGCGGCCATGACTGCGGCCTGGTTCATTGTTCCCTCCCGCTCGGCGGTCATGGTTCGGCGACGATCAGCCGGACTTCGGCGGCATCCAGCGCGGCGCGGATTTCGCCGGGCGGGGTTCGGTCGGTCACGACCACGTCCACCTCGTCTGCCGTGGCAATGGTGGCGAGCGCGCGGCGGCCGAATTTGGTGGCGTCGATCAACGCGATCCGCATGCCCCCGGCATGCAGCAGGGCCTGCTTCGCGCCGACTTCCGGCAGGTGCGGATCGGTGAATCCCGTCTCCGGCGCGAACGCCTTGGCGGAGAAGAACACCTTGTCCGGATGGAGCCGCGCCATGGTTTCGAGGAAGAAGGCCCCGACGAAGGAGCGGGCTGGCGCATGGAAATTGCCGCCGGCCATGGCGAACGGCACGCCCGTGGACGCCAGGGCGTTCGCCGCATCAAGCCCGGTGACGATCGCCGAGACACGGCGCGCATGGATGATATGGGCGAGCGCCAGCGCGGTGGTGGAGGCATCGAAGGCGACGGTGTCACGATCCTGCACGAGCGCCAGTGCCGCGCGGGCGATCGCCTCCTTCCCCGCGATGTTGCTGATCGCACGCAGATGGTGGCCGATCTCCTCGCTCGCACGCTCCACCAGCCGGGCCCCGCCGTGCACGCGCTCGACCATGCCCTGCTCGGCCAGTGCATCCAGATCTCGCCGCACTGTCATCTCGTGCACGCCGAGTTCCTGGGCCAGATCCTTCACCCGCAGCACGCGCCGGCCCAGCGCATGGCGCAGGATCGCCTGCTGGCGTTCGGGCGCCAGCGGTGCGGATGGGGCGGGCGGTATCGGATTGGCCGGCATGCCGCATTCTAACATTATTCGAACATAACTTGACAAGCTTGTGCATTGTCTTGTTCGATCATGCCTGGGCACGCTGGCCCCCACGAACGCGATATCGCGCAATACCAGAAGATGCTCCGGGAACGCCCATGCCGCCTGCCGCTTCCACGCCTGATCGACGAGTCTGTTTCCTTCTGCGGGTTCGCCACGAACGCCTTGACGAATACAAGGTTCGGCACCGGGCTGTCCGGCCGGAAATGCTGGCGGCCCTGCGGCAGGCTGGCTGGCGGAATTATTCTCTGTTCCTGCGCGATGACGGCCTGCTTGTCGGCTATTTTGAAACGCCCGATCTGGCTGCGGCGAAAGCGGGTATGGCCGCATCCGATGTGAACGCACGCTGGCAGCGGGAGATGGCGCCGTTCTTTACGGCACCGGAGGGCCAGCGACCGGATGAGAGCTTCCTCGAACTGGAGGAGGTGTTTCATCTTGATTGACCCCCCTCCCCTGCTTGCCGTGCAGGACGTGCGAAAATCGTTCGGATCGGTGATCGCGCTGCGCGGTGTGGATCTGGCGCTGCACGCCGGGGAGGCGCATGCGCTGCTGGGGGAGAACGGCGCGGGCAAGAGCACGCTGGTGCGCATTCTGGCCGGGGTGCACCGGCCGGATTCCGGTGTCGTGCTCGTGAACGGCGCTCCGGTGGTCTTTCACGGCCCGGCCGACTCGCAGGCCGCCGGCATCGCCGTGATCTATCAGGAGCCGACACTGTTCCACGATCTGTCGATCACCGAGAACGTGCTGATGGGCCGCGCCCCACGCCGCAGCTTCGGCCGTATCGACCATGCGGCGGCGCGGCGGATTGCGGGCGCGCTGTTCGGCGAACTGGGCGTGAAGCTCGATCCGGAGCGGAAGGTGCGCGGGCTGTCGATCGCGGCGCAGCAGCTTGTGGAGATCGCCAAGGCGCTGAGCAACGCAGCGCGCGTGCTGATCATGGACGAGCCGACCGCAGCTCTGACCGGGGAGGAAACGGCCCACCTGTTCGAGGTGGTGCGGCGGCTGCGTGCACGTGGCGTGGCGGTGCTGTTCATCACGCACAGGCTGGAGGAAGCCTTTGCCGAATGCCAGCGCTTCACCATCCTGCGCGATGGCGCGCTGGTGGAATCCGGCCCGCGGGGCGCCTTCACGCCACAGGATGTGGTGCGGCGAATGGTGGGGCGGTCGCTCGACCAGCTTTATCCGGCACGCACCGCACACGCCGGGCGAGTGGTGCTGCGCGCACGCGGGCTCACGCGGCATGGCGTCTATCGCGATATTGGCTTTGATCTTCATGCAGGCGAGATCCTGGGATTCGCGGGGCTGGTCGGGGCTGGCCGCAGCGAGGTGATGCGAGGGATTTTCGGGATCGATCCGCGCGACGGTGGGTCTGTGGAGGTGGAGGGGCAAATCGTGCCGCCCGGCGACCCGCAGGCGGCGATGCGTACCGGCATCGCCATGGTGCCGGAGGATCGACGCTTGCAGGGGCTGGTGATGAACCTGTCTATCATGCGCAATGCCACCCTTGCGGTGCCGGGCCGCGTGCGCCGCGGCCCGTTTGTTTCCGCGGCACGCGAACAGGGCGTCACGCAGCGCTGGACCGAACGACTGCGGCTGAAGACGCAGCGCCTGACCGATCCGGTCGCAGTTCTTTCCGGCGGCAACCAGCAGAAGGTGGTGCTTGCGAAGTGGCTCGCCACCGCGCCGCACGTTCTGATCATCGACGAGCCTACCCGCGGCGTCGATGTCGGAGCCAAGGCGGAACTGCATCAGATGATCGCCGAGTTGGCGCAGGCCGGGCTTGCGGTACTCATGGTTTCCTCCGATCTGCCGGAGCTGCTCGGGATGGCCGATCGCATCCTGGTGATGCGGGAAGGGCGGCTGGCCGGTGCGTGCGATGGCGCATCGGCCAGCGAGGAATCGGTGATGTGGCTGGCCACCGGGCAACAGGCCGCCCTGCCCGGCCTTGCGATGGGTGCTGCATGAGCGGAATGGCGATGGCGCCGCCTGTGCGCGGGCGGCTGGCCTTGCGGCTGTCCCAGTTTCGCGAGCTGGGGCTGGTGGCGAGCCTGCTGGCGCTGGTGCTGGCCACGGCCGCCGTGAACCCGCGCTTTCTCAGCCCGCTGGGCATCCGCGATATTCTGCTCGATGTGTCCGTGATCGCACTGGTCGCGATCGGCGAGACGCTGGCACTGCTCATGCGGCAGGTCGATCTCAGCGTGTCCAGCATTCTTGGGATCGCCGCGTATGGCGCGGGGGCCGTGTTTGTCGCCTTCCCGGGGTTGCCCATACCCGTGGTCATGCTGCTCGGCGTCGCGGCGGGTGCGGTACTGGGCGCGATGAACGGGCTGTTGATCGCCTATGGGCGGGTGCCATCGCTTGTGGCAACCCTGGGAACGCTGTACGTGTTCCGCGGTGCGGACTATGCCTGGGTGAAGGGCGGGCAGATCAACGCCATCAATCTGCCGCCGACCTTCCGCCACTTCGCCAATGCCGCGATTCTTGGCGTGCCGGTGATGGTGCTGCTTGTGATCATTGTCACGATCGGGTTCGGCTACTACCTGCGCCACTATCCGGGCGGGCGGGAGTACTATGCCGTGGGCTCCAACGAGGAGGCTGCGCGGCTTGCCGGGATCAATGTGGAGCGACGGCTGATGCGTGGCTTCATGCTCAGCGGCGCCATCGCCGGCCTCGCGGGGGTGCTGTTTCTGGCTCGGTTCGGCACCGCGGACGCGACGGCCGGCGCGGGGATGGAGCTTCGTGTGGTGGCTGCCGCCGTTGTCGGCGGCGTGGCGATCACCGGCGGAGTGGGCACGGTGCAGGGCGCAGCACTGGGGGCGTTGCTGCTGGGGGTAATCAGCAACGCGCTGGTGGTGTTGCGGGTGCCCGCATTCTGGCAGCAGACCATCGAAGGCGCGTTGCTGCTGGTGGCGATCAGCCTTGATATCCTGCTCGCCCGTCACACGCTGTGGCTGATGCGCGCGCGGCACCGCAATGGCTGAGCCGATGCGTTCCCGCCTCCTTGTATTGCCGTGGGAAGCGGCAATCTGGGTGCTCGTCCTGTTCGCCCTGTTGTTGGGGCGCCTTCTTTCCGATGCGTTCCTGACACCCGACAATCTTGGGAATCTCGCCGCCAATCTCAGCGAAATCGCGCTGATGGCGCTGCCGATGACATTGGTGGTGATCGCCGCTGAGATCGATCTGTCGGTTGCCTCGACGCTGGGGATGACAAGTTCCCTGCTGGGGTTGCTATGGTCGATGCATGTGGCGATGCCGCTGTGCATCCTGGCCGCACTGGCGGCAGGAGCGTTGGCAGGGCTGATGAACGGGCTGCTGGTCACCGGTCTTGCGCTGCCTTCTCTTGCGGTGACCATCGGCACGCTCGCGCTGTATCGCGGGTTGGCCTACGCACTGTTGGGGGATCACGCGGTAGCCGATTTCCCCGCGTTCTATACAAATCTCGGCTTCGGCAACCTGCCCGGAACGGCCATTCCGAACCCGATGCTGCCATTCGCGCTGTTGGCGGCCTTCGTGGCTGTTCTGCTGCACGCCACCACTTTCGGCCGGCGGCTATACGCGATCGGCGCGAACGAGACGGCGGCACGCTTCTCCGGCATACGCGTGGTACGCAGCAAGCTCCTGCTGTTTGTTTTCTCCGGCCTCGTCAGCGGCCTTGCCGGCGTGATCTATACGTTCCGCTTTTCCTCTGCCCGCGCGGACAACGCGGTGGGGTTCGAGCTGCCGGTGGTGGCCGCGGTGTTGCTGGGCGGCGTTTCCATCTTCGGCGGCAGCGGCAGCGTGATCGGGGTGGTGGCAGCGGTGTTCCTGATCGGCGTGCTGCAGAACGCGCTGACGCTGGTGGATATCTCCAATGACGTTCTGACCATCGTGACCGGATCGCTGCTGATCCTGTCCGTGCTGATCCCGAATCTGCTGCGGCAGTTCCACAATCGGCCGCGCGGTGGCTGATGCCAATAACCATGAACGGAAGAAACCCATGAAAAGACGCGAATTTCTGGCACTCTCGGCCGGTTCGGCTCTGGCGTTCGGTACCGTGCGCGCGCAGGCTGCAAGCTTGAAAAAGGGGCTGAAGATCGCCTTCCTGCCGAAGCAGATCAACAACCCCTATTTCACGGTAGCCGACAACGGCGGCATTGCCGCGGTGAAATCCTTCGGCGGGATCGGCAAGGCAGTCGGCCCGTCCGATGCGGGCGCATCCAGCCAAGTATCCTATATCAATACCCTGGTCGCGCAGCGGGAAAACGCGATCGTATTGTCCGCGAACGATGCGAACGCGCTGGTGCCCTATCTGAAACGCGCGATGGGCCAGGGGATCAAGGTTGTCACCTTCGATTCCGACGTCGCTCCTGCTGGGCGCAATGTTTTCATCAGCCAGGCCGATAACGAGACGATCGGGCGGGACGAAGTGAAGTTGCTGGCCAAGGAGTTGAGCCACCAGGGGGAGATCGCGATCCTGTCGGCCACGCCGAACGCGACCAACCAGAACACCTGGATCAAATTCATGAAGGACGAGCTGGGCAAACCCGCCTACGCCAGGATGAAGCTGGTGAAGGTGGCCTATGGCAACGACGACGAACAGAAATCCTTTACCGAGATGCAGGGCCTGGTGCAGGCATACCCTAACCTGAAAGGCGTGATTTCACCCACCACCGTCGGCATCAGCGCCGCAGCGCGGTATCTTTCATCCAGCCCGTACAAGGGCAAGATCCAGTTGACCGGCCTCGGCACGCCCAACCAGATGCGACAATACGTGAAAGACGGCACGGTGACGGCGTTTGCCCTGTGGAACCCGGCCGATCTTGGGTATCTCGCCGCTTACGCGGCAGCATCGCTCTGCAGCGGAATCATCACCGGCAAGCCGGGTGAGAGCTTTGCGGCCGGAAAGCTCGGCAGCCGACGCATTGGCGCCGGCGGCATTGTCATTCTCGGCCCGCTGACCGTGTTCGACAAAAACAACATCGACAAATTCAATTTCTGACGAGATTGCTGCTCTGGGTTGACTCCCCGGAGCAGCAGGCTTGGCCAAGACGCGGGTCGCCCCCATACCTATGCCGACGGTTCTTGTTGTGGCGGTACGGCTGTCGTATTTTACCGCCACACGGATGGGTGGCCGAGTGGTTGAAGGCAGCGGTCTTGAAAACCGCCGTACGTGCAAGCGTACCGTGGGTTCGAATCCCACTCCATCCGCCAGAACGTTACGCGCCCATGTGCGCCAGCGCCCCTCACCTCTCAGATATCCGCCAATTCCGGCAAGCTGGCCGTGCTTGCATGTGCGCCCTCGTGCGCCTATATTCCGTTTTTATTTGTAGGAACGGTTGATGGTTCGGCGGAGTTTCTGTTCGGGTCATGGGCCAGTTTGGAGGTTTGGCGAATGGCGCGCATCGTGGCGAAACTCTCACCGGCGAAGGTCGCGGCTCTGGTGAAGGCGGGGAAGCCAGGGCTTTATGGCGACGGCGCCGGGCTGGGGCTGCGGATCGGCCGGAACGGCTCGGCGTCCTGGGTTCAACGCTACATGCGGCAGGGCACGGCGCGGGAAATGGGCCTCGGCGCGGTCCACACGATCGGGCTGGCCGAGGCCCGGGAGCGAGCGCGGCGGCATCGGCAAGAGCTTCTGGACGGGATAGACCCGCTGGCGCAGCGGCAGGC
>DATKQI010000129.1:0-7561 GCA_035532755.1 Acetobacteraceae bacterium
GACCGCCGCCTGACGCCCATGCTCGGCCGCTGGGGCTGGCTTGCTTCCGGCCCGCTCTGCGGGTGTCTGGGGAGGCGGCTGCCGCGCCGCGTGTGAGGGGATAAGCCGAGCGTTCCACTCCATCTTTCGTCATGCCGGCGCGGGGCGGCATCCAGGTTCGCCGCCCCGGAAGACCGGGAGCCCTGGACTCCGGCTTTCGCCGGAGTGACGGAGGTGGAATGGGGAGCGGCGCAGCCATTTTCACACACGCTCCACCCGGCACAGCATGCAGCCCGGCTTCGCGGTGTGGATGTTCACGAACGCGGTGCGCGGGTCTTCCAGCGCGCGCGCCAGCGGGGCGTCGATCCCGTTGCCGTCTCCGGCGTGGCCGAGATCGTAGATGCACTGGTCGTTCTGATCATACGCGCGCACGGAGACCAGCCGGTTGCGCACGATCGGCGCGACCGTATTGATCTGCGCGAACGCCTCGCACGGCCCGGCGTGCACGAAGATCGGGCTCGGCGTCCAGTAGATGCCTTGCGGCCGGGGCAGCAGGTAGGAGCCGAGCAGCAGCGCCTCGCCGTCCAGCGCATCGCGCAGGCAGTGCCGGCACGGCGCGCCGGTGGCCCCGCTCCCATCCGCCTCCGCCACCATCCGGCGCAGGCGGTTGCCGCTGTCATCCACCCCGGTTCGGCCCCAGCGCTCCCCCACCTCGGCGGGGATCGGCATGCAACGGAAATCGGACATCGCGGGCACTCCTCATTCTGTTGCCTGAAAATGGCGCACGCCGCGCCCGCGCGCGATCCGTTTCTTGCGGTGGAATTCGGAAGCGGCTTTTCGCTCCGCCATCCGCTTCGTACCATCCGCCCGGCGCAGGAGAGCCGGCTACGCGCGGGCAGGCACTGCGTCCGTGCAGGATTTTCGTTGCTAAAAAGTTTCAACACGCGGAAGTTGTTTCGGCAAAGGACATCTGCTCCAGGTAGAACCCGCACCCTCTCGTAAAGGAGACAGGAATGCCACCTTCAGGGGCCAATCCAGTCCGCCTGGATGGCAGCGAGCGCGTCCACGGGCCCGGCGCCAGGCGCATCGGGCCGGCCAGCCCGGGCGAGACTCTGCACGTCATCATGATCCTGCGGCCGCGCCGGGATGCGCCGCCGCTGCCCGACATGGCGCATTGGGCCGGAACGCCGCCGAGAATGCGCAGCTTCCCGCCGCGCGACGATGCGGGCGCCGGATACGGTGCCGCGGAAGAAGATGCCGACAAGATCGCCGCCTTCGCCAAAAGCAGCGGCCTGAAAATCGTCCGCTCCAACCTTGCCCGGCGCACGGTCGAAGTGTCGGGCACGGTCGCGCAGATCGATCACGCGTTCGGGGTCACGCTCGGAATGTACGAGTCCCCGACGGAAACCTATCGCGGGCATGACGGGCCCGTGCACCTGCCGCGCGGTGTGGTCGATGTCGTGCAGGCCGTGTTCGGTCTGGACAACCGGCGGATGGCCTTCAGATCCGGCGGGGGCCCGCTGACACTCGGCCCCCTTACGCCGCCCGAGGTGGCGAAACTGTACGGCTTTCCGGCGGTCCCGGCCGGCATCGCCGGCCAGACGGTCGGCATATTCGAATTCGGCGGGGGCTACGTCGTCGATGCCGGCGGCAACGCGACGGATGTTGATGCCTTCTTTGCCGATCTGCATCCGCCGCTGCCGAAACCCAGGCTGTTCAGCCCGCCCGTGTCGATACTTGGGGGCACCAACACCGTCCTCGGCAGCATCGGGCACGTCAATCAGGACGATGCCGAGGTTGCCCTCGATATCGATGTCTCGGGGTCTGTCGCCGTCGGCGCGACCATCGCCGTGTACTTCTCGGTCTTTACCGAATCCGGCTGGATCTCGGCGATCACCACGGCCGTGCTTCCGGCCGCCGGGCAGCCATCGCCTTCGGTCATCTCCATCAGCTGGGGCGCTGACGAGGAATTCTGGAGCGCGAGCCAGCTGCAGGCGATGAGCGGCTTCTTCCAGATCGCGGCGGCCATGGGCGTCACGGTGCTGGCCGCCACCGGCGACAGTGGCTCCATGGGCGGGTCGGGCGCACCCGATGGACGCGCCCATGTCACCTATCCGGCCATCGACCCCTGGGTCACCGCGGTTGGCGGAACGACGATCGGCAACGTCTCGGGATCGGCGTTTGACGAAGTGACATGGAACGACAACGGAGTCACGGCGGGCGGCATCAGTACCGCCACCGACGCTCTGGGCAATCTGGTCTTCCCCTTGCCCGCGTGGCAGATCGGCATCGGCGTTCCGCCATCGATCAACGACGGGAAAACCCGCGGCCGCGGGATCCCGGACATCGCGGGATACGCCAACGGATACCATATAAGACTGTATGGCGCGAGTGCGGGGCTCTGGTGGGGAACCAGCGAGTCGGCCCCGCTCTATGCCGGGCTGGTCGCGGTGCTGAACGCGAGGCTCGGCTTCAACCTCGGCTACCTCAACCCGACGCTGTACGAGCTGGCGCAAGACCCCGGCTTCAGCATCTTCAACGATATCGACGACGATGCGAGCAACGCGTTCACCTTCACGCTGCCGCCGCCCAGCCCGCCGACGAAGATCACTTCACCCGGCTACAAGTCCGTCAAGGGCTGGGATGCCTGCACGGGCTGGGGCAGCATCAGGGGCGGGCGGCTGTTCGCGGCCCTTGCGTCGCAGCCGATCGTCGCAACCGCCATCGCCGGCGGCGGGAAGTTCGGCGATGCCTGCCTGTCGTCGTTTGTCGACGAACCGCTGACGATCAACAACAGCGGCTTCGGCCTGCTGGCCATTTCCGACATCACATCGTCGTCGTCCGATTTCCTGGTGCCCGATGTCAGCGCCTATCCGCTTCTCGTCAGCGTCGGCGGCTCCATCGACGTGGCCATCCGCTTCCGGCCCGTCAGCGCCGGTTCGAAATCCGGCACGATCAAGCTGGTCAGCAACGATCCGGCCAGCCCGCACCACATCGCCGTGTCCGGCGATGCGGTGATGCCGCGGCTGGACCTCGCCGTCGCCGATGCCGGCGATTTCGGGCCAGCCTGTGTCGGCGCCTTCGTGGACAGGCCGCTGATCCTGGGCAACGGCGGGAAATGCACGCTCTCGATCACCGACGTGTCGTCCTCCTCGGGCGAATTCCACGTGCCGGAGGTTCTGTCCTACCCGCTGGCCATCGCGCCGGGGAATGCGCTGCCGCTGCCCATCCGGTTCGCGCCGACCGGCTTCGGCGCCAAATCCGCGATCCTGACGGTGGCGAGCAACGATCCGGCCGGCCCGCGCACGATCCACGTCACCGGCCACGCACCTTCCGGCAAGCTGGCCGTCACCGGTTCCACCATTTTCGGTGGCGTGAAGTGCTGCACGCGCGAGCAGCGCATCGTGTCGCTGTGCAATACCGGCGCCTGCGACCTGGAGATCGGCGAGGTGGCGCTGCGGCACCGGCACCGGGCGTTCCGCCTGATCAACAACCCGTTCCCGGCGACGCTGCGGCCAGGGTCCTGCCTGAACCTCGTCATTCAATATCGTGCCGTCGAGAAGGTGGCGCGGGCATGCGAGCTGGTGATCCACAGCAACGACCCGCAGGCGCCGGAGAAGTGCCTGGACGTGATCGCCCACACGATCTGGGAGCCCTGCGGCGAACGTTGTGGCGAACCCTGCGCCGAGCCGCGCAAGCCATGCTGCGAGGAGCGGCCGAAGGAGTGCTGCCGGGAGCAACGCGAGGAGTGCCGCGACGAAGGTGAAGCCGAGGAGGACGCTTGCACCTCGTAGCCGGGCGCGTCATGCCGCCTTGTTGCCGGCCATCTCGTCCAGGCTTTCCCGCAGCGACTGCTCAAGGATGTCGATCGCCTGGTCGATCTCCTCCGTCGAGACCGTGAGCGGCGGGGCGATCCGCCAGACGGACCCGCGCTCCGGCCGGCGGCGGATGTTCATGCTCAGCCCCTTCTCGAAGCATTTCGCCGTGGTGCGCCCGCCGAGTTCATGAGCGGCCTTGCGCGAGGCGCGATCCTGCACAAGCTCCACCCCGAGCAGCAGCCCCGCGCCGCGGATATCGCCGATCACCTCGTAGCGCTGCTGGAGTTCCTCGAAGCGGCCGCGCATGTAGGCGCCCACCGTGCGCGCCCGCTCCACCAGCTTCTCCTCCCGGATCACGCCCAGAACCGCGAGGCCCACCTCGGCCATCAGCGGGTCCGACACATGGCTGGTGTAATAGCTGAAGCCCCGGGAATGGATCGTTTCCTCGATCTTCGCCGTGGTGATGGTCCCTGCCACGGGCAGGCCGCCGCCGAGCGTTTTCGAGACTGTCAGGATGTCGGGGATCACGCCGTGGAAATCCGCTCCGGTCTTTTCCCCGATCCGGCCGAACGCCGTCTGCGCCTCGTCGAAGATCAGCAGCATCCCGCGATCGTCGGCGGCCTTGCGCAATCCCTGCATGAAGCATTTCGGCGGAACGAGCACGCCGCCGGCACTGATGATCGGCTCGATGATGATGGCCGCGCCCCGGCCGGTCGATTGCATGTCGAACATCTTCAGGCCGAGGTCGAGAACGGCGCGTGCGGCCTCGTCGTCGGTCGCGCCGGGAATATAGGGGCGGTAGGCGTTGGGCTCCGGAATCACGAAAACACCGGGCGCCGGAACGCCGTAGTTCTTGCGGTCGGAGGCGAAAGACACCGCACTCGCCCCGCCGGTCACGCCATGCCACGATCCGCCGACCGCGATCACCTCATGGCCCCCGGTGTACATCTTCGCCATCCGCAGCGCGATTTCGTTGCTCTCCGATCCGGTGTTCACGATGATGGATTTCTTCAGTGCGCCGGGCATCCAGTCCCGCGCCAGGGTTTGCGCAAGCTCCGCCACCACTTCGGGGATCATGCCGCTGAACATGTGGAAGGCCTTCTGCCCGGCCCGGTTCACGGCCTCCACGATCGCCGGATGGTTGTGGCCGATCGTGGCGCACATCTGCCCGGAGGTGAAATCGAGATACGCGCGCCCCGTGTCGTCCTTGACGATGGTTCCGCGGGCCTCGGTGAAGAGGTTCGGGAAGCTGTCCCCGCCGTATCGAACCAGGAATTCCGTGGCTGCGTCTCGCAGTTCCTGCCTCATGGTTCTCTCCGTCGGGGGTTCGCGCTTACTGGCGCAGCTTCGTGGAATGGACGTGCTTCATGCCGGCGATGGTGACGGCGGTGACGACCTGGAGGTTCTGGTTCTCGATGACCGTCACGCCGCCGCGGGGGGGCGTGATCTTGTGGTCGTTGGCGTGGGTGTTGGGGCCGGTGGTCTTGTCGCCATCAGCCCAGACCTTGACCCACATCTCGCATTTGTCGTCCTTCTTGCGGAACTCGACATAGGCGGAACCGAGAATGCCGGCGCCCGAGAGGTCGTAGCCGCGGATCTTGCCGTTGTAGCCAAGGGCGGTGGCGAATGCGGTGAGCTCGCCGGTCCAGCTGGTCTTTCCGGGCGTCGTATAGCCGCGCACCTTGACGTAGGTGACGCCGTAGAGGCGGCTGCCGGCGCCGGTGCTGGCGTGGTTCTGGACATACTGGGCGAAGGCCTGGGCCCTGTCGGCCCATTTGTCGTCCGCGGAGCCGCCGTAGTTGTGATAGCCGAACAGGCCGGTGTCGGTGACGTAGACGATCGCCATGCAGCCCTGGACGCTCGGGAAGCCAAGCGTGGTCGTGTCGAAGCCGACTTCGCGTTCGTTCAGATAGATCGCCATGATGTTCCTCCCTGGGTGGGCGTTCGTGCGCCATTACGGTCCGGCAACCGGATTCGGCAGGTTAGGCATGGTTCCGGGCATTGTGCAAAGATGTGCGCCTTGCGCCCTGGCCGGTGGAGAAAGCGCCGTCGTGGAACGACCTGGACCCACCCCGCCGCCTCGGGCAAGCCCGGCCACGCATCTCGCCGGCCTCGCCCCGTTCGGGTTCGTCCTGCTCTGGAGTTCCTCGTTCATCGCCGCGAAGACCGGGCTGCGGCACCTCTCGCCGCTGCTGTTCGTGGCCGTGCGCATGGCCTGCTGTGCGGCGGTGCTGGTCGCGGTCATGCTGCTGCTCCGCCGGTCCTGGCGGCCGCTCGGGCAATGGCGCTGGCTGCACTGCGCGGTTGCGGGCGCGCTGATGAACGGGGTGGGGCTGATGGGGCCGCATGTGGGGCTCACCCTCGTCGCGGCCGCCCCGCTCGCGCTCGTGCAGTCCCTCACCCCGCTGCTCACGGCCGCACTCGGCGTGCCGGTGCTGGGGGAACGGCTGCGCGGGCGGCAGTGGCTCGGGCTCGCGCTCGGCACGGCGGGGGTCGCGCTGGTGGTGGGGGCGGCGGCGGCGGGCAGCATCGCGCGGCTGGACGGGCTGCTGATGGGCGGGGTGGGCGTGCTCGGGCTGGTGGCCGGAACGCTGTATTTCGGCCGGTTCTGTCGTGGCGTGCCGCTGCTGGCGGGCGCCACCGCGCAGTTCCTGGCCGCCGCGGCGATCAGCGCGCTCGGCATGGGGCTGTTCGAAACCCCGCATGCGGACTGGACCGGCAGCACGATCGCCGCCGTGGCGTGGAACACGCTCGTCGTCTCGCTCGGCGGGATGGGGCTGTATTTCTTCATGCTCGCGCGCGGCACCGCCGCACGGGCGACGGCGAATTTCTACCTCGTTCCCGGCACGGTCGCGGTGCTGGCCTGGGCGCTGCTGGGCGAACGGCTCAGCCCGCTCGCGATCGCGGGGTTCGTTGTGGCGGCGGCGGGCTGCCGGCTGGCGGGCCGGCCTTGAGGGCCGGAAATGGCGCGCGCGCCGGTGATTTCCGCGCCATGATGGCAGACGGAAAAGGGAGCCAGACACATGCCATCCGACAAGGCCGAAGCCTTCGCCGCCCTGCACGCCCGCCCGGGCGCGTTCGTCATCCCCAACCCGTGGGATGCCGGCAGCGCGAAACTGCTCGCCTCCCTCGGGTTCGAGGCATTGGCGACCACATCCGCCGGCCTCGCCTTCGCGCTCGGCCGGCGGGACGGGGAAGCCGCGATCGGCCGGGCGGAAACGCTCGCCAACGCGAAAGCCATCGTCGAAGCCACGAACCTTCCTGTTTCGGCCGATCTGGAAGACGGCTTCGGCCCGCACCCGAAGGATACGGCGGAGACGATCCGCGCGGCCGGCGCCGTGGGCCTCGTCGGCGGTTCGATCGAGGACACCACGGCCGATCCGGCCCGGCCGATCCATGATTTCAACCTGGCGGTGGAGCGTGTGGCCGCCGCCGTGGAAGCCGCCCGCGCACTGCCCTTCCGCTTCATGCTGACGGCGCGGGCCGAGAACTTCCTGCACGGCCGCCCGGACCTGGACGACACGATCCGCCGCCTGCAAGCCTTCGAGGCCGCGGGGGCGGACGTGCTGTACGCGCCGGGCCTGCCCGGCCTGGACGCGATCCGCACCGTCTGCGCCGCGGTGAACCGCCCGGTGAACGTGGTGGTGGGCCTCGGCACGCAGCGGTTCACGGTGGCCGAACTCGGGGCGGCGGGCGTGCGGCGCATCAGCGTCGGCTCCGCCTTCGCCCGCGCCGCCCTGGGTGGGCTGATGCGCGCCGCGCGC
>DATKQI010000130.1:0-15385 GCA_035532755.1 Acetobacteraceae bacterium
GGCGCCAGGATCTGGGCGAAGCCGATATTGGCGCGGTCGGGGAAGATGGGATCATGCTCCAGCGCCGGGCCGAGGGTCTCGGCCGGCAGAACCGCCACGTCAGCCACGAAGAAGGTCGCGTGCGGGTTGCCCATGGAGACCGCCGCCGGATCGGCAATGCCGCCAGCCGCCAGATCGAGATGCAGCGTGTCCATGGGGTGGGCGAGCGGCACCTCGTTCCAGGACAGGCGCGGCGCGCCCATGTCCACGCTCACCCGCCCGTCCGTCAGCACCTCGGCGGGGAGGTCGCCCGACACGGTGCGGATGACCTGGCCGCGCCGGCCGGTCTGGCGGAACAGCAGGTCGGCCACGCAGCGGGTGGCGTTGCCGCAGGCCCCGGCCTCGGAGCCGTCGGGGTTGCGGATGCGCATGAACACGTCCGCCCCGTTCGCCGCCGGCTCCAGGGAGATCACCTGGTCGCAGCCCACGCCGCTCTGCCGGTCGGCCACCCTGCGCACCCGCGCCGGGGTGAGGCCGAGCGGGGCCGCGCGTTCGTCGAACACGACGAAATCGTTCCCCGCGCCGTGCATCTTGGTGAAGACCGCTTGCATCGCATGGCTTATATGGGCGCGCGGCAGGCCCGCAAAGGCCCCACTTCGCATGGTCGCCCCTGGGCGGTCCTTGCGCATGGAGGCGGCCTTCGCTATACGCCTGCCCCTGTTCGCGCGCCGGGCCAGATCAAGGGCATGCCCGGCCGCGACGCTTGTGGTGCGCTCAGCACTCGCAAGCCTGTGGAAGAAAGGAGTTCAAATGCCCAAGATGAAGACGAAGTCGTCGGTGAAGAAGCGCTTCAAGATCACCGCGACAGGCAAGGTTCTCGCCGGACCCGGCAAGAAGCGCCACAATCTGATGGCCCGCAGCCAGAAGGTGAAGCGCGCCAATCGCGGCAGCCAGGTTCTGACCCATGCGGACGGGCTGACCGTCAAGCAATGGGCCCCCTACGGTCTCGGCTGAGGAGAACACGCCATGTCACGCGTCAAGCGGGGTGTCACCACCCACGCCCGTCACAAGAAGGTTCTGGCGCAGTCCAAGGGCTTCGTCGGCCGTTCGTCCACCAATTACCGCATCGCGCTGGAGCGGCTCGAGAAGTCGCTGCAATACGCGTATCGCGACCGGCGGGTGAAGAAGCGGGATTTCCGCGCCCTGTGGATCCAGCGCATCAACGCCGCGGTGCGCGAGCACGGGCTGACCTATTCCAAGTTCATCGCCGGGCTGAAGAAGGCCGGCATCGAGATGGACCGCAAGGTGCTGTCCGCCCTGGCCTATGACGACGCCGCGAGCTTTGCGGAGGTCGTGAAGAAGGTGCAGGCCGCCCTCGGCTGATCGCTTCCCGGCTTTCGGGAGTGCGAGACAATCGGAAAGGGCCGCCCGCGCCGGGCGGCCCTTTTTTGCGTGACGACACCCCAGGACCAAATGAGATGACCGACGATCTGGATGCCTTGAGAAGCGAGACCGAAGCCGCACTCGCCGCCTCCGCCGATCTGCGCGCCTGGGATGCGGTTCGCGTGGCGGCACTGGGCAAGAACGGCAGGTTGACGGCGCTGCTGAAGGATCTGGGCAAGGCCGCGCCCGAGGAGCGGCGCGAGCGGGGTGCGGCGCTGAACCGGCTGAAGGACGCGCTGGGCGAGGCGATCGAGGCGCGGCGTCTCGCGCTCGAGAATGCGGCCCTGGACGCAAGGCTTGCGACCGAGCGGCTGGACGTGACGCTGCCGCCGCGGCCCGAGACGCCCGGGCTGATCCACCCGATCAGCCGGACGATGGAGGAGATGGCGGCGATTTTCGGCGCCATGGGCTTCACCGTCGGCGAAGGCTTCGACATCGAGACCGACTGGTTCAATTTCGGCGCGCTGAACATCCCCGCCCACCACCCCGCCCGCGCCGACCACGACACCTTCTACCTCTCGGCCGAAGCGGATGGCCGCCCGCTGCTGCTGCGCACGCAGACCTCGGACGTGCAGATCATCTCCATGCTGGAGCAGCCGCCGCCGCTGCGCGTGATCGCCCCGGGCCGCACCTACCGCGCCGACCACGATGCCACGCACAGCCCGATGTTCCATCAGTGCGAAGGGATCGTGATCGACCGGGACATCACGCTCGGCCACCTGAAGGGCTGCCTGATCGATTTCCTGCGCGCCTTCTTCGGCATCGCCGATCTGCCGGTGCGCTTCCGTTCCAGCTACTTCCCGTTCACCGAACCTTCGATGGAGGTGGACATCGGCTGGAACCGCAAGACCGGAGACCTCGGGCGCGGCGGAGACTGGCTGGAGATCCTGGGCAGCGGGATGGTGCATCCGCGGGTTCTCGCCAATTGCGGGCTCGATCCGCGCGAATGGCAGGGGTTCGCCTTCGGCATGGGGATCGAGCGGGTGACGATGCTGAAGCACGGCATCCCCGACCTGCGCCCGTTCTTCGAATCCGACATCCGCTGGCTGCGGCATTACGGCTTCTCCGCGCTCGCGCCCGCCATCCTGCATGAAGGGGTGTGAGCGATGAAGTTCACCCTGTCCTGGCTGAGGACGCATCTCGATACCGACGCGACCCTGCAGCAGATCACCGATACGCTGACCGGCATCGGGCTGGAGCTGGAGGGCGTGACCGATCGCGGCGCGGCGCTGGCCGGCTTCCGCATCGCCCATGTGATCGAGGCGGCGCCGCACCCGAACGCCGACCGGCTGCGCGCGTGCAAGGTGGATACCGGCGAGGGGATCGTGACCGTGGTGTGCGGCGCGCCGAATGCACGTACCGGCATGAAGGGCGTGTTCGCCGCCCCCGGCAGTTTCATCCCCGGCACCGGCATCACGCTGAAAGCGGGCGAGATCCGCGGCGTGACCAGCGCGGGCATGCTGCTTTCGGCGCGCGAGATGGGGCTCGGCGAGGATCATGCCGGCATCGTCGATCTGCCGGAGGATGCCCCGCTCGGCGCATCCTATGCCGCCTGGGCCGGGCTCGACGATCCGCTGATCGAGATCGGGGTGACGCCGAACCGGGGCGATGCGCTGGGCGTGCGCGGCATCGCGCGCGACCTCGCCGCCGCCGGGCTCGGCCGGCTGAAGCCATGGGCGCCGGCCCCGGTGCCGACGGCCTTCGACAGCCCGCTGCACTGGGCGATCGACTGGCATGAGGCATGCCCCTTCGTGCTGGGCCGGGCCATCCGCGGCCTGCGCAACGGCCCTTCCCCGCGCTGGTTGGCCGACCGGCTGACCGCGATCGGGCTGCGGCCGATCAGCGCGCTTGTCGATATCACCAATTTCTTCACCTTCGACCTCGGCCGCCCGCTGCACGTGTTCGATGCCGCCAAGGTCTCCGGCGCCACGCTCACCCTGCGCCGGGGCGGTGGCGAGACGTTCCGCGCCCTGAACGGGAAGGACTACCGCCCGACCACGGAGGACTGCGTGATCGCCGATGCGGCGGGCGTGCAGTCGCTCGCCGGCGTGGTCGGCGGCGAGGCGACGGGCTGCGGCGAGGATACGACCGACGTATTCGTGGAATGCGCCCTGTTCGACCCGGTGCGCGTCGCGCTGACCGGCCGCCGCCACCAGATTGTGTCGGATGCCCGCCAGCGGTTCGAACGCGGCATCGACGCGGCGCTGATGCCCGATGCGGTCGAGGCCGCCACGCGGATGATCCTTGATCTGTGCGGTGGCGAGGCGAGCGAGGTCGTCTCGGCCGGGGCGGCGCCGGGCTGGGAGCGAACCGCCACGCTGCGTTTCGACCGGCTGGCCGCCCTCGGGGGCGCCGATGTGGGGGCGGACGAGGCCGCCGGCATTCTCGAACGCCTCGGCTTTGGCATCACCGCGCGCTCGGCCGGCCGGCTGAGCGTGACCGTGCCGACCTGGCGCAATGATATCGCCGCCCCCAGCGTGCTGGATCAGGCGCCGGGCCTGCCGGCCGATCGGGCGGCCATCGCGGCACAGGGCTGCGCCGCGATCGAGCCGGAAGCCGACCTGATCGAAGAAGTGCTGCGCATCCGCGGCCTGGACGCCGTTCCGCCCGTTTCACTGCCGCGCGCGGCCCCGGTGCCGGCGGCGGTGCTGACCCCGCGCCAGAGCCGCACGGCGCGGGCCCGCCGCGTGGCCGCCGCACGGGGGCTCGCGGAGTGCGTCACCTTCAGCTTCCTCGAACGCCGCGTGGCGGGCCTGTTCGGCGACACGCCGGAGGGGCTGCGCCTTGCCAACCCGATTGCCGCGGATCTCGACCAGCTGCGCCCCACGCCGCTGGCCACGCTCGCGCTCGCCGCCGGGCGGAACGCGGCGCGCGGGTTCGCCGATGTGGGGCTGTTCGAGATCGGCCCCGCCTTCCACGAAGCCGCCCGCAGCGGGCAGAGCCTGATGGCCGCCGGCCTGCGCGCGGGAACCACGCCACGCGCCTGGAACGCGCCGGCACGCCCGATGGATGCGATGGACGCGAAGGCGGATACCTTCGCCGTGTTGTCCGCGCTCGGCGTGCCGATGGAGGCGCTCGGCGTGACGGCCGATGCGCCCGGGCACTACCACCCCGGCCGGTCGGGCGTGGTGCGGCAAGGACCGAAAGTCGTGCTCGCCCGATTCGGCGAACTGCATCCGCGCGTGCTGGCTGCACTCGGCCTTTCCGGCCCGATCGTGGCGTTCGAGGTGATGCTGGATGCGATCGCCGACCCGAAGCGACGACGCAAGGCAGCGCCGGATCTGCCGGCATTCCAGCCGGTGCGCCGAGATTTCGCCTTCCTGGCGGATGCCGGCGTATCCGCCGAAGCACTGCTGCGCGCCGCCCGTGGTGCGGAACGCACGCTGATCGCCGGGGCGAGCGTGTTCGATCTGTACCAGGGCGGTACGCTGCCGGAGGGCCGGAAGTCCATCGCGATCGAGGTGGTGTTCCAGCCACGCGAGCGCACGCTGACCGATGCCGAGATCGAGGCCGCCTGCGCGAAGGTGGTGGCGGCGGTGACGAAGGCGACGGGGGCGGTGCGACGGTAATTCCGGCCTTCCTTGACACCCCACAGGACGCAGCGCAGCGTTTTCGCCGGGATGGATGAGGGAGAGGGCCAGATCGCTCAATCCGAGATCGGCCTTGCGGATGATCGGCGCCTTGCGGACGGGTGTGTCGGCACGCCCAAGCTGATCATCCGCGACCTCTCCTGCTGGTTCGGCGAAACGCTGGCGCTGCGCGACGTAACACTGGACGTGGCGGAAGGGGAGTTCATCGCCGTCGTCGGCGCTTCCGGTTGCGGCAAGAGCACGCTGTTCAACGCCATCGCCGGGCTCATCCCGCCCTCCGCCGGGTCGATCCGGCTGGACGGGGCGGAGATCGGCGGGCGGGCCGGCCATGTCGGCTACATGCACCAGAAGGATCTGCTGCTGCCGTGGCGCAGCGTGCTCGGCAACATCGTTCTCGGCGCCGCCCTGACACGCGGCGTGACGGGAGCGGACCGGGCGGAGGCGGAGGCGCTGGCCCGGCGCTACGGGCTGGGCGATTTCCTGCACCACTATCCGCACGCGCTGTCGGGCGGGATGCGCCAGCGCGTGGCGCTGATGCGCACGCTTGCCGTGCATCGCGACGTGATGCTGCTGGACGAGCCGTTCGGCGCGCTCGATTCGCAGACGCGGCTTTCCATGCAGCAATGGCTGCTGCGGGTATGGGAAGACCAGCGCCGCACCGTGCTGTTCGTGACCCACGATGTCGATGAATCGATCTTCCTGGCCGACCGCGTGGTGGTGATGACCCCGCGCCCGGGACGCATCGCCCGGATCATCCCGGTGCCCCTGCCCCGGCCGCGCGGCATCGACTGCCTGACCGCACCGGATTTCATCGCCTGCAAGCGGGAGATCATGGGCCTGCTCTATGCCGGCGCACCGGGGGTCGCCGCATGAAACATCCCGCGTTCGCCCGGCTGGCGCGAGCGGTGCTCGCCGTCGTGCTGATCTTCGTGGTGTGGCACGCGGTGATCCTTGTTTTCGGGCTGAAGCCCTACGTGATGCCGCCGCCGCAGGCCGCGATCGGCGTGATCGTCAGCCAATGGGGACATCTGCGCGCGCTGGCGTGGCAGACGCTCGTGGAAACCGCCGACGGCTACGTGCTGGGGGCGGCGATCGGCTTCATCCTGGGCATCCTGATGGGGCAGATGCGCCTGGTGCGGGAAGTGCTGTATCCCATCCTCATCACCTCCCAGGCGGTGCCGATCGTCGCGATCGCCGCGCCGCTCGTCATCATCTTCGGGTTCGGGCTGCTGCCGAAGCTGATCATCGTCGCCTGGATCGTGTTCTTCCCGGTGGTGGTGAGCGTGCTGGACGGGCTTGCGCATGTCGATGCCGATCTCGCCAACCTCGCGCGCATGATGGGGGCGAAGCCGTGGCGCGCATTCCTCGTGGTGCGGCTGCCCGCGACGATCAGCCCGCTGTTCTCCGGGTTGAAGATCGGCGCGACCTATGCCGTGACGGGTGCGGTGATCGGCGAATGGACGGCGTCTTCGTCCGTCGGGCTCGGCACCTATCTGCTGTCGGCCAATGCGCGGCTGAACACCGCCGGGGTGTATGGGGCGATGCTGCTGCTCACGGTCATCGGCGTGGGGTCGTTCCTGCTGGTGCAGGGTGTGGAACTGTTGCTAACGCCCTGGCGCAGCCGATCCACGGCGCCGCGCTGGCTGCGCCGCCGCCGTGCGGTAGCGCCGGCGCCGGCGGAACGTCTAGGCTCGCCCAAACCGGATCTTCATGGAGGAATGCGATGAGACGACCCGCTGCCTGGATCACCCTGTTCGCGGCTGCCGGCCTGCTCGCCCTCGGCCACTCCGTTGCCGCCCGGGCCGCGGGGCTGACCACGGTGAAGTTCGTCTATGACTGGCCGAACGCGGATTTCGAGATCATGCCGATCGTCGTCGCGCAGCAGCGCGGCTACTACGCCGCCGCTGGGCTGAAGACAGATGTGGCCTTCCCACCGGATTCGCAGACCACGGCGCGCATCCTCGCCTCCGGCCAGGCGGATATCGGCTTCGAGGGCACGACCGACATCGTTTTCGCCGCCCAGCAGGGCGTGCCTGTGATTTCCATCGCCGCCTATACCCAGGGGAACGACTGGTGCCTGGTCGGCCGCCCCGGGGAGGCGATCGACCTGCATCACCTCGCCGGCAAGTCGATCGCGATCTTCACCGATTCCTGGACGAAGGCGATGATGCCCTTCGTGCTGAAGGCGGGCGGGGTGACGGCGAGCCAGGTGAAGCTGATCATCGCGACCTCCGACGATATCCAGCTGCTGCTGAGCCACAAGATCGACATCGCCACCAACACGTCCAACTACGCCATGGCCGAGGTGATGGACGGCGTGCACAAGAAGCCCACGCTGGTCTGCGCGCCGGCCTTCGGGGCGCCGGACGTCCCGGTATGGGCCTATACCGCCAGCACCGGCTGGCTTGCCAGGCACGGCGCTGTCGCCAAACGATGGCTCGCAGCCACGCGCAAGGGCATGGCCTGGGCGGCGGCGCATCCGAAACAGGCCGTCGCGCTGCTGCACAAGGCCTATCCGGACACCGGATCGACCGAATACAGCCTGATCGGCTGGCAGGAGACGATTCCGCTGCTGAAGGGCAAGAACGGATACCTGAACCAGACGGCCGCGCAATGGACGGCGCTGGCAACCGCGCTCAAGGACACGAAGCAGCTTCCGGCCGTGCTGCCCGCCGACAAGTACTTCACCAACGCCTATCTGACGCCCTGACCGCCGATGCCAACCGGGCGGGTGTGAGCATCGCCTTCACCCCGCCCGCATCGCGCCTTTCCACGCGCCCACCCACGGATACGTTGACCGGGCCCCGCCGATAGCATTTACTCCGACAAAACAATGGGGGAGGATGGCGCACGTGGCGCCCTTGCTGGAAGTCCAGGGACTGACCAAGAGTTTCGGGCCTGTGGAGGTTCTGCGCGGCGTCGATCTGGCGCTCCAGGCCGGCGAGGTGCTGGCCGTGGTCGGCGACAACGGCGCCGGCAAATCGACGCTCATCAAGCACATCTCCGGCGTATACAAGGCCGATCGTGGCGAAATCCGGGTGGAGGGCAAGCCGATCCACCTCGACAATCCCGGCGATGGGCGCAAGCTTGGCATCGAAACGGTCTACCAGGATCTCGCCCTGGCCGATGAACTCTCGGTCGGCGCCAACATCTTCCTGGGGCGGGAACCGGTGCGCAAGCTGTTCGGCCTGCTCACCATCATCGACGATGCGAAGATCAGGACCGAGACCGATGCGCTGCTGGAGCGCATCGAAAGCCGCATCCCGCCGAAAGCCCGCTCGGTCTCGCGCCTGTCGGGCGGGCAGCGCCAGGCGGTTTCGATCGCCCGCGCGCTGTACTGGAAGGCGAAGGTGGTGATCCTGGACGAGCCGACCGCCGCACTTGCCGTGATGGAGCGCGAGCACGTGATCGCGCTGGCCCGCCGGCTCGCGGCCGAAGGCGTGGGCGTGATCTATATCGGCCACAACCTGATCGAGATCCTGGAGGTCGCCGACCGCGTGGCGGTGATGTTCCGGGGCCGCATCGTCCATGTCGCCAGAGCAGAGGAGACGAACCAGCAGGAACTGATCAAATACATGACCGGCTTCAGCGAACAGAAACCGCCCCAGGCCGCCTGAACGGCACCTGGACAACACGAACGAGGGAACGATGAAGAACCGCCTGTTGCTGACTATGGCCGCAACGGCCGCCATTGGCGTCGGGTCTGCCGCAGGCGCGGCAAACGCGGCCGATTTTTCGAAAGCGCGCATCCCGGTGATCGTGAAAGCGACCACCTCGCAATACTGGGCGACCGTGTTCGACGGCGCGCGCGCGGCCGCAAAGGTGCTCGGCGTGAAGATCGAGACGCAGGGCGCACCCGCCGAGACCGACGTGGCCGGCGAGGTCTCCATCATGGAGAACGCCATCGCCTCCCATCCCACCGCGATCGTGATCGCCGCGACCAACGCGGTGGCGCTCGCCCAGCCGATCGCCAAGGCGACCGCCGCGGGCATTCCGGTCATCATGATCGACTCGGCCGCCAACACCACCAAGTTCGTGACCTTCCTCGCCACCAACAACGAGACCGGCGGGCAGAAGGCGGCCGACGAGATCGCCCGCTGCGTGAAGGCCCGCACCGGCAAGGCCGCAGGCAATGTCGCCTATCTGACCGCGCTTGCCGGCGCCCAGTCGCTCAACGACCGCGACAAGGGCTTTGTCGAGCAGCTGAAGAAATACCCCGGCCTCAAGATCGTCGATCATCGCGTCGGCAACAACGACGCGAGCAAGGCGCTGTCCGATTCCGAGGACATCCTGACCAAGCATCCCAAGCTCGTCGGGATCTTCGCGGACAACGAACTTGAGGGGGACGGCGCGGGTACCGCGTTGTCCGAGAAGAAGCTCGGCGGCAAGGTCTGCCTCGTCTCGTTCGACACCTCCTCGCAGGAGATCAAGTTCGTTCGCAACGGCGTGATCGACGGGCTGATCGTGCAGAACCCCTACATGATGGGCTATGCCGGCGTGTGGTATGCGCTCGCCGCCGCGCACGGTGCGGTGTTCCCGAAATTCGTCGATTCCGGGGTGCATGTCGTCACCAAGGCCAATATCGACAGCCCGGCGATGGCCGGCCTGCTCGACCCGAAGAAGTACAAGCTCACCCCGTTCCTGGGTGACTGATCCGACCGCGGCCCGGCCTTCCGGCCGGGCCGCCTGTCTCCACACGCGAATCTCCGGGTAGGGTGATGAAAGCCTCGCTGACCGACCTGCGCCATCGCCTGCCTGTCGAGACCTATGTCGCCGGCCTGACCGTGCTGATGTGGATCGTCCTCGCGTTTTCCTCGCCGTATTTCTGGACCGGCGGCAACGTCACCAACATTCTCCGCCAGGTCTCGATCGCCGCCGTCATCGCCTACGGGGAGCTGTTCACCGTCATCCTTGCGGGGATCGACCTGTCGGTCGGCTCGGTTGCCGGGCTGTCCGGGATCGTTTTCGCGATGATCCTTTCGGCCGGCTACCCGATCCTGCTGGCGCTGGTCGCGGGCCTCGCCGTCGGGTTCGTCATCGGTACGGTCAACGCCCTGGCCTCGGACCGGCTGGGCATTCCGCCCTTCATCGTCACCCTGGCCGGGCTCCAGGCCTTTCGGGGCCTTGCGCTGCTGATGTCGGGCGGCATGACGATCGCCGGGCTGCCGAATGCCATCGGGACGATCGCCAATACCACCATCTTCCATATCCCCACGCTGTTCGTGGTGATGGCCGTGATCGGCGTGTGCTCGCACTTCGTGCTGCGCTACACGCGGCTTGGGCGCTACATGTACGCGATCGGCAGCAATGCCGAATCCGCCCGCCGCGTGGGAATCGACGTGACGTTCGTCACCCTCGTCGCCTATTGCGTGTCGGCCGTGTTCGCCGCGGTCGGCGGGATGCTGCTGGTCGCCCGGCTGTCCATGGGCACGCCGACCGCGGCCACCGGCTATGAGCTGCAGGCCATCGCCGCCGCCGTGGTCGGCGGGGCGAGCCTGTTCGGCGGGCGCGGCACGATCATCGGCTGCTTCATCGGCGCGCTGCTGTTCACCACCATCGGCAACGGCGCCAACCTGCTGGGCGTGGACCCGTTCTGGGAAATGGTGATCGAGGGCCTGCTGATCGCGGCCGTGGTCTATCTCGACAACATCCAGAAACGCCGCCAGGCAGGGATCGCCTGAAGGGCCGGCAGTGTCTGCTCAGCCACCGGCGATGACGAGCAGGACGCCGGCGATGACAAGGATCAGGCCGGCAACATCCGTCCGCTGGAGCCGCTCCTTCAGGTAGAAGCGGCTGAACACCAGCGTGAACACCACTTCCACCTGCCCGACGGCGCGCACCAGGACCACGGGGGCGAGGGTGAAGGCGGTGAACCAGCAGGCCGATCCGCAGGCCGATGTCAGGCCCACCCAGGCCGAGCGGCGCCACGTGGTGAAGGCCGCGCGGAACTGGGATGGATCGTGCCAGCCGAGCCAACTGCCCTGGATCAGCGTCTGGATGACGTTCGTCACCACCAGGGTGAACAGCGCCTTCAGCACGAGGTTGCCGGAGGGCAGCGCCTGCGTGGCCGCCTTGATGAAGATGGCGGTCAGCGCGAAGGCCAACCCAGCCCCCAGGCCGCACAGGGCGGCGGGCTGGACACTGGCGGCCAGCACTTCCCGCAGGCGCATCCCGCGCCCCGCGAACGAAAGGCTGAGCACGCCTGCCACGCCGATGCCCAGGCCGACCCAGGCGAGCGGATGCAGGCTGAGGCCGAGCACGATCCATACAATCAGCGCGAGCTGCAGCGCCTCGGTCTTGGCATACGCGGTGCCGACCACGAAGTTGCGATGGCCGAATGCCATGATCAGCAGCACGGTGCCGAAGATCTGCAGCACCCCGGCGGTGGCGCTGGCCGCGAAGAACCGAAGGCCGGGATGCGGCAGGCCGTTGCCGGTGACGAACAGCGCGACGAGCAGGAAAACCACCCCAACCGGCACGCCATACAGGTAGCGCACGAAGCCGGCGGCATTGGCCGTCAACGCCGCGCGCAGCTTCTGCTGCAATGCGGTGCGCCAGGTCTGGAACAGCGCGGCCGCCAGCGTGACCCCGATCCACCACGCCATGAAGCTGCCCCTCGCCCTTCGAATCCACGGCCGCGAGCGTAGGGATGGGCCGCCTTGCGTCAACACGCCTTGCCCGCGGAGCAGGATCGCGGCAATTTGTCAGACAAGCAAGGAGACCGCCCGATGACCCGAAAGAAGCCCGAGGAACTGCGCAGCCATCGCTGGTATGGCGCGACCGATCTGCGCAGCTTCGGCCACCGCAGCCGCACGAAGCAGATGGGCTATGCGGCGGCCGACTGGGCGGGCAAGCCGGTCATCGGCATCCTCAACACCTGGTCGGACCTCAACCCCTGCCACCAGCATTTCCGCATCCGTGCGGAGGAGGTGAAGCGCGGGGTATGGCAGGCGGGCGGCTTCCCGGTGGAGATCCCGGCGATGGCGCTGCCCGAGAACTTCATGAAGCCGACCACCATGCTCTATCGCAACCTGCTGGCGATGGAGGTGGAGGAGATCGCGCGCAGCCAGCCGCTGGACGGGCTCGTGCTGATGGGTGGCTGCGACAAGACGACGCCGGCGATGGTGATGGGCGCGCTGTCGGTCGATCTGCCGTGCATCTACCTTCCCGCGGGGCCGATGCTGCGCGGCTACTGGAACGGCCACACGCTGGGCTCCGGCAGCGACACCTGGAAGTTCTGGGACGAGCTGCGCGCCGGCACCATCACCGAACAGGACTGGCAGGGCGTGGAGGACGGCATCGCCCGCTCCTGGGGCACCTGCATGACGATGGGCACGGCCAGCACGATGACCTCGGCGACCGAGGCGCTGGGCCTCGCGCTGCCCGGCAGCTCCTCCATTCCCGCGCCCGATTCGAACCATGCGCGCATGGCCACCGCCTGCGGGCGGCGGATCGTGGAGATGGTCTGGGAGGATCTGCGCCCCCGCAGGATGCTGACCGCCGGCAGCTTCGACAACGCGGTGCGCGTGGCGCTCGCGCTCGGCGGCTCCACCAACGCGATCATCCACCTGATCGCGATGGCGCGGCGGGCGGGCATCGGGCTTGATCTCGACAGGTTCGACGCGCTGTCCCGCACCACCCCGCTGCTGGTGAACATCCGCCCGTCCGGCAAGTTCCTGATGGAGGATTTCTATTACGCGGGCGGGCTGCGCGCACTGATGAACCGCATGGGCGAGCTGCTGGACCTGTCCGCCGCCTCCGTGGCCGGCATCACCGTCGGCGAGGCCGTGAAGGGCGCGAAGGTGCTGAACGAGGAGGTGATCCTGCCGCGCGAATCGCCGATGAAGGCGGAGGGCGGGCTGTCGGTGCTGCGCGGCAACCTCTGCCCCGACGGCGCGGTGATCAAGCATGGCGCGGCGGACCCGCGGCTGCTGAAGCACACCGGCCCGGCGGTCGTGTTCAAGGACTACAACGAGATGTCGAGCCGCATCGACGATCCGGCGCTGGAGGTCACGCCCGACAGCGTGCTCGTGCTGCAAGGCGCGGGGCCGATCGGCGCGCCGGGGATGCCGGAATGGGGCATGCTGCCAATCCCGAAGAAGATCCTGAAGCAGGGCGTGCGCGACATGGTGCGCCTGTCGGACGCGCGCATGTCCGGCACCAGCTACGGCACCTGCGTGCTGCATATCGCGCCGGAAAGCGCGGTGGGCGGGCCGTTGGCGTTTGTGCGCAATGGCGACCCGATCACGCTCGACGTTGCCGCCCGCACGCTGACGCTGGAGGTGCCGGAGGCCGAACTGGCCACCCGGCGGGCCGCCTGGCAGGCACCGGAGCCGCATTACGTGCGCGGATTCGGCCTGCTGCATACGCGGGAGGTACGGCAGGCGAACGAGGGCTGCGATTATGCGATACTGGAGGGCACGGCACGCACGCCGGAACCCGAGATCCATTGACGGAGCCCCGATGACCCATGGCATGACCCGCGCGCTGGCCCGATCCGGCTGCGCCACCGCCCTCGTCGCGCTGCTGCTGGCGGCAGTGCCCGCCCGGGCCGACACGCTGCTGCGCCTGTCCGACACCGGAGAGGTGAGCGTGAAGCCGGACACGCTGGTCGGCACGCTGCGCGCCGAACTGCGCGCCGCCACCGCCGCTGCCGCGCAGCAGAAGGTGAACGCGCTGATCGCCGAGGCGCTCGCGCAGGCGAAGAAACAGCCCGGCATCACGAGCGAAACCGGCAACTACTACGTCTTCCATCTGGTGAAGCCGAAGGACGAGTGGCAGGCGAGCCAGACGATCACGCTGCGCGGCCAGGACGGGCCGGCGCTGCTGCGGCTGGTCGGCACGCTGCAGCACGAGGGTCTTGCGATGAGCGGGCTCGATTGGCAGCTCTCGCCGAAGCTCGCACGCACGACGCATCATGCGGCGGTGGCGGCGGCGGTGAAACAGCTCCGCGCGAAGGTGGATCAGGCGGCCGCCTTACTCGGCCTGAAATTCGCGACCTTCAAGGAGGTGGACCTCAGCCCCTCGCCGAATCACGTGCCGATGCCGGTGATGCGGATGATGGCGGCGGCCCCGGCGGCAACCCCGCCCAGCGCGGTGCAGGGCAGCATGACGATCAGCGCGACGGTGCAGGCGGTCGCCGTGCTGAAGTAGCGCCGCACCTGCCACATCGGATAGGTTTGCGCGATGGCACACGCGCATCATCACGACCACGATCATGACCACGGCGGCCATGGGCATCATCATGCCCATGCGCCGGCCGATTTCGGGGCCGCGTTCGCCATCGGCACGACGATCAATTTCGGGTTCGTGCTGGTTGAACTGGCGTACGGGCTGCTCAGCCACTCGATGGCGCTGGTCGCGGACGCCGGTCACAATTTCGGTGATGTGCTGGGGCTGCTCGCCGCCTGGGGGGCGGCATCGCTGGCGCGGCGGGCGCCGACCGCACGGTTCACCTATGGCCTGCGGCGCGGCACCATCCTCGCTGCACTGGTGAATGCCGCGCTGCTGCTGGTCGCGGTGGGCGCGATTGCGGCAGAGGCGGCGAACCGGCTGATTGCGCCGGAGAAGGTCGCGAACGGCACGGTGATGATCGTGGCGGCCATCGGCATCGTGGTGAACGGCGCCACCGCCCTGCTGTTCGCCCGCGGCCGCGCGGACGACATCAACATCCGCGGTGCCTTCCTGCACATGGCCTATGACGCCGCGATCTCGGCGGGCGTGGTGGTCGCCGCGGCCATCGCGGCAGCCGCGGGTTGGCTGCGGCTCGATCCGCTGGTGAGCCTCGCGATCGCCGGCGTGATCCTGGCCGGCACGTGGTCCCTGCTGCGCGATTCGGTGGGTCTCGCACTGGATGTCGTTCCGCCGGGGGTGGATGCCGCGGCGGTGCGGACGTTCCTGGAAAGCCAGCCGGGAGTGGCGCGGCTGCACGACCTGCACATCTGGCCGATGAGCACGACCGAAACGGCGCTGACGGTGCACCTGGTGGTTCCCGGCGCCCACCCGGGCGATGCCTTCCTGGCCAAGATGGCCGAGGCGCTGCGCCACCGCTTTCGCATCGGCCATGCCACCGTGCAGATCGAGCAGGGCGAAGGCGCGGTGTGCGTGCTGGAAGCGGACGAGGTGGTCTGACCGCACCTACCGTTCCAGCGCCGCTTCCAGTTGCCGCGCGGCTGCGAAGAACTCCGCCTTCACCGCCCCTGCGAACGGGTTTTCCATCGCGATTGTCCGGAACAGCGCATCCGAATCGTGGCGCACGGTGTCCACCATGCGCATCAGATGATCGAACGTCGCTGTCGTCTGATCGAGCCGCGGCATCCCCATCGCCATCACGGTGCGCGCGATAAGGTGGGTCAGCCCCTGCACATAGGCCA
>DATKQI010000131.1:0-32446 GCA_035532755.1 Acetobacteraceae bacterium
ACCGGCACTGGGCGCGCGATCCATCCCAGCGCCGGCAGCGCCCGGATCATCAGCCGGGGAAGGGCGATCCCGTTCAGCCCGGCGAGGCCGCGCAGCAGGGTGAGGCAGGCGGGCAGCCCGCTCGCGCGGAACGGCACCCAGGCGAGGATGACGGCGAGCAAGGTGAGCGCGTGGGCGCCGAGGCGGCCAATGGGGCGAAACGGTGCGGGAAGCGGGCGGGCCAACCGGCGGAACCAGCCGTGGATCACGAGATACGCCCCATGCAGCCCGCCCCAGGCGATGAAGGTCCAGCCGGCGCCGTGCCACAACCCGCCCAGCAGCATCGTCGCCATCAGGTTGCCGATGCGCCTGCCTTCGCCATGGCGGTTGCCACCGAGCGGGATGTAGAGATAGTCGCGCAGAAAGAAGCTCAGCGTCATGTTCCAGTGCTGCCAGAATTCCCTGATATTGCGGGATTTGTAAGGGCTGGCGAAATTCAGCGGGAAGCGGATGCCAAACATCCGGGCGAGCCCGATCGCCATGTCCGAATAGCCCGAGAAGTCGAAATAGATTTGCAGGGCGTAGGCGAGCAGGGCGTACCATGCCTCGAAGAAGCCGAGCGGCGCGGCGTGGTTCGCGGCGGCGAAGCCCACGTCGGCGAAGCCGCCGAACGTGTCCGCCAGCACGAGCTTCTTGGCCAATCCCAACAGGAAGATGTCCAGCCCTTCGGCGAATCCATTGGTGTTCCAGAGAACGACCGTATCCCCCTGGAATTGCGGAATGATGTCCTTCGGGCGGACGATGGGGCCGCTGATCAGGTGCGGGAAGAAGGCGATGAAGTTCGCATAGGCGAGCAGCCCGGCATCGGCGCGGTCGGCGCGGAAGCTGTCCACCAGGAACATCACCTGCTGGAAGGTGAAGAAGCTGATGGCGAGCGGCAGGAAGATGTGCCAGTGCGGCGCTGGCCAACCGGCGAGGGCGGCAAGGCTTGCGGCCAGGAAATGCGCGTATTTGAACCAGCCGAGCAGGCCGAGATCGAGCGCGAGGCCGGCGATCAGGATCAGCCGTGCCTGTCTTGTCCGTCCGGCGAGGCGGGCGTGCAGGATGGCTTGGCCAAGCCCGTAATTCGCGCCGATCGAGCCGGCCAGCAGCAGCACGAAAGGCGGGTTCCACCAGCCGTAGAAGAACAGGCTGGCGCCGGCGAGGTACCACAGCGCCGCCCGCCGGCCCGCCCATCTTCCCAGCAGGAAGAACCCGGCGAGCGCAATCGGCAGGAAGCCGAGAATGAAGACCGGAGTGTTGAACAGCATTGCCGGTTGCAGAGTCTCGCGGTCTTGCAACCGGATTGATGGCAGATCGATAGGGATCCCGCCAGGGGGTGCGAGGATTTGGCCCTGCCGGAATCGGGTGCTATAGGCGCTTGCCCGCGCAGAGCCCGATCCGCATGACCGACGATCCCGCCCCGAACCCGGCTTTGCTGCCGGCCGGCCTGTCCGACCTGCTGCCGCCCGAGGCCGAGGCCGAGGCGGCAATGATCTCGGCCCTGATGGCCCGCTTCGCGGCGCATGGCTACGAGCGGGTGAAGCCGCCGCTGCTGGAGTTCGAGGACAGCTTGCTCGCCGGTTCGGGCGCGGCGGTGGCCGATCAGACCTTCCGGCTGATGGACCCCGACAGCCACCGCATGATGGGGTTGCGCGCCGACACCACCCCGCAGGTGGCGCGGATCGCCACCACGCGGCTGGCCGGCGCCCCGCGGCCGCTGCGGCTTGCCTATTCCGGGCAGTGCCTGCGCGTGCGCGGCGGCCAGCTTTCGCCGGAGCGGCAGGTGGGGCAGGCGGGTATCGAGCTGATCGGCGTCGATTCGCCGGCGGCCGATGCGGAGATCGTGCTGGTGGGCGCCGAGGCGCTGGCGGCAGGCGGCCTGTCGCGGGTGAGCTTTGACCTGACGCTCCCCACGCTCGCCCCGATGCTGCTGGATGCCGCGGGCATTGGCGGGCCGGCGCGGGTTGCGCTGGGGCGGGCGCTCGACCGCAAGGATGTGGCGGCGGTGACGCGCCTGGGCGGGCCGTTGTCAGCCACGCTGACAGATCTGCTGCTTGCCGCCGGCCCCGCCGGGCGGGCGCTGGAGGCGCTGGAGAAGGCAGACCTGCCGGCGCCGGCGCGAGCAATGGCCGAACGGCTGGCGGCGGTCGTCGCCGCGATTCATGCCCGCGCGCCCGATCTGAAGCTTACCGCGGATCCGACCGAGTTCCGCGGCTTCCAGTACCACACCGGCATCGCGGTGACGGTGTACGCGCCCGGCCGCCACCAGGAACTGGGCCGGGGCGGGCGCTATCTGTGCGGCGAGGCCGAACCCGCAACAGGGCTGACCCTGTATCCGGATGCGATCCTGACCGCAGCACCCCCGCCACCGGAATGGCCGCGGGTGTACGTGCCGGCCGGCGCGCCGGCCGAGGCGGCGGCACGGCTGCGCGCGCAGGGCCTGGTGACCGTGGCCGGGCTCGGCACCGTGACCGATGCGGCGGCGGAAGCGCGGCGGCTGCGCTGCACCCACATCCTGCGCGGCGAGACCGCCGTGGCCCTGACCCCGGAGTAGGCGATGACGAATGTCGCGGTGATCGGCGCCCAGTGGGGCGACGAAGGCAAAGGCAAGGTGGTGGACTGGCTGGCGAGCCGCGCCGATATCGTGGTGCGCTTCCAGGGCGGCCACAATGCCGGCCATACGCTGGTGGTGGGCAACCAGACCTACAAGCTCTCCCTGCTGCCCTCCGGCCTCGTGCGCGGGAAGCTCGGCATCATCGGCAACGGCGTGGTGGTCGATCCCGAGGCGCTGCTTGCCGAGATCGAGCGGGTGACGGCGCAAGGGCTGCGCGTGACGGCGGAAAGCCTGCGCATCGCCGAGAACGCGACGCTGATCCTGCCGCTGCATGCCGCACTGGACCGGGCGCGAGAGGAGGCGCGGGGCGATCGGAAGATCGGCACTACCGGCCGCGGCATTGGCCCGGCTTATGAGGACAAGGTGGCGCGCCGTGCGATCCGGGTGTGCGACCTTGCCGAACCCGAGACGCTGGCGGCCAAGCTGGACGAACTGCTGCTGCATCACAACACGCTGCTGACCGGCCTGGGTGCCGCGCCGTTCGAGAAGCAGGCGCTGCTGGACCGGCTGCTCGCGCTCGCCCCGCGCATCCTGCCCTTCGCCGAACCGGTGTGGGAGCGGCTGGACGCGGCGCGCCGGGCGGGAACGCGCATCCTGTTCGAGGGCGCGCAGGCGGTGATGCTGGATGTGGATCACGGCACCTATCCCTTCGTGACAAGCAGCAATACCGTGGCGGCCACCGCCGCCGCCGGGTCGGGGTTGGGGCCGGCATCCGTGGGGTTCGTGCTCGGCATCGCCAAGGCCTATTCCACGCGCGTGGGTTCCGGCCCGTTCCCGACCGAATTGCGGGATGCGACCGGCCAGTTGCTAGGTGACCGCGGCCATGAATTCGGCACCGTGACCGGGCGGCGCCGGCGCTGCGGCTGGTTCGACGCGGCGCTGGTGCGCCAGGCGGTGAAGGTGGGCGGCATCCAGGGGCTGGTGCTGACCAAACTCGATGTGCTGGACGGGCTGCCCGAGCTGAAGATCGGCGTGGGCTACCGCATCGGCGGGGAGACGCTGCGCCATCTGCCGGCGGGGATGGCCGCGCAGGCGGCGGCCGAGCCGATATACGAGACGATGGAAGGCTGGACGGAGTCCACGCACGGCGCGCGGTCCTGGGCGGAGCTGCCGGCGCAGGCGGTGAAATACGTCCGCCGCATCGAGGAGCTGGCGGAAGCGCCGGTGACGCTGGTGTCCACCAGCCCCGAGCGCGACGACATCATCCTGGTGAAGGACCCGTTCGAGGGCTGATCCACGCCGGCGGGCTTTCGCCGTCAGGCGTTGCGGGTTTGTCAATCATTCGCGGCTAGGGTTGCGCCTTTCAGACGCTGGATGGCCGCATCATGGCTGCTGCTGCGCCGGGCTCGTTCGGGGAGAGGCTGGTATCAGGCTTGTACCGGGTCGATCTGGCGCACCCTGTTCCGGGCGGAGGAGCGGGGCTGCCTGCCTTTACGGCAAGCCACGCGCAGGACGGCAGGAGCGGGTTGATGGCGGTGCAGGTTCGCCGCGGCCTGCCGCCCGACCAGCGGGTGTTGTCCGGCTTGATGGCGGACCCGGTGGAGAATGTGCTGTGCCCGTTGGCGCATGGCGCCGGGCCTGGGATGGGGGGCGAGGGCGGCTACTTCGTCATCTGCCCCGCCCCGCCGGGCCCGGCGATCACGGCGGGGCGGCCGTGGCCCGAGGGGGAGCTGCTCACCCAGGTACTGCGCCCGGCGGCGCTGGCGCTGGAGGGCCTGGCCGCACGGCGGCTCACGCACCGGGCCATCCGGCTCGGCAATATGTTCCGGCCGGCGGCGGGCGGGCCGGTGGTGCTGGGCAGCCTCGGCACGGCCCCGCCAGGGAGCCTGCAGCCGGCGGTTTATGAGCCGCCTTATTCCGCCCAATGCCTTCCTTCCGGGCGTGGCGCGGGCTGCATCGCCGACGACGTGTATGCGCTGGGCGTGGTGCTGCTGTTCCTGGCATTGGGGCAGGAGGGTTTGGGCCAAGAATCTCGGACCGCCGAGGCCGAGATGCTGCGGCGCAAATGCGAACTGGGCAGCTTCGCCGCCTTGGCCGGCGATGCCCGCCTGCCGGGAATGCTGGCCGACATCCTGCGCGGGATGCTGGCGGAAGACCCCGACCACCGGCCGCCGCCGGCGCTGCTTGCCGATCCGGTGGCGGCTCGTGCCCGGCGGGTGGCGGCCCGACCGCAGCGCCGGGCGCAGCACCCCCTGGAGATGAACGGCACCCTCACCGCCGATGCGCGCACGCTGGCGTTGGCGATGACGGGGGCGATGACGGGGGCGATGACTGGGGCGATGGCGGGCGGCCAGGGCGAGGCGGCGCGGCTTCTGCGTGACGGAACGGTGGGTGCCTGGCTTCGGCGTGGGCTGGGCGATCCGGCGCTGACCGCGCGCATCGACGAGGCACTGCGCCAGCATGCCGGCGATGCGATGGCGGACGAGGCGCGTGCCGATGCGCTGCTGGCGATGCGGGCGATCGCGGTGCTCGATCCGCTCGCGCCGCTGTGCTGGCGGGGGGTGGCCCTGTGGCCGGACGGACTGGGGCCGGCCCTGGCCGCGGCGATGGCCGATCCGACCGGCCCTGTGGCCGGGTTGGAGGAGCTGGTGGTGGCGGAAGCCGTCGGCGCCTGGGCCGCGGCCCGGCCGCAGCGATCGGATGTCGCGATACTGCGCATGCAGGCGCGGCAGCACCGGTCGGTCCTGCAGCTTCGCGGCCCTGGCGGGGGGCTGGAACGGCTGGCCCATGTGCTCAACCCGCTGCTGCCCTGCGCGAGCCGGCTGCTGGCCGGGCACTGGGTGGCGCAACTGGCCGATCTGCTGCCGGCGCTGGAGGCGGCATCCGGCTCCGCGGAGCTGCGCAAGCAGGCGCCGATCGACCGCCATGTGGCCGCGTTCATCGGCGCGCAGACCGAGCAGCGGGTGGAGGGCGATCTGGCGGCCCTGTCGGATCCGGTCAGCCCCGGCATGGCGGGGATCGGGCAAATGCGCGTGCTTGCCCGGCTGCAACTGCGGCTGCATCCGGCCCCGCTGCCCGGGCTGGCCGATTGGCTGGCGGAAGGGTTGGGGGCGGCGGTCGGCCTGTGGCACAGCCGGGCCCGCCGGGCGGCGATCGAGGCGAAATTGCCGGAGCTGGTGCGGGAAGGCCGGTTGCCGGAGCTGCTGGCCGCCGTGGACGACCGGGCCGGCCGTGCGGCGGATGCCGAGAGCGCCCGGGCCGCCCGGCAGGAGGCGGCCCGGATCGACGCCGCGCTGCACGCCATCGCCACGGGGCTGCCGCGCCGGACGGAAGCAGGGCGGCGACTGGGGCATGAGATCGCGGCCGGGCTTGGGCTGGCAGCGCTGGTCCTGGTGCTGGCCACGGCGGCGTTCGGGTGAGCCGGCGCGGCCCCGTGGCGGAGGGCGGTGCGGCGAGCGGGCGGTCGCTGATATGGCTGCAGGGCCTGCTGTGCGGTGCGGTGGCTGCCATGGCGACACCGGTTGCGGTGGTGCTGGGGATTCTGCTTGCGCCGGGGCTGGCGGCCCTCGCCCTCGATCGCGCGCCGGGAAAGCCGGCCGCGCGGGCCATGCTGCTGTTCGGCATGGCCGCCACGGCACGGCCGTTGCTGATGTTGTGGCGGATGGGGCACAGCCTTGGCGTGGCGCTGCACCTTGCGCTTTCATTTCCGGTACTGGGTCTGGCGTGGAGCGCGGCTGGAGGTGGCTGGCTTCTCAGCGAGCTTATTCCCCTGGCGACCGCACTTGTGTTGGAGGCAAAGACCGCCGCGGATATGCGGGCATTGCGCGCGGTCCGTGCCCGGCTGGAGGAGGACTGGGGGGTTCCGCCGGCCGACAGGAAATAGGCCGGCCCTTCATCATGCTTTCAGCTCGGCCTGATGTGCCGCCACCATCGCGGCGAGGCTCGTGAAATGAAAGTCATAGCCGGTGCCGTCCGGTGGCGCCATCGTCGCGCCCCAGCCGGATTGATCGTGCCGCCGATCGATCCAGGCGGAAGCAAGCCCGCAGTGTTTCGCCGGGGCGTGGTCGTGGAACAGGCTCTGGGCGGTGTGGAGGATGTCATCCTTCCCGTGCCCGTCGGCTGCGAGCCGGTCGAGCATGTACCGGAAGTTGGCCGGGTCTGGCTTGTAGGAGCCGATGTCCTGCGCAGTGTAGATCGCGTCAAACTCCACGCCCAGCCGGCGGTTGCTGGCTTTGAAGCTCTCGCGGTCGACGTTCGAGAGGATCACCAGCCGGTAGTGCTTCTTCAGGTAGCGCAGCGCGGACGGCGCATCCGCGAACTCCGGCCATGCCGGCACCGAGGCGCCGAAGCGCGCATGGTCCGCTTCGGTCGTGGCCACGCCCCAGTCCCGTGCGAGGCGGCGATGCACCTGCGCCAGAAGATCGGAATAGATCATGCCGGGTGTTTCCGCCTGCTGCGCAGATTCATGCCGCGCGAGGGCCTCCAGCGCCTCGTTCCGCGGCATGGCCGGCCCGGCCTTGGCGAGCAGCGGCTGCAGCGCGGCGAACAGGCCGCTCTCCCAGTCGATCAGGGTTCCGTAGCAATCGAATGTGAGGACGCGGAAGTCTGTGAGCTTCATGTGCGGGTCTCCGGAATCCAGTGTCTCGTTGACCCGGTGCCTGCGTCAACCCGCCCTCTTTCTCGCTGGCTACGGCCCGATGCGGTACGCGCCTATCCGAACGGCAGCATCAGCACGCCGCGTGTGAGGTAGCGCCCGGCGCGAAGGTTTTCGAGCGCGTCGTTCACTTGGGAGATCGGGACGAGCTCGCCGATATCCGGATCGAGCCGGCCAGAATTGACCAGCCCCACCACTTCGCGGAATTCGGCGCGGGTGATGGCGCGGGAACCGATCACCTGCTTCTCCCGGATCACGATATCATAGGATGGGATGTCGAGCATGGGATCGACATAGCCCATGGCGACCACCTTGCCGCCGTTGCGGCAGGCGGCCACGGCTTCCGCCATCGTCTCCCGCCGCCCCACATTGTCGATCACCACATCGAACCCGCCCTGCGCGCGCCCGGCCTCCAGCAACCCCTCCCGGGAGGGGTTGAGTGTGAACGCCGCGCCGAAACCGCGTGCGCGGGCGAGCTTGCGGTCGTCCAGATCCGTGCAGGTGCAGCGCGCACCCAGCATGTGCGCGATCTTCACCCCCTGCATGCCGAGGCCGCCGACGCCCAGAATGGCGAGCTTCGTTCCCGGCCCCACGCCGGCCACGGTCTTCAGCGCGCGGTACATCGCGGCCACCGCATCGGGGATGATGGCGGCTTTCTCGAAGCTCACGCCATCGGCGATGCGTTCCATGTTCGCGGCCGGCACGTTCACGAATTCCGCCATGCCGCCATCACGCTCGAACCCGATGCGTCGCAGCGCGATACAGCGGTTGGTCTCTCCGCGCAGGCAAAAATCGCAATGTCCGCAGGCCACGTCCACGCAGACCGTGACGCGGTCCCCCACCCGGCAGCCCGTGACGCCGGGGCCGAGCCGTGCGACCACGCCGGCGAACTCGTGCCCCGGGATCAGCGGCAGCACCACGGTGGGGATGCGCCCTTCGGCGATGTGGATATCGGTCTGGCACAAGCCGCAGGCCCGCACCTCCACCGTCACCTCCCCCGAGGCCGGCTCGGGCAGGGTGCGATCCCGGATCGCCAGCGGATGGTGGAAGGCTTCGAGGACGGCGGCCTTCACTCCTGAGCCTCCAGCACGCGGGCGGGCGGGAAGATCGCGTCGATCTCCCGCAGAGCGGCTTCCGGCAGGCGCAGGTCGTGGGCTGCAAGGTTGGCCCGCAACTGATCGAGCGTGACGGCGCCGGTGATGACGCTGCTCACCCCCGGCCGGCCGAGCAGCCAGGCGAGCGCGATGGCGCTGCGCGGGGCACCGATCTCATCGGCGATGCGCCGCAGCCGCCGCACCCGGTCGATGAAATCGGAGCTGTACCATTGGTCGCGCGGGCCCGTCAGGCGGCTCAGCCGGCTGCCTTCGGGAATGCCGTCGTCATATTTGCCGCTCAGCAGGCCCGAGGCGAGCGGCCCCCAGATGACGAGGCCGAGCCCGTGTTCCTTCGCGATATCGCCCAGCTCGCCTTCCACCCGTTCCCGGCTCAGCAGGTTGTACAGCGACTGCTCGACCTGCGGGCGATGGAACATGCGCCCGGCGATGGAGATGGCCTCGCCGATCTTCCCGATCGGCCATTCGCTGGTACCCCAGTACAGCACCTTGCCGGCGCGTACCAGGTCGTCCATCGCGCGCACCGTCTCCTCGATCGGGGTTTCGGGGTCGTCGCGGTGGCAGAAATAGATGTCCAGATAATCAGTGCCGATCCGGGCCAGCGATTTGTCCACCGCATCCATGATATGCTTGCGTGACAACCCCCGGTCGTTCACGTCCTCGCTCATCGGGCGGAACACCTTGCTCGACAGGACCAGCGTGTGGCGCGGAAACGGGCGCAGCGCGAGGCCCATGGCGCGTTCCGATTCTCCTCGCGCGTAACCGTCGGCCATGTCAAAGAAGTTCACCCCGGCATCGTACGCCGCGGCGACGATGGACCGCACTGCCGCCTGGTCCTTTACGCTTTCACCGAACGTGGTCCAGGAACCGAGGCTGAGCGCGCTGACCTTCAGGCCGGCGCGGCCGAGATTGCGATATTCCATGCCTATGCCACCCCCGCTTTCCCGACCGCTTCTTCCGCCCCCATCAACGACAGGAAGAACCCTTCGCTTTCGAGCGTGGCGACGGGGCGCATGTCCATCAGCGCATCGATGCCGCCCGGCGGCGGTGGGGCCGCCCCCAGCCTGTGCAGCGCGGCGGCCGCGTTGCGAATGCCTTCCACGCTCGGGAACATCATCCCGCCCATCAGGCGGGCGAACATCGTCCAGCTCCGGGCGAGCACGCCGCGATCCGTCTCGCCAGAGTATTTGCGAAGCACTTCCATGCCGAATGCCGCATCCGTGCGGAACCGGTACACGCCGGCGCAGTATGCACGCACGTAGCGCAGGGCCGTGTCCGGCCGTGCCTGCATCATACGCCGCGTGGTGGCCGCGCAACTGTTCTGGAACGCGACATCGAGCTGCCCCAGATCCTCCACCAGGGACCAACCCCGGCGCAGCGCCTGGAAAGGCTCCGGCGCGTGCATGATGGCGACATCGACATGGGCGGGATCGAGCAGCAGATCGAGCCGGGGCGCATCGTTGCCCACGGCGATGATCTCCGCATCGCGCCCCAACTCCCAGCCCCATCGCTCGAACGTCATGGCGATGGCGCATTCGTCGGCGTCGTTCCGGGCCACCACACCCCAGCGCCTGCCGCGCAGGGCTTCCCGTGTGAACAGGCCGGGGCGAGCAGACACTTGTTGCGCGCTGCGGCTGATGGCGGAGGCGATGATGACGGCATCGCCGCCATGACGATGATTCGCCGCGATCAGCTCCGTTGCCACCGCGTTGGTGAAGTCCGCCTCTCCGGCGATCAGTGCGTGCAGCGAGCGGCTGTGGCCGGCGTGCGGGATGAGTTCGGGCTCCAGCCCCTGCGCGTGGAAGCAGCCGCCCTCCACGGCGGCGAAGACGGGGGCCGTGCCGGCGCCGCGGTTGGCGAGCGCGATTCGGATCTTTTCCACAGCGCACCTCTACGTAACGTTGAAGCCGGTATCGACGTTGACGGTGTGGCCGTTGATCCACCGTGACGCATCCGACGCCAGGAACAGGGTCGGCCCCACCAGCGCATCGGCCGGCAGCACCTGGCCGAGCGGCATGCGGGCCAGTATCTGCTGGACCCGTTCCGGCTGACCCAGCACCTCCGCGTTGAACGGCGTTTCCGCGAAGCCTGGAGACAACGCGTTGGTGCGGATGCCATGCCGCCCCCATTCCACCGCCAGCCCGCGCGTGAGCGCGATCACGCCAGCCTTGGCGGGGCTGTAGGCGGGATAGCCAGGAATGCCGTGCAGGCCGGCATTGGATGAGAAATTGATGATCCGCCCGTGGCCCTGCGCGATCATCATGCGCCCGAAGGCCTGGCAGCTCAGCCAGCAGGTCTTGAGGTTGATGTCCATGACAAGCTGCCATTCGTCCAGCGGATAATCGGCGGACGGCTTGCGGATGATGCCACCCGCGAGGTTGACCAGGACATCGATCGTGCCGAAGCGGGTGCGGGTCTGCTCGGCGAACGCCTCGACCGCGCCCTGGTCGCACAGGTCCACAGGCACGGCCAGCACCTCTCCGCCGCCGGCAGGCAGCGCGGCCTGCAACTCCGCGAGCGCTTTCCCGCTGCGCGCGCAGGCGGCGATGTTGGCCCCCGCGGCGGCGAAGGCGTGGGCAATCGGCTGCCCCAGGCCGCCGGTTGCGCCCGCCAGCACGACGGTCTTGCCGGTGAAGTCGAACGGGTTGGTCAGGCCCATGCGCGCCGGCCCTCCTGCGGCTGGGCCGTGAGCCCGGCCGCACGCATGCCGGCGGCGATGCGTTCCCGCTCCTCCCGGCCGAGCGGCTGGAGTGGCGGACGCACAACTGCTGGCGGCATCCGCCCGAGGTATTCGAGCGCCACCTTCATGCGATTGTGCATGTTCACCGCGGGGTCGCAGTAGAACACCTGCGTGAGCGGCCAGATGCGGTCGTTGATCTGCCGCGCGGCCGACAGATCTCCACGCCGCACGGCATCGAACAGGTCGGCGTGCAGATCGGCGACGACGGAGCCGCTGCCGGACAGAATGCCGTCCGCGCCGAGCGCGGTGGTGGCGAACAGCATCGTGTTGTTCGTGGTCAGAACCGAAACATCGGGCCGTGCGGCGCGAATTGCGCGCAGGTTGTGCTCGAAGCTCGGCAGATGGTCGCTGCCTTCCTTCACACCGACGACGTTGGGGATTTCCACGAGGCGCAGCAGCAGATCGGCCGGGTAGCCCAGCGTGGCAAGGGGAAACTGGAAAATCACGATGCCGACATCCACGGCCTGCGCCACCGCCCGGATGAAGGCCAGCACCATCTCCGGCGTGCGGTTTCCGCCACCACCAAACACGGGCGGGGGAAACACCAGCAGCGCATCCGCGCCCGCCGCCGCAGCGTCGCGCGCGAGATCGACCGCCTCCGCCGTGGAGTCGGTATAGATGCCGGCAATGATGGGCGCCCGACCGGCTGCCGCCTGCACGGCGAGCGCGACGACGCGCTGCCGCTCCGCCCGGGTGAGTGAGGCAACCTCTCCCGCATGCCCGTTGCAGACCACGCCGCCCCCGCGGGAAGCTTCGGCCAACCAGTTCACATGGGCTATGAAAGCATCCTCGTCGATCGACAGATCTGGCCGAAACGGACAGAGGCTCGCGGGAAGGGATCCGCGCAACGCTAGCGGCTTCATCTCGTGTTCTCCATGAGGATGCTGGCTGTTATCCCTTGATGCCGCCGAGGCCGAAACCTCGCGTCAGCGCGCGCTGAAGCACGGCAAACAGAAGGAACACCGGAATGGTCGCCAGAACGGCGATGGCCATCTGCTGAGTGGGTGGATTGCCGAAATCCTCCCCGAACTGGGCAAGGCCGAGCGGGTAGGTGCGCAGATGATCGACCGACACGATCGTGAGAGGCCACAGGAACTGGTCCCAGCTATCGCGGAAGGCAAACATCGCCAGCACCGCGAGTGCCGGAATGCATTGCGGCAACATGATCCGCAATAGAATGCGCAACTCCCCAGCACCGTCGATCCGCGCGGCTTCCATGTAGTCGGACGGGATCGCCAGCATCGATTGCCGCATCAGGAACACGCCGAACGCATCCACCAGCAGCGGCCCAACCATGCCCTGGTACGTGTTGATCCAACCGAGCGCATGAACCACGAGGAAGGTGGGTACCAGTGTGACTTCCAGGGGCAGCATCAACGTTGTGAGGATCAGCAGCAGAACCAGGCGGTGGCCCGGAAAGCGGAACTTCGCGAGCCCGTAACCGGCAAGGACGCCGAACACGAGGTTGCCGACGGTGACGGCGAGGGACACGATGCCGCTGTTGAGGAAGTAGCGCCCGAAATTCGCCGCCGCCAGCGCCTTCGGGTAGTTGTCCGGATGCAGCACGGTGGGAAGCCAGCCCATGCCGGACTGGAACAGCTTCGCGTTGGACTGGAACGACGTTCCCGCCATCCACAGGATCGGCAGCAGGAAGAAGAACGTGACGACACCGAGTGGCACCGTGCCCAGCAGGATGCGGCGCAGCCTTGTCCTCCTCCCTCGTGTCATCGGCTGACGCTCTGTTCCGCGCGCAGGAACAACCGCATCTGCGCGAGCGTGAAGACGAGCATGATGCCGAACAGCACAACCGAGATGGCCGCGGCGCGCCCCATCTTGAGGTAGGAGAATCCGGTTTCATAGATCAGCATGGACAGGACACGTGTCGCGTTGCCGGGGCCACCCCCGGTCATCACATATGGCATCAGGAAAATGCGGGCGCAGAGCAGCGCGGAGACCACGATCACGAAGAACGTCATCGGCGCGAGCAGCGGCAGGGTGACATGGCGGAACCGACTGACTGCACCGGCACCATCCAACTCGGCTGCTTCATAATAGTCCGCGGGGATGGCAAGCAGGGAGGCTAGGAACACAACCATGAAATACGGCGCGAACCGCCAGACGGTGACGATGATGATCGCCGGCATGGCCATGGTGGTGGAGGTCAACCAATCGATACGGCCGATGCCGACCAGGTGCAACAGTTCGTTCACGAGCCCGTACGGCAGAAACAGGAACCGCCATACCAGGCACACGGCGATGATCGGCATGAGGTTGGTAAGGTACATCAGCATCATGCACTGCCGCGCCCCAGGAACGGCGGAATTGACGGCGAGCGCGAGCCCAAGCGCGACGAGCGTGATGAGCGTGGTGGAGCCGGCGATATAGACCAGCGTGTTGGAGAGCGCGTGCCAGAAGATCGGGTCCGCCATCAGGCTGCGATAGTTTCCGAGCCCGATGAAGTGTGGTGCGGACATCATGTCGTACGCGTTGAGACTGAGCCACATCGCCCAAAGCATCGGACCGTATTTGAACACCGCGAAGAACAGAAGCGTGGGTGTGACGAACATCGCGCCCCAAAGCTGGATGCGCCGGCGGAAATGGGCCCGCCGTCGCACCGGCATGGCTGGGCGCACGATCATCGCCGCGCGCCCGGCCGGGATGCTGGTTCTGTCAGCCACGCTTGGATTGGGCGGTTGCACGATCTATTTCCGCCGCCGCGACATCGAGGCTTTTCTGGATGTCTGCGTTGTTCAGCATGATCTTCTGGACCGTGCGATGCATGGTGTCTGCCAATTCGTTGAAGATCACCGTGCGGGGCAGGAATACGCCGGTATCGCGCGCGCGGATGAATTCGTGCAGGAACGGGTAGTTCTTCACTGCCGGGTCGTCCAGCCAGCCGCCCTTCAGGGCGAGCGGGAAGGGTGCGGTGGCCTTCCAGCAATCCACCGGATCGCTCATGATGAAGCGATACAGGTCGTGCAGAACCTCCTGCTTGTGCTTCGGCGCATGCATGTTGATGACGAGGTTGAAGCCATACGTCGTCGAGAATCCCTTGCCTGGCACCACGCCCGGCCATTGCACCGGGCGAAAGTAGCGTTGCGCCGCCATCGTCGGGTTCTGGGATTCGATCGTTGCCATCGGCAGTGGATGGCTGAAGAACATCGAACAGCGCTCCTTCAGCCAATCCATCTGCGGGATGGGGTTGGTCGCAATGCTGTCCGCCGGGTCTTCCGCGCCGTATTTCCTGGCGATGGAGGCACGGATGGTCATCGCCTTGAAGCCGGCCGCATTGTTGACCGTGGATTTCCCCGTCGCGTCGAACCAGGTGCCGCCGCATTGCAGCAGGATCGGGTTGAACTGAATCATCGTCCATTGCGCGGCATGCATCGCGAACTTGAAGCCCTGCCGGACGAACCTGTTGCCCTTCTTGATGGTGAGGCGCTTCGCGACCTCACCCAACTGATCCCAGCTTTGCGGCGCGTCCTTCACCGGGTCCAGCCCGACTTCGTGAAATTGCTTCGTGTTCAGGTAATTCACGTAGCCATAGAACCAGAGCGGGTAGCCATAGGCTTTACCGTCCTGCACCGCACCCGCCACGAAGGCAGGAGTGAGGCTGGAGCGAAATGCATCGAGAGAGGCATAGCCCAGACGCTGCAGATCGAGCGGCGCAAGCAGGTTCTTCGACAGCCAGGTGGGCATGAACCAGTCCTGGCTGACGAACCCATCGGGCGCCGTGCCGGTTGCGAAGCCGACGCTGAGCTTCTTGCCCAGATCGGCAAAGGCAAACCACTGGAAGCTGACCCGCACGTTCGGGTGCTGCGCCATGTAGAGTTGTACGCGCTTTTGCAGCCAGGGGCGCTGTTGCGGGTTGTCGAACGTCCAGAAGCTGATGTCGATCGGTGCGGCCGCCTGCGCCAGCGGTGTGGCTGCAAGCGCGGCCCCGGCAGATGCACCCGCAGCCATCCGCAATGCGGCACGCCGGCCAAACTGGCGGGACGGCACGCGGTGGCCCGAAGGCAATGGCGTTTTCATGATCTCCTCCCCGGGTTCGTGTTCTTCTCGTTGCCCGTTCAAGGAACGTATCAGCCCGTTTTGCCGTTCGCAATACCGATAATCGATAATTTGACCCGGCATCGCCTCTTCATGGATTCGGCCGATGGCCCAGGATGTGGTGGCGCAGTGCCAGCCGCGCGGCGCGGGCATCGCGCGCCCGTATCGCATCGATCACCGGCTGGTGGGAGAGGGCTACGTCCCTCAGATCCTTGTGGCTGCGCAGGACGTTCATTACCGTATGAACCTTCACGTCGAGCTGAATCCAGATTTGGAACAGCGTGGCGTTGCCAGCGGTCTCCACGATATGGCGGTGGAAGCGGTGGTTCGCCTCCGCGAATCGTCGCACATCGGCTGTACCGGCGGCGTTCAGCATGGCAGCAAGATGCGTCTCCAACTCCGCCGTGTCGCCTTTCAGCCGTTTGGTCGCAAGGCTTGCCGCATATCCCTCGATCTCGGCGCGCACGTCGGAAATCTCAGCCAATTCGCGGCTGTCCAGCAGGCGGGCGCGCGCACCTCGATTCCGGCTGCATTCGACGACACCCAGCACTTCAAGAGCACGCAGCGCCTCGCGCACCGGCGCCTGGCTGGTGCCCAGCTCCTGCGCCAGGCGCAGTTCGATGATTCGCTCGCCAGGCTGTATCTCGCCATCCAGGATGCGCCGGAGTATTTCCTCCCGAGCCGCGTCCGCGAGCGAGCTGCGTTCGATCTGCGTGGTGCGTGGGGCTGCCGGCAGGGCAGTGCCGCTCGGCTGAACGGGCATATCCGAGTGTCGCATGGATCTTCCTTTCGGCCGATTTAGCGACTGTATAGCCGGCCCGCATGGTTGAAAGGAATGACCGATTATCGAAAACTTGCCGGAATGCCGGAGGTGTGGCCTCGCGATGGGCCGATGCCTGATGACTGGTAGCTCGCGCAGGCCTGTGTAATCGCCCGTTCGGCACGGCTGGCAATGGCTTGCGCTCTTGGTGCATCCATAAATAATGCCGAATGCCATCGCATCGTGCGATGCCGCGGGGCATGTCCGGCAATAGCACTGCCCTCACGCCTGCCGCTTCGAAAATGGAGAGCCGCGTGGACGACGTTGATTGTGTGGTGGCGGGCGCGGGCGTGGTGGGGATCGCGGTGGCCCGGGCGCTGGCGCTGGCCGGGCGCGAGGTGATCGTGCTGGAGGCGGCAGGGGGGATCGGCACCGGAACCTCGAGCCGCAACAGCGAGATCATCCATGCCGGCATCTATTACCCGCGTGGCAGCTTGATGGCGCGGTTCTGCGTGCAGGGGCGGCGGTTGCTCTATGCGTATTGCGGGGCGCATGGCGTGCCCTTCAACAACTGCGGCAAGCTGATCGTCGCGACTTCTCCGGAGGAGAGTGGGCGCCTCCTCGATATCCAGGCGCGGGCGGAGGCGAACGGCGTGGAAGGCATGCGTCTGCTCTCGGCGGCGGAGGCGCGGGCGCTTGAGCCGAATCTTGCCTGCACGGGGGCGCTGCTGTCGCCCACGACAGGCATTGTGGACAGCCACGCCTACATGCTCGCGCTGCAAGGCGACGCCGAAGCGGCTGGCGCCGCGTTCGTGTTCCGCAGCCCGGTCGATGGTGGCCGTGCAACTGAAGGCGGCATGGAGATCGATGTGGGCGGCGCCGAGCCGATGTCCCTGCGGTGCCGCCTGTTCCTGAACTCTGCCGGGCTGCAAGCGCCGTGGCTCGCCGGGCGGATCGCCGGCATGCCGCCGCGCCTCGTGCCGCAAGCGTATTACGCCAAAGGCAACTATTTCACGTTGAGCGGGCGGTCCCCTTTCTCGCGCCTCATCTATCCCGTGCCGGTGCCCGGAGGGCTCGGGGTGCATCTGACGATCGATCTTGGGGGGCAGGCCCGTTTCGGCCCGGATGTGGAGTGGATCGATCACCTGGACTACGCGGTCGATCCGGCGCGGGCCGAGCGCTTCTACGACGCGGTGCGCCGCTATTGGCCAGGACTCAAGGATGGAGCGTTGCAGCCGGGTTATGCCGGCATCCGGCCCAAGATCGTACCGAGGAATGTCGCCGTGCAGGATTTCGTGGTGCAGGGGCCGCGAGCGCATGGCGTTCCCGGGCTCGTCAATCTCTTTGGCATCGAATCGCCGGGACTGACCGCGGCACTCGCGCTCGCGGAATATGTCCGGGACCTAGCGCTGGACAGGGAGCCTGCCGCCGCTTGAGCCGTTCGGAGTAACGCTTAAAGCTATAGCAATAGATCATTTGTGCTGCTACCGTCGCCCCGAGAAGAGGCGAGGAGCCGAGGGACGATGGACGGGAACCGCGCGGAGGGAAACGCGGAAGCTTCGGTGGGTGCGCCTATAGGCACGTCTCCGACGGACCTGTCCGCCGATCCTTCGCCGATGCCGCTCTATCACCGGGTGTATGTGATCCTGCGCAGCCGGATCGTGAGCGGCGATTTCCCCGTGGGCGCCATACTGCCCGGAGAGAACGATCTGGCGCGGAGCTTCGGCGTCAGCCGCATCACCGCCAAGCGCGCGCTGGACGAACTGGCCGCCGAAGGGCTGGTGGAGCGTGGGCGGGGGCGCGGTACGCGGGTGCGCCGCCGCGCCTCCGGCGGCATTGCCGCGCGGCCGATCAGTGCCAGCATCGAAGGGCTGCTCGCCGCGCTGAACGCGATCGGCCGGGATACGTCCGTGCAGTTGCTGGAGTTCGGATATCTGCCTGCGGCCGCTTCGGTGGCCGACCGGCTGAAGATCGAGCCGCAGCAGATCGTGCAGCGTGCCGTGCGCGTGCGGCATCTGGACGGCGCGCCGCTGTCCCAATCCACGACTTTCGTGCCGGAGCGCATCGGCCGGCGGTTCACCGAGGCAGACCTGATTGCCGCCCCGTTGATCGACCTGCTGGAGCGGGCCGGTGTGCGGGTGGGCGCCGCCGAGCAGAGCATCACGGCAACGCTGGCCGATAGCCAGGTCGCACCACGGCTTCAGGTCGCCGTGGGCAGCCCGCTGCTGCTGATCCGGCGCGTGGTGTCCGACAGTGGCGGGATTCCGGTGCAGGCCATCGATATCCTGTACCGGCCGGACCGTTTTGAATATCACATGACTCTGTCCCGCGGCCCCTCGGCCGCATCCACGATCCAGGAGAGTGTCCGCCATGACTGAGTCCATGCCACCCCGCTTTCCGTTGAAGCGCCGCCAGTTGCTGGGCGGTGCGGCAGCCACTGCCGGTCTCGCGCTGCCCGCGCTGGCGCGGGCCGCCCCGGCCGCGGTGAAAATCGGCCTGCTGCACCCCGTTACCGGCGCGTTCGCCTATGAAGGCAGCCAGGGGCGCAAGGGTGCGATGCTGGCGCTGCAGGAGATCAACGCGGCCGGCGGCATCAAGTCGCTCGGAGGAGCGCGGATCGAGCCGGTGCTGGGCGATGCGCAATCCAACCCCGATGCCGCGGTGGCGGAAGTGGACCGCATGGCAGGCCAGGGGGTATCCGCCGTGCAAGGCGGGTTCGCGAGCAACATCGTGCTCGCGGCAACGCAGCAGGCGGCAAAGCATAATCTCGCCTACATGGTCGATGTCGGCGTGGTTGATCAGATCGTGCAGCGCGGGCTTGCCAACACGTTCCGCTTCGCCCCTGGCTTCGGCAAGGTGACATCCACCGGATTGTCCAACCTCGTGACACTGAACGACGCGGCGGGCAAGCCGGCGAAGACGGTGGTGATCGTGCACGAAAACGGCGCCTTCGGCTCCGGCATGGCGAAGTTGCTGCATGCAAAGCTGCCGCCGCTCGGCTTCAAGGTCCTGCGCACCATCGGTCACCCCACGCCGCAGCGCGATTTCACGACGATCGCGCTGCAGGTGAGGCAGGCGGCGCCGGACCTGATCATCCCGTCGAACTACAAGAACGAATTCATCCTGATGGCGCGCGCCTTCCGGCAGCAGCACGTGCACCCGAAGGTGGCGATGTACGCGATTTTGGGCGGTGCTGCCTCCAACGTCACGTTTGCGAAAAACGATCCGCAGGCGGCTGAATACATCATGGATTGCAACCACTACTATGATCCGAACAAGGCTCTCTCCAAGGCATTCGCCGCCAAGGTGGCAGCGAACAAATGGGACCTCACCTACGAGATGATGCTGAACTATTCGGCAATGCGCGTGTTGGCCGATGCGATCGAGCGGGCGGCGAGCACCGGGCGGGCGAAGGTGATCGAGGCTCTCGCCGCATCCACCTATTCCGACACCATCATGCCCTACGGCCCCACGAAGTTCGTGCATGGCCAGAACCAGGGCGCCCAGCCGGTGAATACGCAGATCCAGCAGGACAAGATCGAGGTGATCTTTCCCAGGGCGTTCGCCTCGGCCAAGCCGATCTTCCCGATCCCGGCGGCGGGCTGACGCGCGCGCCGGGCACGCGGGATGGAACTTTCGCTGCTGCTGCCCGCCGTGATCAGCGGGCTGGCCAGCGGTGCGGTCTATGCCTTGATCGCACTGGGGCTGACGCTGATCTACGGGGTGCTGCACATCATCAACTTCGCCCACGGCAGCCTGCTGATGCTGGCGCTGTATGCCGCGTTCTTTCTCTGGACGCTGCTCGGGATTGATCCGTACATCGCGATCCTGGTGCTGGTGCCGGCCTTCTTTGTGCTCGGCTACCTGCTGCAACGCTTCGTGGTGGCGCCGGCCAGCCACGGGCGGGATGAGAACGTGCTGATGGTCACGCTCGGCCTGTCGATCGTGATCGATAACCTCGCTCTGTATTTCTTCAGTTCCACGACCCGCACGATCGACGTGCCATATGCCGGGGATGCGGTGAACCTCGGCGTGATGTACCTGCCGGTACCGAGGCTGATCGCTTTTGCCGCCGCGCTCGTGCTGGCGGGGCTGCTATGGCTGCTGATCACCCGCACCGATCTCGGCCGGGCGATCCGCGCCGTGGCGCGCGAGGCGGATGGCGCCCGGCTGGTCGGCATCCGGGTGGAGCATATCTACGCCGTCACCTTCGGCATCGGCACCGCCTGCGTGGCCGCCGCCGCATGCCTGCTGCTGCCGAGCTTCTACGTCACGCCGCAGGTCGGCTACGCCTTCGTTCTGGTGGCGTTCACGACTGTGGTGCTGGGCGGCATGGGCAGCTTCCCCGGAGCGGTGCTGGCCGGCTTCCTGCTCGGCGTCGTCGAGTCGGTCGGCGGGCTGTACCTCGGCCAGAGTCTCGGCCAGTTCGGAATCTATCTCGCATTCATCCTGGTGCTGCTGTTCCGCCCCACCGGCCTGTTCGGCGCTCGCACCGCATGAAGCGGCTCGATCTGCCAGGGCTGATCCTGCTGCTCGCACTCGGCGCGCTGCCGCTCGTGGTGCCACCGGGATTCTGGATGACATCAGCGCTGCTGGTGCTGCTGTTCGCGCTGCTCGGCCAATCATGGAACATCCTCGGTGGCTATGGCGGCCAATACTCTTTTGGCCACGCACTGTTCTTCGGCACCGGCGCCTTCACCACGGCGGTGCTGCAGGTGCGGCAGGGCGTGAATGCCTGGCTGGCCGGCGGCACCGCCGTTCTGCTCGGCGCGGCGGCGGGGGCGGCGGTCGGTTGGCTCGTGTTCCGCTACCGGCTGCGTGGCTCGTATTTCGCGCTGGTCACGCTGGCCTTCGCGGAGCTTGCACGCATCCTCGTCTCCTCCTTCGGCTATACTGGCGGCGGATTCGGGATGCTTGTGCCGCTGAAGGCGGGGGCGTGGAACTTCCAGTTCACCGACGCACGCATTCCGTACTGGATCGTCTGGGCGCTGGTGGTGCTCGGCACGCTGCTTGCCATGTGGCTGGAGCGCTCGCGGTTCGGCGCGCGGCTGATGGCGGTGCGGGAGAACGAGCAGGCGGCGCAGGCGCTCGGCATCCATCTCGTCCGGGTGAAGACCGCGTCCCTCGCGCTGTCGGCGGCCCTCGCTGCTGCGGCCGGCGCGTTCTATTTGCAGGTCTTCCTGTTCGTCGATAGCGGGCTCGGCTTTGGCTACGGCATGTCGGTGCAGGCGCTGCTCGCGCCGATCATCGGCGGGCTCGGCACACCGTTCGGGCCGCTTTACGGCGCGGTGGTGCTGCGGCTGGTGGGCGAGGGCGCGAAGCGCATCGCCGGCAACGCGCCGGGTCTCGATCTGGCGCTGTATGGAATGCTGCTGATCGCAATGCTGCGCTTCCTGCCCGCCGGGCTTGCCGGGCTGCGGCGCCGTTCGGCTCCGAGGCGCCGCGATGCTTGAGATCGCGCATCTGACCAAGCGCTTCGGCGGGCTGCTCGCCGTGAATGATGCAAGCCTCACGATGAAAGCCGGATCGATCGTCGCGCTGATCGGGCCGAACGGCGCGGGCAAGACCACGCTGTTCGCCACCGCTTGCGGCTTCCACAAGCCCGATGCGGGTACCGTGCGCCTCCTTGGCCAGCCGATCACCGGCCTTGCGCCCGACCGGATCTGCGCGCGCGGCATGGTGCGCACCTTCCAGATCGTGCAGCCCTTCGGCCGGTTGAGCGTGGCGGACAACATTGCCGTGGGCGCCCATCTGCACATCGCCGGGCGCGCTGCGGCCCTTGCGGCGGCACGCAACGTGGCGGCGCAGGTCGGGCTTTCCCGCCAGCTCGACCAGCCGGCGCACACGCTGACAGTGGCAGGCCGCAAGCGGCTGGAGCTGGCCCGCGCGCTGGCCACCCAACCGAAGCTGCTGCTGCTGGACGAGGTGATGGCCGGTCTCAACCCCGCCGAGATCGCAGAAATCGTCCCGGTGATCCGCGGCATCCGCGATGGCGGGGTGAGCGTGCTGATGATCGAGCATGTCATGCAGGCCGTCGTCAGCCTGTGCGAGCATGCCTTCGTGATGGCGAACGGCACGATGATCGCCGCCGGCACGCCGGCCGAGATCGCCGCGGACCCGCGTGTGATCGAAGCCTACCTCGGCCATGGTGCGGCCGCCCGCCTGCGGGGCGGCCATGCTGCTTGAGGTTTGCGGCATCAAGGCCGGCTATGGCGCCGTGCCGGTGCTGTGCGGCATCGACATGCAGGTGGCCGAAGGCGAGGTGGTTGCGGTGCTCGGCGCCAACGGCGCGGGCAAGACCACGCTGAACCGCGTGCTGAGCGGCCTGTTGGCGCCGACGCAGGGCGAAGTGCGCTTCGCGGGTGCGCGAATCAGCGGGCGCGATCCGGCGGAAATCGTGGAAGCCGGGCTGATCCATGTGCCGGAAGGGCGGCGGATCTTCGCTGATCTGACGGTTCAGGAGAATCTGGAACTCGGCAGCTATCGCCGCGCCCGTGCCCGTCGGGTGGACAATCTCGAACGCGCGTTCACCACCTTCCCCCGGCTGCGGGAGCGCCGCCGCCAGCTTGCCGGCACGCTGTCGGGCGGGGAGCAGCAGATGCTGGCGATCGGCCGGGGCCTGATGGCCGAGCCGCTTCTGCTGATTCTGGACGAGCCCTCCCTCGGCCTCTCGCCACTGCTGGTGGAGGAGATGTTTGCCCTGATCGATCGCTTGCGGCAGGGCGGCCCTTCGATCCTGATCGTCGAGCAGAACGTCGTGCAGTCGCTCGCCACGGCCGGCCGTGCCTACGTGCTGGAGAACGGAGTGTTCGCCCTGCAAGGCCCGGCTGCGGCACTGCTGGGTGATCCCGCCTTGAAGAAGACGTATCTGGGGCTGTGAAAAGATGATCCTCCGTGAACGCCTGAAGCAGCCGGGCCTGCTGGTGGCGCCCGGCTGCTACGATGCCTTCTCCGCGCTGCTGATCGAACGTGCGAGGTTCGGGGCAGCCTATGTCTCCGGCGCGTCCATCGCCTATGCGCGCCTCGGCCGCCCGGATATCGGTCTGGTCAGCCTCCAGGAGGTGGCGGACACGGTGGGCGCCATCAGCGAACGGGTTGGCATCCCGCTCATCGTGGATGCGGATACAGGCTTCGGCAACGCGCTGAACGTGCAGCGCACGGTGCGGTTGCTCGCTCGGCGCGGTGCGCAGGCGATCCAGCTGGAAGACCAGGCGATGCCCAAGCGCTGCGGGCATCTGCGCGACAAGCGGCTGATCGGCACGGCGGAGATGGTGGGCAAGATCCACGCGGCGCTGGATGCGCGGCCGGGCGCGGAAACGCTGATCGTCGCCCGCACGGATGCGATCGCGGTCGAAGGCCCCCCCGCAGCCCTCGACCGCGCCGAAGCCTATCTCGCGGCCGGGGCCGACGTGCTGTTCGTCGAGGCGCCGCGCAGCGATGCGGAGCTTGCGGCGGTGGCGCGGCATTTCGCCGGACGTGTGCCGCTGCTCGCGAACATGGTGGAGGGCGGCGTGACTCCGGTTGCCGACAGTGCGGCGCTCGAGCGTCTGGGCTTCCGCATCGCGATCTTCCCGGGCGGCACCATGCGCGCCGTCGGCCGCGCGCTGACCGACTATTTCGCGAGCCTCGCCGCGCACGGCACCACCGCCCCGTTCCGCGAGCGGATGCTGGATTTCCGCGGCATCAACGATCTCCTCGGCACCGAGGACATGCTGGAGCAGGGCGCACGCTATGACCGAGCCTGATCCCGTCACTCTGGCCGTCCTGAAGGGCCGGCTGGAGCAGATCGCCGACGAGATGGACGCGACGCTGTTCCGCTCCGCCTTCAATCCCACCATCGCCGAAGCGCGTGACGCAAGCCACGGGCTGTACGACGCGCAGACCGGCCATACCCTGGTGCAGGGCAAGGCCGGCCTGCCGATCTTCGTCGGCGTGATGGCTTTCGCCGTGAAGGCGGTGATCGATCGCGCGGCACAGGGCGGCGGCCTTCAGGATGGCGATGTTTACATCTTCAATGATCCGTATGACGGCGGCACGCATCTGTCGGATTTCAAGCTCGTACGTCCAGTTTTCCGGGGCGGCACGGTGTTCTGCCATCTTGCCTCGGTGGGCCATTGGCACGATGTCGGCGGCAACGTGCCCGGCAACTACAATCCGGAAGCGACCGAGTGTTTCCAGGAAGGTATGCTGATCCCGCCGGTGAAGCTGTTTCGCGCCGGGGTGATGCAGGAAGACGTACTGCGCATCATCACTGCGAACAGCCGCCTGCCCACCAGCGCCTACGGCGATCTCAACGGCCAGATCAATGCGCTCGATCTCGGCGTGCGGCGGCTGCATGCGCTGCTCGACGAGTATGGCGACGATGTCGTTGCGGCAGGCCTCGCCGCGCTGCGCGCCCGCGCGGCGATGCTGATGCGCGCGCATATCGCGGAACTGCCAGACGGCACGTATTCCGCCGAGGATTTCCTCGACAATGACGGCGCCACCGACACGCCGCTGCGCATCGCGCTCGACCTCACGATCGCGGGCGAGACGATGACGTTCGATTTCTCCCGCACGGCGGAAGCCTGCCGCGGCCCGCTCAACATCGCCCGCGCCACGGCGATCGCGAGCTGCTATGTCGGCCTCAAGCACATCTTCCGGGATGTGCCGGCGAATGCCGGCGTGCTGGAGCCGGTGCGCTTCGTCATCCCGGAAACCTCACTGCTTGATGCCCGCTGGCCGAAACCGGTCGGCGGCTACACCGAGACGATCCTGCGCATCATCGACGTGCTGTTCGTCGCCCTCGCCCAGGCGGCGCCGGACAAGGTGAACGGCTGCGCCTACGGCACCATCAACGCGCTGTCGATCGCCGGCCGCAGGCAGGACGGGCGGCGATGGGTGATGTTCTCGTTCTTTGGCGGTGGCCATGGCGGCCATCCCGAGGGCGACGGCCTGAACCACGGCAATGCGCCGATCTCCACGGCCACGATTCCGCCGGTGGAAATCCTGGAAGCCGCCTATCCGGTGATGTTCCGCCAATGGGCGCTACGGCCGGGCAGCGGCGGCGCAGGCCGCCATCGCGGCGGGCTCGGCGCGGTCTACGAGATCGAGTTGCTGGAGGAGCAGGCGGAAGTGTTCCTGTTCGGCGAGCGCGGGCGCTTCGCACCGCCCGGCGTGCTGGGCGGGCAGCCGGGGGCGCTGAACCGCTTCACCGTGCACACGCCGGGCGGCGAAGTCACGCCGCCGATGGCCTCGAAGCTGGTCGGCTGCCGCATCGGCCGCGGCGACTGGCTGCGGCTTGAAACCCCGGGCGGCGGCGGATACGGCCCGCCTTCCGAACGTTCCGCCGGTGCCATCGCGCGGGATGTCGCGCTGGGCTACGCTACCGCACCGGAGCGCGCGGCATGAGCGCGCGGCGATTGATCGTCGGCGTCGATGTCGGTGGCACCTTCACGGATCTGTTCTTCCTCGACGAAGCCACCGGACGCTGCTGGATCGGCAAGGTTCCTTCCACCCGGGGCGACGAGGCGGAAGGCTTCCTCGCCGGCCTTGCCGAGGGCGGTGTGGAAACCCGCGCGATCGGCACGGTGGTGCACGGCACGACGGTCGGAACCAACGCGCTGCTGGAACGCAAGGGGGGCAGAACGGGGCTGATCACCACGCAGGGCTTCCGTGACGTGCTGGAGATGCGGCGGCGGGACCGGCCGCAGACCTGGGGGTTGTGGGGGCAATTCGAACCCGTGGTGCCACGCGACCGCCGGCTGGAAGTGAACGAGCGTGTTCTGGCGGATGGCACCGTTCGCACGCCGGTGAACCTGGCGGAGGTGGCCGTGCGGGCGCGCGAACTGCTCGCCCTCGGTGCGCAGTCCGTGGCGATCGCGTTCATCAATGCCTATGCCGATCCGCAGAACGAGCGCCGTGCTGCCGAGGCTGTGCGCGCGATCTGGCCCAACGCGCATGTGACGACCTCCAGCGACATCCTGCCCGAGATCCGCGAGTTCGAACGCACGTCCACAGCCGTGCTCAACGCCTATCTTCAGCCGGTCGTCTCGGAATATCTGGATCGGCTGGAGCGGGATCTCTCCGCTCGCGGCTTCACCGGCCAGTTGCTCATCGTGCAGTCCAACGGGGGGGTGATGACGGCGGAGAACGCCCGTGCCCGCCCGGTCCGCACAGCGCTGTCCGGCCCGGCGGCGGGGGTGATCGCGGCCGCGCATATCGCCGCCTCGGCCGGCTTCGCGAACGTCGTCACCGGCGATGTGGGCGGCACCAGCTTCGATGTCTCGCTGATCGCGGGCGGGCAGACGGCGCTCGCGGCGCAGACCAGCATCGATTTCGGCCTGGTGGTGCGTTCGCCGATGATCGAGATCAGCACGATCGGCGCGGGTGGCGGGTCGGTCGCCTGGGTGGATCGTGGCGGCCTATTGCAGGTCGGCCCGGAATCGGCCGGCGCGGTGCCGGGCCCCGCCTGCTACGGCGCCGGCGGAGCGCGCTCGACCGTGACGGACGCGAACGTGGTGCTGGGCCGCATCAATGCCGAACGGCCGATCGGCGGCAAGCTCCGCCGACTGGACGAGACGGCGGCGCGCGCGGCGATCGGGCGCGATGTGGGCACGCCATTGGGGCTTGATCCGGTGGCTGCCGCCGAGGCGATCCTGCGCGTGGCCAACAGCCGCATGGCCGGCGCGATCCGCCTCGTCTCGATCGAGCGTGGCCACAATCCGCGGGACTTCGTGCTGATGCCCTTTGGCGGCGGCGGCGGCCTGCACGCGGGTGCGCTGATTCGCGAAGTTGGCCTCGCCCGTGCCCTGGTGCCGCGCTATCCGGGTGTGACCAGCGCGCTCGGCTGCGTGATCTCGGACATGCGGCATGATTTCGTCGTCACCCTGAACGGGATGCTGGAAACCCTCGGCCTCGCACGGCTGGAGGCGGAGATCGAACGGCGTGTGGAGGAAGGCGGCACGCTGCTCGATCATTCTGGCGTCGTTTTCACGGGCCGGGAAACCGAGGTGACGCTGGACATGCTCTACCAGGGGCAGACGCATACCGTCCCTGTCCCGCTCGACTGGAACGGGGTGGGCAGCCTCTTGCGCGAGGCTGTAAGCATGGCATTCGAACGTCAGTACAAGCAGGTGTTCGGCCGCGTGCTGACCGACATTCCTGTACGCGTGCTGAACCTGCACGTGGCCGTCGTCGGCCGCCGCCCCAAGCTCGATCTCGCGGCACTTGCCCCGTCCGGCGGCAGCATCGGCGAAGCGGCGCGCGGCCATCGCGCGGTGTATGCCGATGGTGCCTGGCATCAGGCCGCCGTGTTCAGCCGCTCGGACCTGCCGATCGGCGCCGCGATCGACGGCCCGGCTGTGCTGGAACAGCCGGACACGACGATCTTCGTCGATCCCGGGCTGCGCGCGCGGGTGGATGAATTCGGCAACGTGCTCCTGGAAAGGCAGGATCCATGATCGATGATCCTGCCGCCCTCGCGCTTGTCCTCGTTGATCTCCAGAACGACTTCCTGCACGCCGATGGCGCCTATGGTCGCGCCGGTCAGGCCGCGCCGGCCATCGCCGCGCTGCCGGCGCGGCTGAAGCCGGTGGCCGATGCGGTGCGCGCGGCGGGCGGGCTGGTCGTGTCCACCCATTTCACGCTGGTGCCCGGCCGGGGCGGGGCGCCGCTGATCTCCCCGCATCTGCGCGCACTGCGTCCGTTCCTCGCGCGCGGGGATTTCGCACCCGGAAGCTGGGGGCATGCGCTGGTCGATGCGCTCGCGCCGGCCGACATCGCGGTGGAGAAGATCGCGTATTCGGCGTTCTACATGAGCCGCCTGGAATGGGTGCTGCGCCGCTGCGGCATCACCACGCTCGCCTTCGGCGGCATCGTCACGAACGGTGGCGTCGCCTCCACTGCGCGTGATGCGCAGGTGCGGGATTTCCACGGCATCATCCTGGAGGACGGCTGCGCTGCCTTCTCCCTCCAGGAGCACGAAATGGCGGTGGCCGCACTGCGCCCCGTCGCATCCGTCATGCGCTGCGCGGACCTGATCGGGGCCCTCCGGCGGTGAGCGTGGAGATCGTCCCCGCGTTCAAGGCGGCGGCGGAGGTCCAGGTTCTGGTGGTCGGGGCCGGCGCCTGCGGCCTGCTCGCCGCGCTTTCGGCGGCCGAAGCGGGCGCGGAGGTGATGGTGCTGGAACGGGATGCCGTGCCATCCGGCTCCACAGCTCTGTCCTCCGGGCTGATCCCGGCCGCAGGCACACGCTTCCAGGCCGCGATCAGCGTGGATGATTCACCCGAGCTGCTGGCGCGAGACATCACCGGGAAGAACGGTGGCACCGCCGATCCCGCAATCGTGCAGGCCGTCGCCGCGCGCGCCGCCGAGGCGATCGGGTTCCTGGCGGAGGCGCATGGCGTGCCGTTCTCGGTGGTCGAAGGCTTCCTCTACCCCGGCCATTCGGTCCTGCGCATGCATGGCACGCCGCAGCGCACCGGGGCGGAGCTGATGGGCTTCCTTGGCGCCGCCGCCGATCGCGCCGGGCTGGATATTGTGACGCGCGCGCCGGTGAGCCGGCTGTTCGCCGACACCGACGGCCGGGTACTGGGCGTGGAGATTGCGAGACCCGACGGCGCTGCCGATCGGATCGGTTGCCGTGCGCTCGTGCTGGCCTGCAACGGCTACGGCGGCGATTCGGCGCTGGTGCGGCGGCACATCCCGCAACTGGCGGATGCGCTGTATTTCGGCCATCCCGGCAACCGGGGGGATGCGCTGCGCTGGGGTACGGCCCTGGGGGCCGCGGCGGCAGATCTTTCGGGCCATCAGGGGCACGGCTCGGTCGCGCATCCGCATGGCATCCTCATCACCTGGGCGCTGATGATGGAAGGCGGGTTCCAGGTGAATGCGGAGGGCGTGCGGTTTTCCAACGAGCATCATGGCTATTCCGAACAAGCCGAGGCGGTGCTGCGCCAGCCAGGCGGGATCGCGGTGGATATCTACGATTCCCGCCTGCACGGGATCGCCTTGCAGTTCGAGGACTACCGCAATGCGGTCGCGCTGGGCGCGGTGAAATCCGCCGGCACGATCGAAGACCTCGCCCGGCTTTTCAACCTGCCGGCCGAGGCGCTGGCGCGCACGCTCGCCGGGGTGGACGCACTGGCGCATAACGGCACTGTCGACACGTTCGGCCGGCGCTTCGATCCGGCACGCCGCCTTGTCCCGCCTTATCACGGCGTGCGTGTCACCGGGGCGCTGTTCCACACGCAGGGCGGGCTCGTGGTGGATGGCGATGCACGGGTGCTGCGTACGAACGGGGCGGCGCTACCCAACCTGTTCGCCGGGGGCGGTGCGGCGCGCGGCATCTCCGGCCCGCGTGCCGAGGGCTACCTGTCGGGCAACGGGCTGCTCATCGCGGTCACGCTCGGCCGGATCGCGGGGCTTTCGGCGGCACGGCTGGCCGGCGCGTAGCGAGCCTCCGTTCCAGGTACGGCACCAGCCCGCCGGCTTCCAGCATCTCCAGCAGGAAGCCGGGCAGCTTTTCGGCGGAGAGCACCGCGCCCGTCGTCTCGTTCTCGATCCGGCCGGCCGCGGCATCCACACGCACCAGATCGCCCGCGCGGATCCGTGGGGCATCCGCGCACGCCAGCACCGGCAGCCCGAGATTGAGCGCGTTGCGATGGAAGATGCCACCGAAGGACTGCGCGATCACGGCGGCCACGCCCAGCAGCTTCAGTGCCTGCGCGGCCTGCTCGCGCGAGGAGCCGATGCCGAAGTTACGCCCCGCGACGACGACGTCGCCCGGCCGCACGCTGCGCGCGAATGCCGGGTCGGTCGCTTCCAGGCAGTGCGGCAGCAGCGCCTCGATCGGGCCCTTCATGTAGGCCCCGGGCGCGAGCGCGTCGGTGTCGATGTTGTCGCCGAAGACGAAGGCACGGCCGGCGCGCATCATGCCGCCTCCCTGTCGAGCATTTCGCGCGGATCGACGATCCGCCCGGCCACCGCCGAGGCGGCCACGGTGTAGGGCGAGGCGAGATAGACGCGCGAGGATGCCGCGCCCATCCGCCCCTTGAAGTTCCGGGCGGTGGAGGAGATGCACACCACCTCCTCGCCCAGCAGCGCATCGCCGTACCCGGCGCAGATGCCGCAGGCGTTCGGCAGCAGGCTCGCGCCGGCCTGTTCGAGGATCGCAAGCGTTCCCTCTGCCGCCGCCACCTGCTGGTCCCGCCGCGAGGCAGGGGCGACGAGCAGCCGCACGCCGCTCGCGGCGCGCCGCCCTTTCAGCACCGCGGCGGCCATCCGCAGATCGGCCAGCTTCGCCCCGGTGCAGGCGCCGATATAGGCGACCTCGATCCGTGTCGGGGCATAGCTGCCGACAGGTGCGGCGTTCGCCGGGCTGTGCGGTGCGGCCACTTGCGGTTCCAGCGTGTCGGCAGAGAATTCGTGGCGTTCCGCGGCGGCGTCGGGATCGCCGTGCCAGGGTGCACTTTCGGCGGCGGCCACACCCGCCGCACGCAGATACGCGAGCGTCGTTTCATCCGGCGCCACCAGGCCGGCCTGGCCGCCAAGCTCGGCGGTCATGTTGGACAGCGTCATTCGTTCCTGCATCGGCAGGGCGATGATAGCGCTACCAGTGTATTCTACCGCTTGATAACGGCCGCCATCCATGCCCAGCCGGCCGCAAAGGAACAGCATCACGTCCTTCGCGGTCACGCCACGCGGGAAACGGCCGGACCAGTCGAGGCGGATGGTTTGCGGCACGCGCAGCCAGATCTCGCCGGTCGCGAGCACGCCGGCCATCTCGGTGGCGCCGATGCCGAACATGTAGGCACCGAACGCGCCGCCGGTGGGGGAATGGCTGTCGCCGCCCACCGCCAGCATGCCGGGCAGCAGATGCCCGCGTTCAGGCAGCACCACGTGGCAGATGCCTTCGCCGTCGTAGAAGCCGCCCAGCCGATGGCTCGCGGCGAAACGGCGGGTGAGCGCGCCGATCTCGCGGGTTTCCGTATCGAAGGCCGGCACATAGTGGTCGGCGATCAGCACCACCTTCGCCGGGTCCCACACCCCCACGCCCAGCCGTTCCAGGATCGGCTGCACCCGGCGCGGGCCGCCGGAATCGTGGATCATGGCCAGATCGACGCGGCAGATCACGATCTCCCCCGGCGTTACATGGTCACGTCCGGCGGCGCGGGCGATGATCTTCTCAGCCAGCGTCATGGCCATGGAATGCTCCGGTGCCGCCGTGGTGAAGGGTTGGGCCATTCTACGGCATCCGGCGCGCGATTGAATGGGTGGTGTTCACCAATGCCTGCATCCTCTTGCCCACATGGCGCAGTTAAGCCACGATCCCGCCCGCGATCCATGGGCATGCCTGCTTTTTGTGCAGGCCTGCAAGTCTCGGCGCGGCGAACGCGCCCGAACGATCAAGGGAGAGGACGCCATGACACCGAAGAACTGGCTGATCCGCGGAACCGCCTGCGCCGTGCTGGCTGCCGGGCTGTTCGGCGGCACCGCATGGGCCGGAGTAACGAGCACCGCGAAAGATGGCATCGCGCTTAGCAATTCCTATGCCGGGAACGGCTGGCGGCAACAGATGCTGAAGATGTGGGGGTTGGCCGCCAAGCACGCGATCGCGGGCGGCGTGATCGCCAAGACCAAGGTGGTCAATTCCAACAATTCCGCCCCGCAGCAGGCCTCCCAGATCAGCGATCTGACGCTGGAGGGCTGGAAGGCGATCGTGATCGACGCCGCTTCCCCGACCGCGCTGAATGGGGTGATCCAGCAGGCCTGCACCGCGCACATCGTGGTCGTGGTGTTCGACAGCCTGGCAACGGCGCCCTGCGCCTACAAGGTTGCGTACAACTATACGAGCATGGGCGAGACCGAGGCCGACTACGTCGCCAAGCGGCTGCATGGCAAGGGGAATGTGCTCGAGGTGCGCGGCATCGCCGGCACCTCGGTCGATACCGACATTCATGGCGGCATCGTCAAGGGCTTTGCCAAATATCCCGGCATCAAGCTGGTCGGCTCGGTGCACGGCAACTGGACCCAGTCCATCGCCCAGAAGGAAGTGGCCGGGCTGCTGCCCACGCTGCCCAAGGTGGACGCGGTCGTAACGCAGGGCGGTGACGGCTACGGGACCTACCAGGCCTTCAACTCCGCCGGGCGGCCGACGCCGCTGATCATCATGGGCAACCGGCAGGACGAGCTGGCGCTGTGGAAGAAGCTGGCGGACAAGCCCGGCGGCTATCAGACCATCTCGCTTTCATCCGCGCCCGGCGTTTCCTCCATCGCCTTCTGGGTGGCGCAGCAGGTGCTGGCCGGGGCGAAGGTGCCCAAGACGGTCAATGTGCCGCTGCTCGTGATCCATGCCGGCGAACTGGATGGCTGGCTGAAGGTGGTACCTCCGGGTGGGGTCTCCACGCCGCTCTATGGGCAGAAATGGACGGAGAGTCTGATCGCGGCAAACATCGCGCATACCGCGCTGCCGGCTCCGCCGCCGCCGAGCGCCACGCCATAGGGCGCGCGGCTCGCGCCGGATGACGGAAGGACCGGCTGACGCGTTCGTCCGCCTTTCGGGGATCAGCAAGAG
>DATKQI010000132.1:0-12588 GCA_035532755.1 Acetobacteraceae bacterium
AGAACCCGTTCCCGGAGATCCTGTGAATAAGAATGTCCGCGCCGCCACGCCATGGGAGCCTCCGACCGTTGTCGGAAACCTATGAATCACATTCCAGCGTCGTGCCGGAAGACCGATTCCAAACCAGTTGAGACCGCTCTAGCGGTGACACCGGCGGTTGTATTGGCGGATTTCCTGCTGATCAGCGCGCCGGGCCTGTTCTGGGTGGCGGCCAGGATGTTCCGCGGCGCGCCGGTGAAGCTCGTGCTCGCGGTCGAGGGTGCGGCGATCTGGGTCTGCCTGCATGAGGCGTTCGGGTTCGCGCCGAAGGGATCGATCGGCCTCGCGCTCGCCTACGGGACCGGGGCTGCCTATACCTTCCTGACGGCGCGGGAATTCTGGGTCGGGCGCGGGGAGCGGCTGTCCGGCACCGGGGTCGCGCTCGGGCTGCTGCTGGTGCATGTCGCGCTGTATGGCGGGCGTGCCGCCGACATCCTGCTGCCGGGAAGCGGCGCGGACAGCGCAGGCGAGCCGCTGTGGTCCATCATTCTCGCGGTCGAGGCGATGATGCATGCGGTGGGCATGGGCGTGGTGCTGCTGCTGATGGCGCGCGAGCGCGCCGAGCGCCAGGCGCGACAGCATCTGGCGGCCGCCGCCGAGGCCGCGCGGGCGGCGACCGACGCCAAATCCCGCCTGTTCGCGCGGCTGAGCCACGAGTTGCGCACGCCGCTGCACGCGATGAACGGCTTTGCCGATCTTCTCGCCGACGACCGCAGCCTGGCCGGCGAGCCGCGCGAGATGGTGCTGATGGTGCGCCAGGCCGGCCAGCACCTGCTGGCGCTGGTGAACGACATCCTCGATCTGTCGCGCATCGAGGCGGGGCGGCTCGTGCTCAATCGCGGGCCGCTCGCCGTTTCGCGCATGCTGCAGGATTGCATCGGGCTGGTGCAGCAGGCCGCGGTGGCCGGGCGCGTGGCGCTCTCCCTTTCCGTGGCGCCGGATGTGCCGGATCTGGTGGTGGGGGACCGGCTGCGGGTGAAGCAGATCCTGCTCAACCTGCTCGCCAATGCGGTGAAGTTCACCCCGCCGGGCGGGGCCGTCTCGCTCGGCGTGTCGATGGCGAACGCGGAGGAGGAGGTGCTGCGATTCGCGGTGGTCGATTCCGGCTCCGGCATCCCCGAGGGGAAGCGGCATCTGCTGTTCCAGGATTTCAGCCAGATCGAGGAGGCCGATCGGCGCAATTCCTCCGGTGCCGGGCTGGGGCTCGCGGTTTCACGCGCGCTGGCGGACGTGATGGCCGGGCGGATCGGCTGCGAGACCGCGCCCGGGGGAACGGGCAGCCTGTTCTGGGTGGAACTGCCGATGCCGACCGTTCCGCTCGGCACGCCCAATGCGCCCGCACCGGCCCCGGCCTTGGCCGGGCGGAACCGGGTGCGGGCGGCCGGGATCAGCCGGCCGGGGATTTCCTCGGTAGGCGCGGATTGAGGGGGAAGTTCAGCACGCGTGGTGGTTGGCCGGGGCGGCGGGCCCGGATGCCGGCCTCCGCCCGCATGACGACGTAGGCAGGTCGCCCCGGCTTCATACCAAGGCTCGCTGATCGCGACCCATGGTATCGAGTCTTGGTTTTGCGCGCCGCCGCCAGCCAACCCGGCGCGCGATACCAGATCCCGCGACGGCTGGAAGAGTCAGCCATCGCGGGATCTGGTATCAGTCGTGCGCGCCGAGGATGGTCTGGTCGAAATCGACGATGCTGCCTGTCATCAGCCCCGATTCGTCGGAGGCGAGGTAGCAGACGGCGCGGGCGACCTCATCGGGCTTGATCAGCCGGCCGAAGGGCTGGGTGGCCTCGGCCTCGGCCAGCCAGCCCGGCGCGCGGCCGTGGTGGCGGCGCTGGATGTCTGTTTCCCCGGGCGTATCCGTCCAGCCGATGTTGAGGCCGTTGACGCGGATGCGGTGGCGGAGCAGCGCATAGGCGTTGTTGCGGGTGAGGGTGAGCAGCGCACCCTTCGAGGCGGAATAGGCGGAGATGAATGGCTGGCCGCCGTGGCTCGACATGCTCAGGATGTTCACCACCGTTCCGGCGATGCCGTGCGCCTGCATCGACCGCACCGCGCCCTGGGTGAGGAAGAACGGGGCGCGGACGTTCACCGCGAAAATCCGGTCGAACAGGTCGATGCCCGTATCCTCGATCGTGCCGCGATCGGTGAGGCCGGCGGCATTCACCAGGCAATCGATGCGGCTGAAGCGTTCCTCGGCGGCGGCGATGATGCGGGCGGGGCTGTCGGGAGCCGCGAGGTCTGCCGCGACGAACAGGGCGGGGGTGCCGACGGCGGAGAGGCTGGCGGCGACGGCTTCCCCGCGCGCGGCGTTGCGGCCGACAAGCACGAGGCCCGCCGCGCCGCGGGCGGCCATCAGCCGCGTGGTGGTTTCGCCGAGGCCCTGGGTGCCGCCGGTGACCACCGCCACCTTGCCGGCGAACTGGCGTGGAAAGCTGCCGTCATTGTTCATGCTGTTTCCTCCCGTCGGCCGGATGGCCGGGCGGGACAGGTATAGCGCCCGCCCGGCCTGCCCGAAATCAGTGCTTGAACGCGGCGTTCCAGACCTTGTGCGTCCAGGCGCCGACCGGCTTCCTGGTGATCACGGGGTCCGTCTTGCTGGCGAGCAGGATCTTCACCGTGCGCGTGTAGGCCGAGGGTTGCAGGTAGCCGAGCCCGTGCTTGCCGCCGGGGATGAGCTTCGCCACTTCCTGCATCATCCGGGCCTGGTGGGTGACGTTGAGCACGCCGGCGGTGTCGTTGCTCATCACGATCTTCACCGCCTGCTTCTGATGATTTATCGCGTATTGCCAGCCCTGCATCGAGGCTTTCAGGAAGCGGGCGAGCTTGCCGACCATGGCCTTGCTCTTCAGGTTCTTCTGCAAGGTGTACAGGCCATCCTCCAGCATCGCCACGCCCTCGTCCTGGTATTTGAAGACGATGAGCTGCGCGGGCTTCATGCCGGCTTCGATGAGCTGCCAGTATTCGTTGTAGGTCATCGTGGAGATGCAGGCGGCCTGTTTCTGCAGCAGCGGATCGACGTTGAAGCCCTGCTTCAGCACCTTCACGTCCGGATGGGCGCCCTTGGTGTGGTAGCCGAGCTTGGCCATCCAGGCGAAGAACGGGTATTCGTTGCCGGCGAACCATACGCCGAGCGTCTTGCCCTTCAGGTTCGCGGGGCTGGTGATGCCGGAATCCCGGCGGCAGGTGAGTTCCAGGCCGGATTTCTGGAAGACCTGCGCGATGTTCACCAATGGCACGCCTTTTTCGCGCGCGGCCAGTGCATCGGGCATCCAATCCACGATCACATCCGCCCCGCCGGCGGCGATGACCTGGGAGGGGTTGATGTCCGGCCCGGCGGGCTTGATCGTGACGTCCAGCCCCTGCTGCTTGTAGAAGCCCTTGGCCTGGGCGACGTAATAGCCGGCGAACTGCGCCTGCGGCACCCATTTCAATTGCAGCGTGAGCTTGTCGTTCGCCCGGGCGACGCCGGGCATGGCGAGGCCGGCCGCGACGGCGGCGGCGAGGAGAAGGGTCTTCATTCGTTGTGCCTCCTTGTTGCTGTTGTTTGATCAATCGCGGAATGACGGATGCCAGAACGTCACGGCCCGCTCGACCAGGGCGATGGCGCCGAAGCTGGCCGAGCCGGCGAGGGCGGCGACGGTGATTTCCGCCCACACCATGCCGAGGTTGAGCCGTGCGGCTTCGGTGGAGATGCGGAAGCCCATGCCCACGATCGGGGTGCCGAAGAATTCCGCCACCACCGCGCCGATGAGCGCGAGGGTGGAGTTGAGCTTGAGCGCGGTGAAGATGTGCGGCAGGGCCGCTTGCAGGCGCAGCTTGCGCAGCGTGGTGCCGTAGCCGGCGGCGTAGCTGTGCATCAGGTCCCGTTCCTGGGTGCCGGCTTCGGCGAGGCCGGCGGTGGTGTTCACCAGCATGGGAAAGAACGTCATCAGCACCACCACCGCGGCTTTGGACTGCCAGCCGAAGCCGAACCACATCACCATGATCGGCGCGATGCCGACGATGGGCATGGCGGAGGCGAGGTTGCCGAGCGGCAGCAGGCCACGGCGGAGGAAAGGGGAGCGATCGATGGCGATGGCGACGGCGAAGCCCGCGCCGCAGCCCAGGATGTAGCCGGGCACCACCGCGCGCAGCACGGTCTGCCGGAAATCCGCGCCCAGCACGGGCAGGTGCGTGGTGAAAGCCTGGGCGATGGCCGATGGCGACGGCAGCAGCACCTGCGAGATGTGCAGGCCGACCACCAGCATTTCCCACAGCCACAGCAGCAGCGCGCCGAACAGGGCAGGGGTGGCGATGCGGGCGGCCAGCGTGTCGCTGGCCGACAGCCGGACCATCGCGGCGATGGCGGCGGCCGTGGCGAGCAGGCCGATGCCGAGCACGGCCGGCCCCTGCCACCCGGCGGCGAGGCCCGCGCGGGCCAGTGCCGCGATCAGCACGGCGGCCAGGGTGAGCGCGACGGCGTGGCGCATTACAGCCGCCCGCCGCGCAGGGTGCGCATGCCGCGCTCGATCAGCCCGACCGCACCCAGCCCGGCCAGCGACACCAGCGAGGCCATGACCAGCGTGGCCCAGAGCTGCAGCGTCTGGCCGTAATAGCTGCCGGCCAGCAGCCGCGCGCCCAGCCCGGCCTGCGCGCCGGTGGGAAGCTCCGCCACGATCGCGCCGACCACGGCGAGGGCGACGGCGATGCGCAGGTTCGGGAACAGGAAGGACAGGGACGCGGGCCAGCGCAGTTTCGCGAACACCTGCCGCCGGCTCGCGCTGTAGGTGCGCATGAGATCCAGCTGAAGCGGGTCCGGCGCGCGCAGCCCCTTCACCATGCCCACCGTGATCGGGAAGAAGGCGAGGTAGCCCGCGATGGCGGCTTTCGGCAGCAGGCCGGACAGGCCGAGGTTTCCCAGCACCACCACCACCATCGGCGCGATGGCCAGCACCGGTACGGTCTGGCTGGCGATCACCCAGGGCATCAGCGAACGATCGAACGCGCGCAGATGCACGATGGCGACGGCGAGAAGGATGCCAAGTGCGAGTGCGAAAGCGAGGCCCAGGGCGGCTTCCGCCACGGTTGCGCTGGCCTGGAAGAACAGGTTGCGCGGGGCGTTGAGCGGCCAGCCGAACAGATCCTGCGCGAGCGTGCCGGCGATCTGCTGCGGGGCAGGGAGCAGCGGCCGGGTTTGCGACCACGCGGCCCCGGCGAAGGCGGCGATGCCGGCCTGCTTCGGCAGCACGGCGCGCGCGGCCGGCGCGTTCAGCACGAGCGCCGCGGCATACCAGATCGCCAGGACAGCCAGCAGCACGGTGGCGATGGGAAGGCATGCGCCATCGCGCAGCCGGCGCGCGGGGGCGGCCGGTGCCCCTTCAATCATAGCTGTGGCCAGCGCGCAGGGCGGTGCGCACGCGGTGCGCGACGCGGAGGAATGCGGGGCTTTCCCGCATGTCCAGATCGCGCGGGCCGGAGAGTTCGCTGCCAATCACATCCACTACGCGGCCGGGGCGGGCGGACATGACGACGATGCGGGTGGACAGGAACACCGCTTCGGGGATGGAATGCGTGACGAATACCGCGGTGAGGCCGGTGCTGTGCCAGAGCCGGTGCAGATGCAGGTTGAGGCCATCGCGGGTGATCTCATCCAAGGCACCGAAGGGTTCGTCCATCAGCAGCAGGCTGGGCTCGAAGCTCAGCGCGCGGGCGATGGAGACGCGCTGCTGCATGCCGCCGGAGAGCTGCCAGGGGAATTTGCGGCCGAACGCGGCGAGGCCCACCAGATCGAGATAGCGTACCGCCCGCGCGGCCCGTTCGGCGCGGGGCAGGCCCATGATCTCGAGCGGGAGCATGACGTTGCGGGTGACGTTGCGCCAGGGATACAGCGCCGGGGCCTGGAACACGTAACCATAGGCGCGGTTCCGCCGGGCCTGTTCCGGCGTGGTGCCGTTGACCACGAGCCGGCCCGCGCTGAGCGGCGCGAGATCGGCGATGGCGCGCAGCAGCGTGGTCTTGCCGCAGCCGGAGGGACCGATGAGCGAGACGAAATCGCCTTTGCGGATGGTGAGATCGACCGAGGCCAATGCCTCGGTCGCGCCGAAGCGGACCGAGAGATCCTGCGCTTCCACCACCACCGGGCTTGGCACGGCGGCTTCGGCCGGGTGCGGGGCGGTCATGCTCAGGCTCATCCGGCCATCCGCTCGGCGAGGCGGGCATCGGTTTCCAGCACCGCGCGGAGCAGCACGTTGGCGCCGGCGGTGACGTGCTCGGGCTCCGCCTTCTCGAGTTCGTTGTGGCTGACGCCCTTTTCGCAAGGAACGAAGATCATCGCCGTGGGGGCGACGCGCGCGACATAGGCGGAATCATGCCCCGCGCCGGAGACGATGGCGCGGCTGGAATAGCCGAGATCGGACGCGGCCCGGCGGACGGCGCCGACGCAATCGGCATCGAAATGGACGGCGGGGGAATCCCATACGCGCGCGAGCGCCAGTGTTGTGCCGGCGCTTTCGGCGAGGCGGTGCAGCGCGGCTTCGATCCGCGTTTCCATTTCGGCCAGCACGGCATCGTTCGGGTGGCGGATGTCTATGGTGAAGAATACCTCGCCGGGGATCACGTTGCGGCTGTTCGGCCGGGCCTCGATCAGGCCCACGGTGGCGACCGCGTCCGGCGCGTGGGCCATCGCCGCATCGTGCACCGCCGCGACCATTCGTGCGGCGGCGAGCAGCGCATCCTGGCGCAGGCGCATCGGCGTGCTGCCGGCGTGGCAATCGGTGCCGGTGACGGTGGCCTCGTACCAGCGCATGCCCTGCACGCCGGTGACGATGCCGATGGTTTTCTCCTCCGCCTCCAGGATCGGGCCCTGTTCGATGTGGAGTTCGAAGAATGCGCCGAGCGTGCGGTTGCCGCAGGGGGCATCGCCCCGATAGCCGATGCGCGCCAGTTCATCGCCGAAGCGCTTGCCTTCGCGATCCTGCCGGTCGTACGCATAATCCTTCGTGAATACGCCGGCGAACACGCCGGAGGCCAGCATGGCGGGGGCGAAGCGGGAGCCTTCCTCGTTCGTCCAGTCGATCACTTCAAGCGGGGCGTTGGTTTCGTAACCGGCGTCGTTCAGCGTGCGCAGCACTTCGAGGCCGGAGAGCACGCCGATGACGCCGTCGTACTTGCCGCCTGTCGGCTGCGTATCCAGATGGCTGCCCATGGCGATCGGCGGCAGCGCGTTGTTCCGCCCGGGGCGGCGGGCGAAGATGTTGCCCAGCTCATCGATGCTGACGGTGCAGCCGGCATCCTTGCAGGCGGCGACGAACCAATCCCGGGCCACCCGATCGAGATCGGTGAGCGTGAGGCGGCGGATGCCGCCTTTCTCCGTGGCGCCGATCCGTGCCGTTTCCATGATGCTCCGCCACAGCCGGTCTGCGTCTATGCGCAGGTTCGTGGTCTCGCTCATTCCGCGGCCTCCTGGCGCAACGGGTTGTTTGGGTGCTGCTTCCAGGTCTGCCGCGATGCGCCTGTCTGCTGTTCCTCCATGGTGATGCAGCCCTCCACCGGGCAGACATGATGGCACAGGTTGCAGCCCACGCATTCCTCCTCGATCACCTCGTAGTGCCGGCGGCCTTCGATGCGCGTGGCGGCTATGGCCTGGTGGGCGGTATCCTCGCAGGCGATATGGCACAGGCCGCAGCCGATGCAGCGGGCCTGGTCGATCCGTGCGATGGTTTTGTAGGCGAGGTTCAGGTCTTCCCAATGGACGTAGTTCGGGATGGCGCGGGCACGAAAATCCTCGATCCGCGCGTAGCCCTTCGCATCCATCCAGTTGCCGAGGCCATCGAGCATGTCTGTTACGACGGCGAAGCCGCGGTGCATCGCGGCGGTGCAGACCTGCACCGTGCCGGCGCCGAGCGCGATGAATTCCGCCGCATCCTGCCACGTCGCGATGCCGCCGATGCCGGAGATCGGCAGCGCGGCGGTGGGCGGGTCTCGCGCGATATCGGCCACCATCCGCAGCGCGATCGGCTTCACCGCCGGGCCGCAGTAGCCGCCATGCGTGCCCTGGCCATCGACGACCGGGGTGGGCGCCATCCGGTCCAGATCGACGCCGACGATGGATTGCACGGTGTTGATCAGCGACACCGCATCCGCCCCGCCGCGCAGGGCGGCGCGCGCGGGGGCGAGAATGTCGGTGACGTTGGGGGTGAGCTTCACGATCACTGGCATGCGCGTGTGCTGCTTGCACCAGCGCGTGACCATCTCGATGTATTCCGGCACCTGGCCGACGGCCGCGCCCATGCCGCGTTCCGACATGCCGTGCGGGCAGCCGAAATTCAGCTCCACGCCATCGGCGCCGGTTTCCTCCACCTGCACGACGATGCGCCGCCAGCTTTCCTCGGTGCAGGGCACCATGAGGCTGACGACCACGGCGCGATCCGGCCAATCCTGCTTGATCTGCCGGATTTCGGCGAGATTCACGGCCAGCGGACGATCGGTGATCAGCTCGATGTTGTTGAAGCCGGCAATGCGCTGGCCGTTCAGTGCGACCGCCCCGTAGCGGCTGGAGACGTTCACGATCGGCGGGTCTTCGCCGAGGGTTTTCCACACCACCCCGCCCCAGCCGGCGCGGAAGGCGCGCTCCACGTTATAGGCCTTGTCGGTGGGCGGGGCGGAGGCGAGCCAGAACGGATTCGGCGCGCGGATGCCGGCGAATGTCACGCGAAGGTCAGCCATGATGCGCGATCCTTCTCGGGCGTTCCATCGGTCAGGCAGCCAAAAGGTGGTCGATCGCGGCGGCGGCGCGTTTGCCATCCTGCACCGCGTGCACGGTAAGATCCGGCCCTGCGACGCAATCGCCGCCGGCGAAGACGCGCGGGATGGAGGTCTGACCGGTGTGCGGATCGACGGTAATGCGACCGTTCTCGATCGCGGGCTGCTCCGCGCCTTCCTCCGGCCAGAGCAGGTGCTGGCCGACGGCCTTCAGCAGCATATCGGTTGGAATCGCGAAGCGCTCCTCCCCGATCACGAGCCGTCCGTCAGCGGCGAGACGGGTGCGGGCAAACAGGACGGAACCGAGTTGCCCGCCGCTGCCTTCCAGCGCCACCGGCGCGGCCCAATGGCGGATGGTCACGCCGTTGGTCTGCGCCCAATCCTGCTCGGCAGAGGTTGCCGACATCTGGGCGGGGCCGCGGCGATAGACGATGGCGACCTCCTCGGCCCCGAGCCTGCGGGCCTGGGTGGCGGCGTCGATCGCGGTGTTGCCGCCGCCGATCACCACCACGCGGCGGCCGATCGGCAGCGTGGACTTGTCTGCCGACTGGCGCAGATCGGCGATGAAATCGACGGCATCGCGGACGCCGACCAGGTCCTCCCGCGGCAGGCCGAGCGCGTTGACGCCAGCCTGGCCGATGGCGAGGAATATCGCGTCGAAGCTATGGCGCAAGGTGGCCAGGGTGATGTCGCGGCCGAGGGCTTTGCCGTGTTCGATGCGGATACCGCCGATGCCGAGAATGAAGCCGACCTCCCGATAGGCAAAATCATCGGCCATCTTGTACGCGGCGATGCCGTATTCGTTCAGCCCGCCGGGATTCGGCTTTGCCTCGAAGATGACGACGTCATGTCCGGCGCGGGCCAGCGCATGCGCGCAGGCAAGCCCCGCCGGGCCGGCGCCGACAACCGCGATCTGCCGCCCGGTGGGCTGCGCGCGCGAGAAGGGATGAGTGCTCTGCCGCATCTGCCAGTCGGTCGCGTGGCGCTGCAGCGCGCCGATGTTGATCGGCCGTTGCTCCTGCGCGGTGCGCACGCAGGCTTGCTCGCACAGGACCTCGGTCGGGCAGACGCGCGCACAGGTGCCGCCGAGGATGTTCTGCTGCAAGATCGTTTGGGCAGCACCGCGGATGTTGCCGGTGGCGATGGCGCGGATGAAACCCGGCACGTCGATCCCGGTCGGGCAGGCTTCGATGCAGGGGGCATCGTGGCAGAAATAGCAGCGATCGGCTTCCACCAGCGCTGCGTCATCCGACAGGGACGGATGCGCATCGGCGAAGTTGGCGGCGAGAGCATCGCTGCTCAACCGGCCGGCCGCGATATCGCTGCTTTCGCCCATCGCCTCTTCCCCCAGCCCGTTGTGCCGCAAGACTCAGCTTGACCAAAACTGACCAAACGGTCAACTTGTTTCCGCAATGTGTCGTTTCTGGTCTTGTATGATTTGAAAATGGGCAATTTGTACAAAACGACGGCAAAACGGCGGAGCGTCGTGCCGCAAGAGGTGGTTGGGGGGCGCATCCGCCAATCCAGCATGCAGCACATCCTTGCGGCCGCCGAGCGCATTTTTGCGCAAGCCGGCTTCGGCGGTGCGACGATGGCGGAGCTGGCTGCCGCTGCCGGATTGCCCAAGGCCAATCTGCATTACTATTTCGGGACGAAGGAGAAGCTCTATCGCGCCTTGCTGGAGGGAATTCTCGCCCTCTGGCTGGACGCGGCGGATTGCATCGTTCCGGAGCGGCACCCGCAGGCTGCGCTGCCCGCCTATATCCGCGCCAAGCTCGCGCTTTCGCGCGATCGGCCGTATGCATCGAAGGTTTTCGCCAACGAGGTGCTGCACGGCGCGCCGCACCTGCGTTCGTATCTGGGGTTGGAGCTGCGCCGGAGGGTGGACAGCAAGGCCGTGGTGATCGAGGGTTGGATCGCACGCGGATGGATGGATGATGTCGATCCCAGGCACCTGCTGTTCATCCTGTGGGCTGCCACCCAGACCTATGCCGATTTCGAGACGCAGATTCGGGCCGTTCTGGGCGTGGCTGCGCTGGGCGCGGCGGAATTCGCCGCGGCCGAGGAGATGGTGATGAGGCTCGTCCTGAAAGGCTGCGGCGTGCGGCCGATGGCGAGCGAAGCAGCACAAGGGGAGCGCATATGTCCATCCTGATCCGCGGCGGCGAGGTGGTGACCGCCGAGCAGGCCTTTCGTGCCGATGTGTATTGCGACGGCGGGCTGATCCGTGCAATCGGCCACGATCTTGTCGTGCCCGCCGGGGCGCAGGTGGTCGATGCCGGCGGGATGCTGTTGATGCCCGGGGGGATCGATCCGCATACGCATATGGAACTGCCCTTCATGGGCACGGTGGCGAGCGAGGATTTCTTCACCGGCACCTCCGCCGGCGTGGCGGGCGGAACGACCACGATCATCGATTTTGTCATTCCCACACCCGGCACCTCTCTGATGGAGGCGTATCGCATCTGGCGCGGCTGGGCGGAGAAGGCGGCTTCCGACTACAGCTTTCATGTCGCCGTCACCTGGTGGTCGGATCAGGTGAGTGCGGAGATGGGCGAGTTGACGCGCGAGCACGGCGTGAACAGCTTCAAGCATTTCATGGCGTACAAGGGCGCCATCATGGTGGATGATGGCGTGCTGATGGAAAGCTTCGCCCGCGCGCTGGAACTGGGCGCGATCTGCAACGTGCATGCGGAGAACGGCGAGGCGGTGTTCCGCTTGCAGAAGATGCTGCTGGCCCAGGGCATTACCGGACCGGAGGGGCACGCGCTGTCGCGCCCGCCGGCGGTGGAGGGCGAAGCGGCCCAGCGGGCGATTGCCATCGCCAAGGTGCTGGGGGCGCCGGTTTATATCGTGCATGTTTCCACCGAAGAAGCGGCGGCGGCGATCGCCAGGGCGCGTGCCGACGGGCAGCGCGTGTACGGCGAGGTGCTGGCGCAGCATCTCGTGATCGACGAGAGCGTGTACCGCAATCCTGACTGGGCCACCGCGGCGGCGTATGTGATGAGTCCGCCGTTCCGGCCGGCGCATCACCAGAAGGCTCTGTGGGCCGGACTTGTCTCCGGGCAGTTGCAGACGACGGCGACCGACCATTGCTGCTTCTGCGCACCGCAGAAGGCGATGGGGCGCGACAACTTCACCGGCATACCGAACGGGACCGGCGGAATAGAGGATCGGATGAGCGTTCTGTGGCACCACGGGGTGTGCAGCGGACGTTTGACCCCGAGCGAATTCGTCCGCATCACCTCCACCAACGCCGCGCAGATCTTCAACATCCATCCGCGCAAAGGGGCAATCGCCGTGGGTGCCGACGCCGATATCGTTGTATGGGACCCCGCCGGGCGGCGCACGATTTCAGCGAAGACGCATCATCAGAACGTGGATTTCAACATCTATGAGGGGATGGAGGTGCAGGGTCTCGCTCGCCACACGATCAGCAACGGCAAGCTCGTATGGACCGACGGCGATCTGCGCACGGTGCGCGGTGCCGGGCGCTATGTGAACCGGCCATGCTTCACGCCCGCGACGCGAGCTATCGCCACGCGCAATGCCGCGATGCGCCCGGTAGGCGTGGTGCGGGAACCGATGGCTGCCGTTACGCCGTGATGCCCGGCGGGAGGAATGATATGCGTCTGGGGTTCATCGGCATTGGGCTGATGGGCGAACCCATGACGTTGCGCCTTCTGGACCGCGGCCATGGGCTGACGGTGTGGAATCTGACAGCCGACCGCTATGCGTGCGTGGAGGCGGCCGGTGCGCGCGTTGCCGCCACGCCCGCTGCCGTGGCGGAGGCAAGCGATATCGTGATGCT
>DATKQI010000133.1:0-9581 GCA_035532755.1 Acetobacteraceae bacterium
CTGCGCGATTCGGTGGGTCTCGCACTGGATGTCGTCCCGCCGGGGGTGGATGCCGCGGCGGTGCGGACGTTCCTGGAAAGCCAGCCGGGAGTGGCGCGGCTGCACGACCTGCACATCTGGCCGATGAGCACGACCGAAACGGCGCTGACCGTGCATCTGGTGGTTCCCGGCGCCCACCCGGGCGATGCCTTCCTGGCCAAGATGGCCGAGGCGCTGCGCCACCGCTTCCGCATCGGCCATGCCACCGTACAGATCGAGCAGGGCGAAGGCGCGGTGTGCGTGCTGGAGGCCGATGAGGTGGTCTGACGGCGCCTACCGCTCCAGCGCCGCTTCCAGTTGCCGCGCGGCTGCGAAGAACTCAGCCTTCACCGCCTCCACGAGCGGGTTTTCCATCGCGATTGTCCGGAACAGCGCATCCGAATCGTGGCGCACGGTGTCCACCATGCGCAGGAGATGATCGAACGTCGCTGTCGTCTGATCGAGCCGCGGCATCCCCATCGCCATCACGGTGCGCGCGATAAGGTGGGTCAGCCCCTGCACATAGGCCATCTGCCGATCATGCTCGTCCGCGGTGGTGCGGATCACCTTGAGGCCGAGCTGGCACCGCAGGAAACGCGCGACCGCCGCCTCTCGCCTCCCTCGCACGGCGCAGAGCGCGATCCGCAACCCCGCGATCCCGTCCCGCCCGCTCTGCGGGCCGAACAGCGGGTGCGTGCCGACGATATCGACGAACGGTGGCAGGATCCGCGCGAGCGTGGCGAGCGGCCGCGCCTTCAGTGAACAGACATCCAGAACCAGGCAGCCGGGCCGCAGATGCGGCGCGATCGCATGCGCCACGGCACCAACCGCGCGCACGGGCATCGCGAGCACCACGACCGGCTGGGCGGCGGCTTCGGCCAGCGCGGCGGCCCGCACGTCATGCTGTCGCGCGAGACCCGCAACATCCCGCGCCGGATCGAAGGCATGCACGCGGAAATGACGGGCCAGATGAGGAATGCAGAACGCGCCGAATGCGCCTGCTCCGATCAGCCCCAGCGCCGGGCGGGCGCCGGAAGGCGGCGGGAACGGATGATCGGGCGGCATGATTGTCTCCATTGAAGCGGCTCCATTGCAGTGGGCCGCGCCGGAGACATCCCGAAAACGAAAATGCCGCCGGAGGCGGCATTGTTTCGAGAAAGAACGATCGAACCCTGCCGCTGCTACTGGGGCGGCCGGTAATACGCGCGCAGCATGTGCATCGCCTCGATCATGCTTTCATCAAGCCGCCGAATGGCGCCCGCGTCAATGCCCCTCGCCGGCCGTCGCCGTCCATTCGCCGGTGGCGGCCGATGCGGCGATGGCATGGATCACCTGCTCGACGACAAATCCCTCGGCGAACGAGGGCGACGCGGGAGAACCGCCGACGATCGCATGCAGGAACTCCGCCGCCTCGATCACCTTCAACTCGTTGAAACCCAGCCCATGCCCGGTGGCGGGAACGAATCGGGCGAAGGACGGATGCGCGGTGCCCATCAGGATGGTGCGGAAGCCCTGCGTCTCTGCCGGACCATCGGGCGTGAACAGCCGCAACTCGTTCATCCGCTCCTGATCGAACGCCAGCGTTCCCCGCGTGCCGTGCACCTCCCACGCCAGATGGTTCTTCCGCCCCCAGGCGACGCGGCTGGTCGCGAGCACCCCGGTCGCGTCATTGGCGAAACGCACCAGCGCCTGCCCGACATCCTCGTTCTCCACCGCGCCGTTGGCGGACGGATCGCCGGGCATCGGGCGGAGGCGATGCACGGTCTCCATATCGCCGCGCACGCGGGCGATCGGGCCGACAAGCGCGTGCAGCGTGGCAACCAGATGGCAGGCAAGGTCGCCCAGCGCGCCCAGCCCCGCATCGGCGGCGCGGCAACGCCAGGACCAGGGCAGCGCCGCGCTCGCCATGTAATCCTCATCGAAGCAGCCGCGCACATGCACGACGCGGCCGATCTCCCCGGCCTTGATCAACCGCCGCGCCGTGCCGATCAGCGGGTTGCGCCCGTAGTTGTAGCCAAGCAGCGTGTGCCCCGGCGCGGCTGCGGCGGCGTTGCCCATGGCGCGCGCCTGATCCAGCGTGAGCGCCATCGGCTTTTCGCACCACACGTGCTTGCCGGCCTGCAAGGCGGCGATCGCCATCTCCGCATGCAGCGCGTTCGGCGTGGTGATAGAGATCGCCCCGATCGCCCTGTCGTCGATCAGCCGGCGCCAATCCGTCTCGGCACGGGCGAAACCGTAAGACGCCACGGCCGCCTGCCCGGCCGCGCTATCGGAATCGCAGATCGCCACCAGATCGGGCGTGGGCACATCGTCGAACACGGCGCGCACGTTGCGCCACGCCTGGGCATGGCAACGCCCCATGAAGCCTGTGCCAATTACCCCGACACCGATGCGCTCGTTCATCCGGACGATCTTCCCTGGCTGGCCAATATGCCTGCGGCGCGCAAAATCTTTGATGCGAAGCTTGGAACAGTTATTCTATCCATGCAATCAGCAGAACGACGGAGCAAAGCCGGTGCCACGCCCGCCCCCAATCGATCCGACGGCGGCCGCTCTCTCCGCGCCGGAAAGCTTCGAGCAGTTGCGCGCCCGCGTGCTGGAGCGGCATGGCCATCTGCCCCGCCGGCTCGGCCAGATTGCCCGCTTCGCGATCGACCATCCGGACGAGATGGCGTTCGGCACCATCGCCGAGATCGCCCGGCAGGCCGAGGTGCAACCATCGGCGCTGATCCGCTTCTCCCAGAGCTTCGGCTATGCCGGCTTTTCAGACCTTCAACAGATCTTCCGCCATCGCCTGCGCGACCGCTGGCCCGATTACAAGGAGCGCCTGGCCGCGCTGCGCCAGGGCGGTGTCGGGCGAGAGGGCCCTGCCGGCCTGCTGGACGGCTTTGCCGACGCCTCTGCCCAATCCCTTGCACGGCTGCGGGAGGGCATCGACACGGACGCACTTATTCGGGCGGTGGCGATCCTCGCGAAGGCCGACACCATCTGCCTGCTCGGCCAGCGCCGCGCCTTCGCCGTTTCCAGCTATCTCGCCTATGCGCTCGGCCAGCTCGGCCTTCGCGCCATCCTGCTCGACAATGTCGGCAGCCTCATGCCCGAGCAGGCCGGGGCCGTCGGCCCGCAGGATGCGTTGCTGGTGATCAGCTTCACGCCCTACACGCCCGGCACGATCGAGACTGCCGCCGCACTCGCCCGGCGCGGCGTACCGGTAGTGGCCATCACCGATTCCGCCTTCAGCCCGCTCACGCCCTTCGCGTCGGTGTGGCTTGAAGTGGCCGAAGCCGATTGCGGCGCCTTCCGCTCGCTGGCCGCGAGCCTCGCCCTGGCGATGACGCTGGCCGTGGCGACGGCGAAGGCGCGCGGCGGCTGACCGGCAGCGACCCCCCTACGCGAGCAGCGCGCGCTTGACCATTTCGGCCAGCGGGCGGCGAAAATCATCGGGCATCGGCTGGTGCGCCTGAGCACGGATCAATGCGCCCTTGCGGTTGCCGAGGGCGATCATCACCCGAACATCACTGACGACATCGCCCAGCTCACCGACGTCTTCCCAATAGGCCGCCCACATCTTGTAGGCTTTCTCCCGCGCGCATCGCATCTCCCCGCAGTTGGGGTCGAATATGTAAAAGCTGTTCTGGCTGGAATAGCAGGCGATGGTGTGCGAGTACGCCTTGCCGGTCTCGTAATCCAGCACGTAGGCACCGTGGGGCAATGTCTGTGTCATCACGGTCGCCATATCGGCACTCGGCACCGTTGCCACCTGCTGGACCGTTAGGCCGCAGGCCGCGCCGATCACCCAGATCTGGCCGAATATCTGGTCATCCTTGCTGAAGCCGTTGCTCCGGGCCATCGACTCCTGAACTTCCCCGATCTCCTGCAAGTGCCCGGCGGATTTGATGGCCTTCCGCAGCATGTTCATCCGCTCCGCTCCGCCGAGCTTCAGGCCGCCGGCACGCAGGATTTCGCCGCTGTCCCCCCTGATCGCGCCGTCGCGAAGCGCGAGCCAGAGAACCGAAAGCGCCGCACATGCCGCGAAATCTTCATCGGAATGCTGGTAGCCCGCCGCCTTGAGTTCGATGGTCTGGTTGAAGGCGGTCTTGCCCTCGGCCCCGCCAGGGCCGCCCGTGCGGCGATACTTCTTCGTGTTGTCGAACACCGCAGCTCTCTCCCTGCATCGTCCCCGCCGCCATCATGCGCCGAGCGCCACGGCCACCGGCTTGCCGGTGCGCGCCGATTCCGTCGCGGCGTCCGCCAGCAGCAGCGCCTTCAGCCCGTCCGCCCCGCTCGGATTGGGCGGCGTGCCGGCGGTGACCATGCGGATGAAGGCGTCCAGCTCGGCGCGATAGGCCGCATCGTAGCGCTCCAGGAAGAACGGCAGGGCCGGCTCCACGGTGAAGCCCTGCCTGCCCGCGCGCTCCAGTTCGGTCTGGCGCAGGTTGCCCACGCGCAGCAGCCCCTTCGCGCCATGCGCCTCGATCCGCTGGTCGTAGCCATAGGTGGCGCGGCGGGAGTTGGAGATCTGGCACAGCGTGCCGCGCGAGGTCTTCAACGTAACGAGCGCGGTGTCGAAATCCCCGGCCTCGCCGATCGCCGGATCGACGCGCACGGCGGCGGCGGCGTACACCTCCACCGGGTCCTCTCCCATCAGGAAGCGGGCCATGTCCAGATCGTGGATCATCATGTCGCGGAAGATGCCGCCCGAATCCCGCACATAGGCCGGCGGCGGCGGTGCGGGATCGCGGCTGAGGATGGTGAGGATTTCGAGCGCACCGATCTCCCCCTGCGCCAGGGCGGCCTGGAGGGCTGCGAAATGCGGATCGAACCGGCGGTTGAAGCCCACCATCAGCGGGATACCGGCTCGTTCCACGGCCGCGAGGCATTCGCGCACGCGCGCGGCCGACAAATCGATCGGCTTCTCGCAGAACACCGGCTTGCCGGCGGCAGCGGCCTGCTCGATGAAGCCCGCATGGGTGGGCGTGGGCGTGCCGATGATCACCGCATCCGCCGCCAAAGCCTGATCAAGGCTGATCGGCTCGCAGCCCAGCGCGCCGGAGAGCGCCCGTGCCGCCGCCTCGTTCACATCCGTAACACCGGCCAACCGCGCGCTGCCGTGGCGGGCGACGTTGCGCGCATGGATCTGGCCGATCCGTCCCGCGCCGAGCACCGCGATGTTGAGCATAGGTTCCCTCCGATGGAATAAATATTCTGATTTGACCGCAATCTGGAACTGGTATTTTATCCTGCGCCAGACCGGCCGGCAACGGCCGAAGCATGCCACAACGCCGCCGGGCCGTCGTCCCGCAAGCCGGCGCAGCGCGACGGGAGGATGACATGGCGGAGCCCGCGCTCGATCTCGTCACGCTCGGCCGGTCCTCGGTCGATCTGTATGGCCAGCAGGTCGGCGGGCGGCTTGAGGATATCGGCAGCTTCGCCAAGGCGGTCGGCGGCTGCCCGACCAACATCGCGATCGGCGGCGCACGGCTTGGCCTGCGCACCGCCGTCATCACCCGCGTGGGCGACGAGCACATGGGCCGCTTCATCCGCGAGCAACTGGCGCGCGAGGGGGTGGACACAACGGGCGTGACGACCGACCCGGTGCGGCTGACCGCGCTCGTGCTGCTGGCGGTGCAGGACGATTCCCGTTTTCCGCTGATCTTCTACCGCGAGAACTGCGCGGACATGGCGCTGGGGCCGGAGGCGATCGATGCCGCGCTGATCGCCCGCGCCGGGGCGCTGCTGATCAGCGGCACGCATCTCAGCACGCCCGTGGTGGACGCCGGCAGCCGTGCCGCGGTGGCCGCCGCGTGCGCCGCCGGCCGCCGCGTGATCCTCGACATCGACTACCGCCCGAACCTGTGGGGCCTTGCCGGCCATGGCGCGGGCGAGGAGCGCTTCATCGAGAACGACCGCATCTCCCGCCATCTGCAAACGCTGCTGCCGGATTGCGACCTGATCGTCGGCACGGAGGAGGAAATCTCGATCGCCGGCGGCAGCACCGACACGCCGGCGGCGTTGCGCCGCATCCGCACGCTGTCGGCCGCCACGATCGTGCTGAAGCGCGGCCCGATGGGCTGCGTCGTGTTTCCCGGGCCGATCCCGGATTCGCTTGACGACGGAGTGCGCGGTGCGGGCTTCCCCATCGAGGTCTATAACGTGCTCGGCGCCGGCGATGCCTTCATGGCCGGCTTCCTGCGCGGCTGGCTGCGCGGCGAGGCGCTGGAGACATGCTGCACCTGGGCCAATGCCTGCGGCGCCTTCGCGGTCTCCCGCCTGCTCTGTTCGCCGGAGTACCCCACCTGGCCGGAGCTGCAGCATTTCCTCACCCAAGGCAGCCGCCATCACGCGCTGCGGCTCGATCCTGCCCTGGCGCACATCCACCGCGCCACCACCCGTCGCGGCGATTACCCGAGCCTGTGCGCGCTCGCGATCGACCATCGCCTTCAACTGGAGGAGATGGCCGCACGCCTGAACGCCGAACCGTCGCGCATCGGCGCGTTCAAGCGTCTGGCGGTGACAGCTGCCGCCCGGGTCGGCGCCGGTCGGCCGGGCTACGGCATGCTGCTGGACGGGCGGCTCGGCCGGTCCGCGTTGTTCGACGCCGAACGCGCCGGGCTGTGGATCGCCCGCCCGGCGGAACGCCCCGGCTCCCGCCCGCTCGCCTTCGAGCAGGGGCGGGACATGGCCGGGCACCTGCTGGAATGGCCGGTCACGCATGTGGCCAAGGTGCTGTGCTTCACCCACCCGGACGACGACCCGGCACTGACTGCCGCCCAGGACGAAAAGCTGCTGGCGTTGCAGGAAGCCTGCCGGCTGGCTGGGCGGGAACTGCTGGTGGAGATCATCGCGAGCCGCCACGGCGCGCTCGCCGACACCACGGCCGCCGCCATCCTCGGCCGGCTGTACCGGGCCGGCCTGAAGCCCGACTGGTGGAAGCTCGAACCCCAGCCCGGCGCAACGGCGTGGCGCGCGGTCGGCGCCACCATCGCCGAGGCGGATCCCTATTGCCGCGGCATATTGCTGCTGGGCCTGGAAGCACCCGAAGAGGCGCTGGAAACGGCGATGGCCGAGGCGGCGACATGCCCGCTGGTGCGCGGCTTTGCGATCGGGCGTACCATCTTCGCCGAAGCGGCCGAGGCATGGCTCGCCGGCCGGATCGACGACGGGGCGGCGATTGCGGACATGGCGGCTCGGTTCGGGCGTCTCGCGGCGTTCTGGCACCGCATACGCGCCGCCGGCTGACGGCGAACGCAGGGAGGGAAGCGATGGGCACGACCCGGCTGACGATGGCGCAGGCGCTGGTGCGCTATCTTGCCGCGCAGCACACCGAGATCGACGGGACGCAGGTTCCGCTGTTCGCGGGCGTGTGGGCCATCTTCGGCCACGGCAACGTCGCCGGCATGGGCGAGGCATTGCAGCAGGCGCAGGACGTGCTGCCCACCTTCCGCGCGCATAACGAGCAGGCGATGGCCCACGCCGCCATCGCCTTCGCCAAGGCCTCCGCGCGGCGGCGGATGATGGCTTGCACCACCTCCATCGGGCCGGGCGCCACCAACATGGTCACCGCCGCGGCACTCGCCCATGTCAACCGCCTGCCGGTGCTGCTGCTGCCGGGGGACGTGTTCGCCTCCCGCCGCCCCGATCCGGTGCTGCAGCAGGTGGAGGATTTCGCGGACGGCACGGTGTCCGCCAACGACTGCTTCCGCCCGGTCTCCCGCTATTTCGACCGCATCGCCCGGCCCGAACAGATCCTCACCGCCCTGCCGCGCGCGCTGTCGGTCCTGACCGACCCGGCGATGTGCGGCCCGGTCACGCTTGCCTTGTGCCAGGACGTGCAGGCGGAGGCTTTCGACTGGCCGGAGGATTTCTTCGCGCCCCGCCTCCACCGCATCCGCCGCGCCCCACCCGACCCTGTGGAGCTGGCGGCGGCGGTAGCCTTGCTGCGGGCGGCACAGGCGCCGCTGATCGTGGCCGGCGGCGGTGTGCCGTATTCCGGCGCCGGCAGCGCACTACGCCGCTTCGCCGAGGCGCATGGCGTCCCATTTGCGGAAACGCAGGCTGGCAAGGGCGCTGTGCCGTTCGATGCGCCGCTGAATCTGGGCTCCATCGGCGTGACCGGCAGCAGCGCCGCTAACGACGCGGCCACCGCGGCCGATGTGATCCTGGCCGTCGGCACACGGCTGCAGGATTTCACCACCGGAAGCTGGTCGTTGTTCGCCGCCCCCGGCCGCAGGCTGGTCGGGCTGAACGTGCAGCCCTTCGACGCCGGCAAGCACGCCGCGCAGATGCTGGTGGCGGATGCGCGGACCGGGCTTGAAGCTCTGGATGCGGCCCTGGCCGGCTGGCGCGCGCCGTCGGCCTGGACCACGCAGCGCACGGCCGATGCGGCCGGCTGGCATCGGGCGGTGGACGCCGCCCTCGCCCCCGGCAACGCCGCCCGCCCGTCGGATGCGCAGGTGATCGGCGCAGTGCTGCGCACGGCCGCCCCCGAAACCGTCGTCGTCGCCGCGGCCGGCGGCCTGCCGGGCGAGCTGCACAAGGTCTGGCGCACGCAGCGCCCCGGCGGCTATCACCTGGAATACGGCTATTCCACCATGGGCTACGAGATCGCCGGCGCGCTCGGCGTGAAGCTCGCCGATCCGTCGCGGCCGGTGGTCGTGATGCTGGGCGACGGCAGCTACCTGATGATGAACTCCGAAATCGCGACCTCGGTGATGCTCGGGCTGAAGCTGGTCATCGTGGTGCTGGACAACGGCGGCTTCGGCTGCATCGACCGCTTGCAGCGCGCGACCGGCGGGGCGAGCTTCAACAACCTGCTCGCCACCGCGAAGCATGAAACGCTGCCCGCGGTGGATTTCCGCGCCCATGCCGAAAGCCTGGGCGCGATCGCCGAGAAGGCCGCGAGCCTCGCCGATCTCGAAGCCGCGCTGGCCCGCGCCTTCGCCGCGCCGCGCACGAGCGTTGTCGTGATCGACACCGATCCCGCCGCCGCCACCGAAGCCGGCGGGCACTGGTGGGACGTGGCGGTGCCGGAGGTTTCCGCCCGCCCCGAGGTCCGTGCCGCCCGCGCCGCCTATGACAGCAACCGCGCCCGACAGCATCTGGGAGAATGAATCGATGGACCGCGTCCGCCTTGGCACCAACCCGATCGCCTGGTCGAACGACGATCTGCGCGAACTGGGGGCCGCCACCAGCCTGGAGACCTGCCTGCGCGAGGCGCGCGCGGCGGGCTTCACCGGCATCGAACTCGGCCACAAATTCCCCCGCACCGCCCCCGCCCTGCGCCCCGCGCTCACGCCCAGCGGGCTCGCCCTTGTCTCGGGCTGGTATTCGGCGAACCTGCTCGTGCAGACGGCGACCGAGGAAATCGCGGCGATCCAGGACCATCTGGGGCTGTTGAAGGCGATGGGCTGCGGCGTCCTGATCATCGCCGAGACCTCGAACGCCATTCATGGCGACCGCAACCGGCCGCTCTCGCAGCGGCCCGTATTGGCCGCCGCCGACTGGGCGACATTCGGCCGGCGGCTGACCGAGGTCGGCCAGGCCGTGGCCGACGCCGGGCTCGA
>DATKQI010000134.1:0-6709 GCA_035532755.1 Acetobacteraceae bacterium
CCCCGCGGCGATGCGCCCGCAGCGCACCCCGGCGGAACCTCCGCCGATCACGAACAGGTCGAAATCATGGGCCATGGCAGCATCCGATCACGTCAGGATTTGGGAATGGATGATATGGGTGGCGCGGGCGCCGGGGCAATCGAGCGGTCTGCCGGGCGTTCCGCGGCGGTTTCATCACTTCACGCGGTGGCGGGTGGCCCATGCACGATGCCGTTCCATCAGACCGGGTTTTCGGCGGCGCGGGCCCGGGGCTTCTGCTGCTCTCGGTCGTGGCCGGGACCATGGATTCGCTCAGCTTTCTCAAGCTCGGCCACGTGTTCACCTCGGCGATGAGCGGCAACACCATCCTGTTCGGTCTCGCGCTCGGGCAGGGCCATCTTTCCGCGGCCGCGCATTCGATCGCCGCGTTCCTCGGCTACGTGGCCGGCGTGGCCGTGGCGGCGGCCGTGTTCAGGCATGCGGAGGCGGTTCGCCGCCATGGGGCGTTCCGGGTGCTGGCGGGCGAGACGGCACTGCTCGGCGCGTTCGCGCTCGTCTGGGTGGCCGGCGGTGCGCCGTACTCCGCCGCATCGCTCTATGTGCTGATCCTGCTGGCGGCCGTCGCCATGGGGCTTCAAGGGGCCGCCGCCCGCCACCTGAACGTGCCCGGCGTCTCGACCATCGTGTTCACCAGCACGCTTACGAACATCGTCACCGATTGCGCGAATGCCGTGGCCGCGCCCGGCCCCATGCGGCTGGCCGGGCGGACGTGGCGGCAGATCGCGGCGTTCACCGCTTATCTGGCGAGTGCCATCGTCACCGGCCTCGCGATGGGGTTCGCGCTGCCGGCGGTCGCCATCCTGCCGTTCGCGGCGTTGCTGCTCGTGGTCGGCGGGATGGGCGCCGGATGGCTGCAAATGGAGCGCGCAGGATGAACGGGCCGGCCTTGAGGGCGGGGCGGTCCTGCGACATGGTGGGCCGCAGCGAAATGCGGATGGAGTGAGCCGGGTGGACGATCAGCGGCAGGCCATGGACGTGCAGGGCGAATCCTTCCAGCCGGAACTGGCGGATTTGCGCGGCAGCATCGACAACATCGACGCCGCGCTGATCCACCTGCTCGCCGAGCGGTTCAAATGCACCCAGCGGGTCGGCGTGCTGAAGGCGAAACACAGCCTGCCGCCGGCCGATCCGGCGCGGGAGTCGCGCCAGATCGCGCGGCTGCGGGCGCTGGCGGAATCCGCCCGGCTCGATCCGGCATTCGCGGAGAAGTTCCTGGCGTTCATCATCAGGGAAGTGATCCGCCATCACGAGGCGATCGCGCAGGCTTAGCCAAGTGGCGTCAACCGGGCCGGACCAGCCGATGCTGCTTGCGCCCAGCGGACAGCTTCACCGCCCCGTCCCGCACGTCGGCGGCCGACACCGCATGCGCCTCGTCGCTGATCGGCGCATCGTTCACGCGCGCCCCGCCGCCGCGGATCAGCCGTCGCGCCTCGCCGTTGCTGGCGGCGAGCCCGGCCTGCACCAGCAGCCGGAAGGCCGGGATGCCGGCGGCAAGGTCGGCGGCGGGCACCATGATCGCGGGCAGGGTGCCGGCGGCCTCGCCATCCTCGAAGGTGCTGCGGGCGGTCTCCGCGGCGGCCTCGGCCCCGGCGCGGCCGTGGGCGAGCGCGGTCGCCTCGGTCGCCAGGATCTTCTTCGCCTCGTTGGCCTCGGCCCCTTCCAGCCGCGCGAGCCGGCCGATCTCGTCCATCGGCAGGTCGGTGAACAGGCGCAGGAAGCGGGGGATGTCCGCATCCTCGGTGTTGCGCCAGAACTGCCAGTAATCGTATGCGCTCATCCGGGCGGACGTCAGCCACACCGCGCCCTTCGCGGTCTTGCCCATCTTCGCGCCCGAAGCGGTGGTGATCAGCGGCGTGGTCAGCCCGAACACGGCCCCGCCGTCGGTGCGGCGAACGAGATCGACGCCGGAGACAATGTTGCCCCACTGGTCGGATCCGCCCATCTGCAACCGCACACCGTGGCGGCGGAACAACTCCCTGAAATCATAGCTTTGCAGGATCATGTAGTTGAATTCGAGGAAGGTGAGCGGCTGCTCCCGCTCCAGCCGCAGCCGCACCGAATCGAACCCCAGCATGCGGTTGACGGTGAATTCGGTGCCGACATCGCGCAGCAGCGGGATGTAGCCCAGCGCGTCCAGCCAGTCCGCGTTGTTCGCCATCAGCGCATCCGACGGAGCCGTGCCGAAGCGGATGAAAGGGTCGAACACGCGGCGGATGCCGGCCATGTTGGCGGTGATTTCCGCATCGCTCAGCAGCTTGCGGGATTCATCCTTGCCCGAAGGATCGCCGATCCGCGTGGTGCCGCCACCCATCAGCACCACCGGCCGGTGGCCGTGGCGCTGGAACAAGCGCAGCAGCATGATCTGGACGAGGCTGCCCACGTGCAGGCTGTCCGCCGTGCAGTCGAACCCGATATAGGCCGAGAGCGGGCCGGTGCGCAGCGCCGCATCGAGTGCTTCCTCGTCGGTGCACTGGAACACGAAGCCGCGGGTTTTCGCCTCGTGCAGGAAATCGGTGAGCGCCATGGCCTCGGGTCCGTCCGGTTGGCAGGGCGGGTTGGCTAGCATAGGCGGGGAGGAGGGGGAATGCGGCGCGTGATCGGGCTGATGAGCGGGACCTCCCTCGACGGGGTCGATGCCGCGTGGATCGAGACGGACGGGGTGCGCGTCGGGCAGGCCGGGCCGGCGGTCACGCTGCCCTACGATCCGGCACTGCGGGCCGACCTCCGCCGGCTGCTCGATCTGGCGCCCACGTTGGCTGCCGACGATCCGTTCCTGGCGGATGCGGTGGCGCGGCTGACGCGGCGGCATGTGGAGGCGGTGGCGGCGATCGGCCGCCCGGCCGACCTGATCGGGTTCCACGGCCAGACGATCCTGCACGACCCCGACCACGGGCGGACGTGGCAGGTGGGAGACGCGGCGCTGCTGGCCCGCGCCACCGGCCTGCCGGTCGTGCATGATTTCCGCAGCGCGGACGTAGCGGCGGGCGGACAGGGCGCGCCGCTGGTGCCGGTGTTCCACGCGGCACTGGCCGTTGGAATGCCCGCGCCGCTGGCCGTGCTGAATGTCGGCGGGGTGGCGAACCTGACATGGATCGGTGCCGGCGGCGAAATCGCCGCTTTCGACACCGGCCCCGGCAACGCTCTGCTGGATGACTGGGTATCGCGCCACACCGGGATGGCTTTTGACGAGGGCGGTCGTCTGGCGGCGGCGGGGCGGGTAAGCATCCCGCATCTCGCGGAATGGATGGCCGACCCGTATTTCTCAAAAACAGGCGCTAAATCTCTTGATCGACAGTATTTTATTCAGGTGCTCATGGAGATGGAAGGATTGTCGCCAGCCGACGGGGCGGCGACCCTGGCCGCCTTCACCGCAGCCGCGGTCGGGGCGGCGGCATTGCCGGCCCCGCCTCTGCGCTGGCTCGTCTGCGGCGGTGGCCGGCGGAATCCCGCGATCATGGCCGGGCTGCGGGCGGCCCTGGCCGCACCTGTCGATCCGGTGGAGGCGGTGGGCTGGGATGGCGATGCGCTGGAGGCGCAATGCTTCGCCTTCCTGGCTGCGCGCACCGAGGCAGGGTTGCCGATCAGCTTTCCGGCCACCACCGGAGCGCCGCGGCCGTTGCGCGGGGGCAGGATCACGACCCCATGATGGTGGGCAGGACGGCCGTTAGGCGCCGCCAGCGAGTGCGTGTTCGAGATCGGCGATGAGATCGCCCGTATCCTCGATCCCGACCGACAGGCGCAACAGGTCGGGCGGTACCGGGCTGTTCGCGCCCTCGATGCTCGCGCGATGCTCGATCAGGCTTTCCACACCGCCGAGGGAGGTGGCGCGCTTCCATAATTTCACGCCGGCGGCGGTGGCAACCGCGTGCGCCGCTCCGCCGGCCACGCGCAGCGACAGCATGGCGCCGAAGCCGCCCTGCATCTGCCGTGCGGCGATGGCATGGCCGGGAAAATCGATCAGGCCGGGATAGAGCACCTGGGCAACATGGTCGTGCCGTTCGAAATGCGCGGCGATGGCGGAGGCGGAGCGGCACATGGCGGGCACGCGCACGAACAGCGTGCGCATGCCGCGCAGCAGCAGCCATGCCTCGAACGGCCCCAGGATGCCGCCATGCTGCACGCGCACTGCCTTGATCCGGCCCCAGAACGCATCGGCCGCGCGGCAGACCAGAGCGCCGGCCACGACATCGGAATGGCCGTTCAGGTATTTGGTGGCAGCGTGCATCACGATATCCGCGCCCAGCTCCAGCGGCCGCGTCAGCACCGGGGTGGCCACCGTGGAATCCACCGCCACCTGCGCGCCTGCCTTGTGCGCCATGGCGGAAAGTGCCGAAATATCGCTGATATCCCACAAAGGATTGCCAGGCGTTTCAAGCCAGAGAAGCCTGGTCTGGCCCGGGCGCAGGGCCGCCTGCACCTCCGCCGGCCGGGTGGTGTCCACCACCGAGACCTGGATGCCCCAGGCGGTTGCGGGGCCGAGCAGCCAGTTGCGGAGCGACCAGTACATCACGCTCGGCACCACCACATGGTCCCCGGGGGCGAGGGCCATGAACACCGCGGTGGCGGCGGCCATGCCGGAGGCGAACAGGCTTGCCTCCGCCCCGCCTTCCAGCTGAGCGAGCAGTGCCTCCGCCTGATCATAGGTCGGGTTGTCGGCGCGGCCATAGACGCGGCCGGAGCGGTACTGGTTGTCCGGGTCCCGCAAGTACGTGGTGGACGGGTGGATGGCCGGGATCACGGCGCGGGTGGCATCGTCCACCCAGCCGAGAGCCTGTGCCGCAAGCGTTGCGGGATGGGGCGGTTTCGCCATGTTCATTGCCGGAGATAAGGGGGGCGAACCCGGCGCCGCGCAGCGCCGGGCGTTCGTTCAGTCGGCGGCCAGCGCCATCTGGCGGCGGGCCATGGTCTTGGAAACGTAGTCTTCCAATGCTTCGACCACATGATCGGCGTGGCTGGCGAACACATGGTCCGCGCCGGGCACGACCCGATAGTCGATGCTGACGCCCTTCTGGGTGTTCAGCTTGTCCACCAGCTTGCGCACCGCGGGCTCGGGCACCAGCTCGTCGGCATCACCGGTCAGCATCAGCCCGCCGCAGGGGCAGGGGGCCAGAAAGCCGAAATCGTAATGGTTTGCGGGCGGCGCCACGCTGATCCAGCCGGACACTTCCGGCCGGCGCATCAGCAACTGCATGCTGACGAAGGCGCCGAACGAGTAGCCGGCGATCCACAGCCCGCCGGAATTCGGATTCACCGCCTGCATCCAGTCGAGCGCGCCCGCGGCATCGCTGATTTCGCCGATGCCGCCATCATAGCGGCCCTGGCTGCGGCCGACGCCGCGGAAGTTGAACCGCATCACCGAGAAGCCCAGGCGCTGGAATGCCTGGAACATCGCATAGGTGATCCGGTTGTTCATCGTGCCGCCGTGCAGCGGGTGCGGATGCAGCACCAGGGCCAGGGGCGCCCCGGTCTCCTTGCTGTGGTGGTAACGACCCTCAAGGCGGCCATCCGGCCCTGCAAACATCACCTCAGGCATGGTATTTCATAACCCGTTCTGTCGTATCCGGCCCGCACCAGGAATTTCTGGCGCGGGAGCCAAATTCGTGTTCCGAGCCCCCCTCGACACCCTCGGCCTCTCGCCGATCCCTCCTCCGACAGGCGCGCCCCGCAAGCTGCGCAGAAGGCCCTGGCCACAAGCGCGCATTCAACTCACGCGCGCGTTATTGACTGGATCGCCGGCATACCCAAGTGTCCGGCAAGGTCAAATCGGCGTATCGGGCGGTCCTGCTCGGCCTGTCTCGGGCGTTGCGTCGGGCGTCGATCCTCGGGATGGCTCATGATCCCGTGGCGCGCGGAATATAGGTCGGGTGCACCGCTTGGCATAATGGAATTGTCGCATGGCCTTCATGTTTCTACGGGAGAGCGTCCGGACCTATCGCGAGCGTGATCCCGCCGCGCGCTCCACCCTTGAGGTTCTGCTGTGCTATCCAGGGTTGCATGCCATCATGTGGCACCGCCTGGCGCACGCATTCTGGCGCCTCGGCCTGCGTCTGCCGGCACGCATGATCTCCCATCTGGGGCGCTGGCTTACCGGAATCGAGATTCATCCTGGGGCGATCATCGGCCGGCGGCTGGTGATCGACCACGGCATGGGCGTGGTCATCGGCGAGACCGCGGAGATCGGCGACGATGTCTATCTGTATCACCAGGTGACATTGGGCGGCACCAGCCTCTCCCACGGCAAGCGCCACCCGACGGTCGGCAGCAATGTGATCGTGGGGGCCGGAGCGAAGATCCTGGGGGCCATCACCATCGGCGACGGGGCGCGTGTCGGAGCGAATGCGGTGGTCATCGAGCCGGTGCCGGCCGGCACGACGGTGGTGGGCGTGCCCGCCCGCCCGGTGGAGCGGCGGCGGAAGAAGGTGGAGTTCGACGCCTACGGCACTCCGTGCGACGGCATGATCGACCCGCTGCTGCGCGATATCGAGGGCTTGCGGTCCGAACTGGCGGAGCTTGAGACGCGCGTGGCTGGCTTGGCGCGGCCAGCGAGCGAGCAGCGGGCGACGACGAACTCGCCAACCCTATGATCCGTCACGATTCATGATCTATCTGGACGCCAACGCGACCGAGCCGCTGCGCCCCGCGGCGCGCGCGGCGATGCTCGCGGCGCTGG
>DATKQI010000135.1:0-5975 GCA_035532755.1 Acetobacteraceae bacterium
CGCTCGACCCCGCCCGCCATCTCCAGGAAATCGCCCTGGTGCAGGGTGTTGCCGCCGAGCGGCTGAGCCTGCCCTCCGCCCAGCGCGACCGGCAGCAGCGCTACCTGCGCGCGCTGGCGATCCAGCTCGGCGCGGTTCGCAAGGGCAGGCGCGGGAAATAGGACGGCGGCTACAGCCCCATCGCCTGCCGCATGAACATCCGCTTCAGCCGCGGCATCCGGTGCACGGCGGCGATGCCGATGTCGCGGATGGCTCGCACGCGCCGGTCGTCGGTGCTGAACAGCCGGTCGAGCGTGTCGGTCGCGCCCAGCATCAGCAGGTTCGCCGGCCGGCGCCGGCGCTGGTAGCGCGTCAGCAAGGCCGGCGAGCCGACATCCTGGCCGTGCCCCGCTGCCTCCAGGACCAGCCCCGCCAGCGCTTCGGCGTCCCGAAGCCCGAGGTTCAGCCCCTGGCCCGCGATCGGGTGGATGGCGTGCGCGGAATCGCCCACCAGCGCCAGCCGCGTATCGGCATATCGCGCGGCATACTGGGCCGACAGCGGATAGCACCAGCGCCGGCCGAGCAGGCGGATGGCGCCCAGATGCCCCCCCAGCCGTCGGGCGACCTCGCGGGTGAAACCTGCATCGTCCAGGCTCATCAGCCGCTCGGCGAGCGCGCTGCGGTCGGTGAACACGATCGCGGAGACATGGGGCGCGGTCTCGGTACCGCTCATCGGAAGCTGGGCGAACGGGCCGCCGGGCAGGAAATGCTCCAGCGCGACATTGCGATGCGGGTGCTCGTGGCCGATGGCGCAGACCACGCCGCTCTGGCGATAGGGCAGCCGCGTCACCGGGATGCCGGCCTCCTGCCGCAACCGGCTGCCGCGCCCGTCGGCCGCCACGACCAGCCGGCAGTCGATCGCCGGGCCACCGGCTATCTGCACCCGTGCACCGGCTTCGGTGCGGGTGAGCGAGATATCGGCCGGGGCGAACACCGACAGCGCCGGCAATTCATGCAGCCGGCGGTTCAGCGCCATCCGCAGCGCCCGCGCCTCGATGATCCAGCCGAACGGCCCTGCTTCGGCCGCGTCTCCACCGGCTTCCCGATAGTCGAAATGCAGGAACAGTTTCGAGGCTGCCCGCCCCACCCGTCCGTCGGAGACGCGGATATCGAGAATGGGGCAGGGCGGGAACGGCAGCCCGCCCCACAGCCTGGCCGCATCCAGCAGCGGGCGGGAGCCGGCGGAGATCGCGTAGGCGCGCCCGTCGAAATCCGGGTGCTCCATCGGTGGCAGCTTCGCCCGATCGACAATCACGGTCGCGACGCCGGCGGCCGCCAACCGGCAGGCGAGCGCGCCGCCCACCGGCCCGGCCCCCACCACGCAGACATCCGCCGCCATCGTTCCGTTCCGCTCGGCCATCATCCCGTCCATCCAGCACCGCCCAACAATCAGGCAGCCCATCCGGCCGCGCGTGCCTGCGAACCGAGGTCATGAGTGCCTGAAATTTGTGCAGATTGTGTTTCTGCCACAGGCGAGTGTGAGCGGTCCGGCCGGAATCGGCAAGGCGGACACGGATCGGTGAATTTCGGCACGGTTCTTGAGTAGCCCGCCCCGGTCGGCGCGATGGCGGCGGCGAAACGGGAAGAGGACGGCGACATGAAGCTGATCATGGCCATCATCAAACCCTTCAAGCTGGACGATGTCCGGGAGGCGCTGACGCCGCTGGGTGTCCAGGGCCTCACCGTGTCCGAGGTGAAGGGGTTTGGCCGGCAGAAGGGGCAGACGGAAATCTATCGCGGGGCGGAATACCACGTGAACTTCCTGCCCAAGGTGAAGATCGAGGTGGTGGTCCCGGCGGACCTCGCCGAGCAGGTGGTGGAGGCGATCGTGAAGGCCGCCCACACCGGCAAGATCGGCGACGGCAAGATCTTCGTGATGGATATCGAACGCGCGGTGCGCATCCGCACCGGCGAAACCGACGCGGAAGCGCTGTAACAGGGAAGAAGAGAATGAACCGACTCCGCAAATACGGGAGCCTGGCGGCACTGTCCTTGCCGGCGCTGTTCGTGTCGCTGCCCGCCTTCGCCGATGCGCCGCCCAAGATCGATTCCGGCGATACCGCCTGGATGCTCACCAGCACCGCGCTCGTTCTGATGATGACCATCCCCGGCCTTGCGCTGTTCTATGCCGGCATGGTGCGCAAGAAGAACGTGCTGGCGACGCTGATGCAATCCTTCGCCATCACCTGCCTCGTCACCATCACCTGGATGGTGGCGGGCTACAGCCTCGCCTTCACCAACGGCACGCCCTACATCGGCGATCTCTCCCGCGTCATGCTCGCGGGGTTCGGGCCCGGCTATGACAAGGGCATCGCGCTCGCGCCCACCATTCCCGAATCCGTCTACATGATGTTCCAGATGACGTTCGCGATCATCACCCCGGCCCTGATCGCGGGCGCCTTCGCCGACCGGATGAAGTTCTCGGCGATGTGCGTGTTCATGGTGGCGTGGTCGCTGCTGGTCTACAGCCCGATCGCGCACTGGGTCTGGAGCGCCAACGGCTGGATCGGCGCGCTGGGCGTGGAGGATTACGCGGGCGGCACCGTCGTGCACATCAACGCTGGCATCGCCGGGCTGGTGAGCGCGCTGGTGCTGGGCAAGCGCGTCGGCTACGGCACCGAGAACATGTCCCCCTACAACGTCGCCTACGCGGTGATCGGGGCGAGCCTGCTGTGGGTCGGCTGGTTCGGGTTCAACGCCGGCTCCGCTGTCACCTCCGGCCCGCGCGCCGGCATGGCGATGGCCGTCACCCAGATCGCCACCGCCGCGGCGGCGTTGGGGTGGATGTTCACGGAATGGCTCACGAAGGGCAAGCCGAGCGTGCTGGGCATCGCCTCGGGCGCGGTGGCGGGGCTGGTCGCCATCACCCCCGCCTCGGGCTTCGTGCTGCCTGGCCCGGCCATCGTCATCGGCGTGGCGGCGGGCGTGATCTGCTTCTTCACCGCGACCAGCATGAAGCACGTGTTCGGCTATGACGACAGCCTGGACTGCTTCGGCGTGCACTGCATCGGCGGCATCGTCGGCGCGCTGCTGACGGGGGTGTTCTCCTACGGCCCCTTCACCGCGAAGCCGCAGATGCCGGGCGGCCTCCACCAGCTCGGCATCCAGGCCATCGGCGTCGCCACCACGCTGATCTACTCGGGCGTGATGTCGTTCATCATCCTCAAGGTGATCGACGCGGTCATGGGCCTGCGGGTGAACGCGGAGCAGGAGCGGGAAGGGCTCGATATCGTCCTGCACGGCGAACAGCTCGGCTGAACCGCGACTGGCCGGCTTGGCTGGCCGGACGGGCGGGGCGAAAGCCCCGCCCTTTCCATTTCATTCATCAACGTGTTCCGGGTTATAGTTGAGTCGAGGCGGCAGCGCCGCCCCGGCCTGCGCCCACACGTGATGGAAGATCAGATGGCTGCGATCGCCGAAGCCCGACGCCTCGTCTCCCCCGCGCTGCGCAGCCTGATCCGGCGGCGGCTGGCAGAGCTTGGCGGCCTCGCGCTCGGCCTCGTCGGGCTCGCGCTGCTGCTGGCGCTGGTGTCCTACCATGCGCACGACCCCTCGTTCGACACGGCTTCCGGCGCGCCGGTGCGCAACCTGGCCGGCCCGGCCGGGGCGGTGCTGGCGGATCTGCTGCTGCAGGGCTTCGGCATCGCCGGGGCGCTGCCGGCCCTGGTGCTGCTGGCCTGGGGCTGGCGGCTGGGCGCGCGAAGGGGCCTGGGCAGCGTGCCGCTGCGGATCGCGGCGACGCTCCTCGCCCTGCCGGCCCTGGCCGCGGCGCTGACGGCGCTGCCGATCCGGGTGGCGGGGCATGCCCTGCTGTGGCCGGCCGCCTCCGGGCTCGGCGGTGCGGCTGGGCGGGCGCTGTGGGGCGGATCGGTGGCCACGGCGAGCGGCCTGCTCGGCCCGTTCGGGGTCGGGCTCGCCTGGCTGTTCGGCACCATCCTCGCACTCGGTCTCGCGTTGCTCGCCTTCGGGCTGAGCCCCGGGGAATGGCGGGCCGCCGGCCGGGGGGCGGCGGTGGCGGCGCGCGTTTCGGCACGGCCCGGCCGGCATGCGGCAAGCGGGCTGCGCCGGCTGGGGCGCGCGCTGCTCGCCCGGCTCCGCCTGCGCCGCACGGCCGAGGCTTATGCCGAGGACGACGAGCCGCCCGAAAACATGGTGGAACCGGAACCCTTCCGCCGCGAGCCGTTGCTGGCGGGCGCCGCGCCACGGGTGGCGCCGCCACCCGCACCAGCCGAACCCGCGCGCACCCGCGTCAGCCCCGCCGCGCGGCGGCCCGCGCCCGCGCGGCAGGAAAGCCTGCCGTTGCCGGATGCCGGCTGGCGGTTTCCGCCGCTCTCCCTGCTGAAACCCGCACCTTCCCGGCCCACCACGGGCCCCAGCAGCGATGCATTACAGGCAAACGCGCGTCTGCTGGAAACTGTACTATCCGATTATGGCGTGCAGGGCAGCATCGTGGAGATCCGCCCCGGCCCGGTGGTCACGCTGTACGAGCTGGAGCCAGCCCCCGGCATCCGCAGCGCCCGCGTGATCGGGCTGGCGGACGACGTGGCCCGCAGCCTCTCCGTCACCGCCGTGCGCATCGCGACCGTGCCGGGGCGCAACGTGATCGGCATCGAGGTGCCGAACGCGAAGCGCGAGACGGTGTTCCTGAGCGAACTGCTGGGTGCCGCGGACTGGGCGAGCCATCCGGCCCGGCTGGCGCTGAGCCTGGGCAAGGATATCGGCGGCGCGCCCATCATCGCCGATCTGGCGCGGATGCCGCATCTGCTGATCGCGGGCACCACCGGCTCGGGCAAGTCGGTGGGCATCAATGCGATGATCCTGAGCCTGCTCTACCGGCTCTCGCCGGAGGATTGCCGGCTGATCATGATCGATCCGAAGATGCTGGAACTGTCGGTGTACGAGGGCATCCCGCACCTGATGGCCCCGGTCGTCACCGAGCCGGCGAAGGCCGTCACCGCGCTGAAATGGACGGTGCGGGAGATGGAGCGCCGCTACCGCGCGATGAGCCAGCTCGGCGTGCGCAACATCGGCGGCTACAACGAGCGCGTGGCCGATGCGCGGAGCAAGGGCGAGGTGGTCACCCGCCGGGTGCAGACCGGCTTTGACGCCGAGACCGGCCGCCCCACCTTCGAGGACCAGCCGCTGGCGCTGGAGCCGCTGCCCTTCATCGTGGTGGTGATCGACGAGATGGCGGACCTGATGATGGTCGCCGGCAAGGAGATCGAGGCCGCGGTGCAGCGCCTCGCGCAGATGGCCCGCGCCGCCGGCATTCATGTGATCATGGCGACGCAGCGCCCCTCGGTCGATGTCATCACCGGCACCATCAAGGCGAACTTTCCCACCCGCATCAGCTTCCAGGTGATCAGCAAGTTCGACAGCCGCACCATCCTGGGCGAACAGGGGTCCGAACAGCTCCTGGGCCAGGGCGACATGCTCTACATGGTCGGCGGCGGGCGCATCACCCGCGTGCACGGACCGTTCGTGACCGACCGCGAGGTGGAGGAGGTGGTGGAGTTCCTGCGCGAGCAGGGCGAGCCCGCCTATCTGGAGGAGGTGACGGAAGCGCCGGACGACGACGGCACCCAAGCCCTGTCCGGCATCGCCGGGGCATCCGACGGCGAAAAGGGGCTGTTCGACCAGGCGGTGGCGGTGGTGGCGCGGGAGGGCAAGGCCAGCACCAGCTTCATCCAGCGCCATTTGCAGATCGGCTACAATCGCGCCGCGCGGCTGATCGAGCAGATGGAGAAGGAAGGCATCGTCGGCCCCGCCAACCACGTGGGCAAGCGCGAGGTGCTGGTGCGGCGCAGCGACGATGATTAGCGCTACAGCACCAGGAAAGCGACGGTCGCGACCACCATCACCGCCGTCGCGAACCACCCCACCACCCGCATCGGCCATCCCAGCACCAGATCGCCCATGATGCGCCGGTTCGTCGC
>DATKQI010000136.1:0-12920 GCA_035532755.1 Acetobacteraceae bacterium
TAGGCGCCCGCCGCCGCCAGATCGTTGCTGGTGTAGACCAGCTTGATGTCGGGGTGGGCCTGCAGCATCGCCGAGAACACGGTGACGGCCTTGTCTTCCATCCAGTCCACCGGCTGCACGCCGACGACCTTCAGTTTCGGGTTGCCGGCGATGCCGGCCTTGAACCCGTTCAGCCGCTCGATCGCGGGGGAGGAGCTGGGCAGCCCTTCCAGGATAGCGATGTCGCCGCCCTGCGGCAGCAGTGTTTTCGCGGCGTATTCCCCGGCCTGCTTGGCGATCTGGAAATTGTCGCCGCCGACGAACGTCGTGTAGTCCTTGCCGAGCGTCTTGCGGTCCAGCTCCACTACCGGGATGCCGGCCTTGTAGGCGCGGCTGACCACGGGGGTGAGCGGTGCCGATTCATAGGGCGAGATGAACAGCATATCCACGCGCTGGGTGATGAAGTTCTCGACCTGGGAGGTCTGGGTGTTGTCGCTTGCCTGCCCGTCGGCGATCACCAGCTTGAACTGGGGATATTTCTTCACGAGCTGCTGCATCTCGTTATCGACATGCTGGCGATACGGCTCGGTGAAATCGACCTGCGAGAAGCCGATGACGTAGTGGTGTTTCGGCCCGCATACCTTGGCGATCGGCTTGCCGGCCGCATGGGCCGGCGCGCCGCCCGCGAACGGCACCGCCGCCGCAAGGGCCAGTGCCGGCAAAGCCGCGGTCAGCATCTTTGTTTTCCCGTGTGATCGCATGGATGTTCTTCTTCCCGTTGTTGTTGTCTTGCAGTTTCCCGTCATGCTCAGCGCAGCGCCTCTCGGTCGCGGCGGCTGACGAAGCTTTGCAGTGCGGCGGCGGCAACGATGATCGCCCCGGTGGCCAGAAGCTGCATCGCGGCACTCACGTCGTTCAGCTGCAGGATGTTGGCGAGCGCGCCGAGCATGATGCTGCCGGCGATGGTGCCGACCATGCTGCCCGATCCGCCGAACAGGTCCGTCCCGCCGATCACCACGGCGGCGATCGCCGTCAGCTCGTAGCCCGCGCCGTCATTCGGGCTGCCGAAGCTGAACTGCCCGGCGTGCACGATCCCCGCGACGGCGGAGGCGAGGCCGGTGATGGCGTACACCGCGATCTTCACCCGCGCGACCGGGATGCCGGACAGCCGGGCCGCCCGCTCGTTCCCGCCGACGGCGTAGATGTAGCGGCCGAAGCGGGTGGTGTTCAGCACCAGCGCCGCCACTACGGCGAGTGCGAGGAACACCAGGGCCGCGACCGGGAAGATGTTGTGGAACAGCCGGTCCCCCAGCACCCCGAAGGCCGGCGGGGCGAGCCCCGGGCCGTGGCCGTAGGAGATGTTGATGAAATTGTCGTGCGAGGCGACGAGCGCGAGCCCGCGCGCCGCCTGCAAGCCCGCGAGCGTGACGATGAACGGCTGCAGCCCGAACCGCGTGGAGATCGCCCCCTGCATCGTGCCGAACAGCGTGCCCGCCACCAGCACCGCGACCAGCGTGGGCACGATCCCCCAGCCCGCGTTGATCATCAGCGATGCAGTGAGCACGCTGGACAGGCCGAGGATGGCCCCCACCGACAGATCGATCCCGGCGGAGATGATCACGAACGTCATCCCGAGCGCTATGATCCCGGTTTCCGAGATCGACCGGATGATATTGCCGATGTTGTCCGGCGCGAGGAACAGGATCTGCCCGTGCCGGCGCGGCGAGAACACTACCCCGCCGGCCAGCACCAGCACCAGCCCGATCAGGCTCTGGAACCGCACGAAATAGGCCAGCGGGTTGCGCCGCTTCGCCCGCCCCGGCGCGGGATGCACCAGTTGCTCGCTCATGCTGCCTCCACCTCGCCGGCGCTCGCCGCCTGCAATTCGGCCTCGTCCACGCCGCCTGCGAATTCGGCCACGCTCGCGCCCCCGCGCAGCACCACGATGCGGTCGCACAGGCCGATCAGCTCTGGTAGTTCGGACGATGCCACGAGCACGCCGAGCCCCTGGCCGGCGAGCGCGCGCAGCCGGTGGTAGATCTCGCTCTTCGCCCCCACGTCCACGCCCCGTGTCGGCTCGTCCAGCAGCAGCAGGCGCGGCTCGGTCAGCAGCTCTTTCGCGAACACCACCTTCTGCTGGTTGCCGCCCGAAAGCGTGCGCACCGCCACATCCGCCCGGCGCGGGCGGATGTCGAACGCGCCGATCGCCCGGTCCACTGCCGCGGCCTCCGCGGGGCGGGAGACGAGCCCGAACGGCGTGAGCCGGCGCAGCGTGGACATCACGACGTTCCACCCCACCGACTGCCCGAGCACGAGCCCGCTGCCACGCCGGTCGTCCGTCACGAACGCCAGCCCGGCGCGCCGGGCGGCACCGATGGAGCCGAGCTGCGCTGGCCGGCCGGAGATGAAGACCTGCCCCGCCCACCGCCCGCGTGGGCCGGCTCCATACAAGGCGGACAGCAGCTCCGTCCGCCCCGCCCCCATCAGCCCCGCGAGGCCGACGATCTCGCCCGCGCGCACGGAAAGGCTCACATCCCGCGGTGCCCGCCAGCCGGCCCGGGTGGCGCGCGGAATGAAGCGCGCGTGATCGAGCCGCAGCAGTTCGTCCCCCACGGCGTGTGCCCGTGGCGGAAACAGATCCTCGAAGCGGCGGCCCACCAGCAGGCGCACCAGTTCGGCCTGCGGCGCATCCGCGCGGGTTTCGCCCACCACCGCACCGTCGCGCAGCACGGTCACGCGATCGGCCACGTGCGCGACCTCCTCCAGCCGGTGGGAGATGTAGATCACGCCCACGCCGCGCCCGCTCAATTCCCGCACCACGCCGAACAGATGCGCCGCCTCCGCCGCCGACAGCGCGGCCGTGGGCTCGTCCATCACCAGGATGCGCGCCGCCGCCGACAGCGCCTTCGCGATCGCCACAAGCTGCCGCTCGCCGATGCGCAGTTCCGCCACCGGCCGCGCCGCGTCCAGCGCCACCCCCGCCGCGCGCAGCCGCTCCCGCGCCGCACGGAGCATGGAGCGGCTGTCGAGCATGCCGAGCGCGGTCAGCGTCTCGTGCCCCAGGAACAGGTTGGCGGCGATGTCGAGCCCCGGGATCAGGTCCAGCTCCTGCGGGATCATCGCGATCCCGGCGGCCTGCGCCTCGCGCGGGCTCGCGAACCGCACCGCCATGCCGTCGATCGCAACCTCTCCCCGGTCGGGCGCGACGGCGCCGGAGAGGATGCCCATCAGCGTGCTCTTTCCCGCGCCGTTCTCGCCCAGCAGCGCGTGCACCTCGCCGGCACGCAGATCGAAATCCACCCCCCGCAGCGCATGCACGCCGCCGAAGCGCTTCTCGATCCCGCGCATCCGCAGCAGCATCGCGCTCATCGGATCGGCCCTGCCCCGGCCGCGCAGCCGCAGGATTCGCGGTGCTGCAGCGTGGTGGCAAGCCGCACCCCGCGCGGCGGCGCATCCGGCGCGGCGATGCGCGCCAGCAGCAGCTCCATCGCGACCTCGCCGATCCGCCGGCACGGCTGGGCGATGGTGGTCAGCCGCGGCTGGAACAGGTCCGCCCATTCGAAATCGTCGAACGAGGCGAGCGCCACATCCGCCGGCACCCGGCAGCCGCGCTCGTGCAGGGCGCGCATCGCCCCAAGCGCCATCAGGTTGTTGCCGGCGACGATCGCGGTCGGCGGTGCGGCACGCTCCATCAGCGCGTGCGTCGCCTGCCGCGCCGGCTCCATCCGGAAATCCCCGGATATCATCAATGTCGGATCGACAGGCAGGCCGGCATCCCGCAGCCCGGCGCGGTAGCCGGTCGCCCGCTCGCGCGAGGTGCTCAACCCTGCAACGCCGGTCAGCAACCCGATCCGCCGGTGGCCCAGGGAGGCGAGATGCCGCACCAGCCGGCGCATGTCCGCGCTGTTGCGCGCCACCACATAATCGCACTCCGGCACCGCCACACGGTCGATCTGCACCACCGGCACCTTGTGCCGCCGCGCATAGGCGATCGCCGCCACCCCGCCCACGGCCGAGGGCGCGAGGATCAGCCCGCCCACCCGCTGCCCGATCAGCGCCCGCAGCGCGGCCATCTCGCGCTCGGGGTCCTCGCCGATGTCGCTCAGAACGATGGTGTATCCGGCGCTGCGCGCGCCCGCCTCCAGCGCATGCACCACGTCGGTGAAATAGGGATTGCCGATGTCGCCGATGAGAAGGCCGAGCGTCCTGCTCTCGGCCCGCTTCAGGGAGCGCGCAATCGCATTGGGCATGTAGCCGATGGCGTCAATCGCTTCGAGCACACGCGCCCGCGTCGGCTCCGGCACCGCGCGGGTGCCGTTGAGCACGTGCGACACGGTGGAGATCGACACGCCGGCCATCGCCGAAACATCCCGCATCGTCACCGGGGCGGCTCTTGCAGCCACGGTTTCCGCCCCCTTTGATCGTTTCCTCGGGGCGGAGGCTATCATCGCCGCAAACGTTTTCGCAAACGGTTTTACGGCAGGCCCCGTGCACCTCCGGCGGCCTGCCGGAACAGCATCGGGTGTCGCGGCTCTGCCTTATCTCCCCCCGCCACGCAGCCGCCAGTAACCGGGATAGTCAACGACGATCCCGTCATCATCGACCGTCAGCTCCGCCGTGAATCCGGATTTTCTGTTGGTATAACGGAACAGATGCGGGGGTGATGCGGGATCAAGCCGTGTGTATTCCTGCTCCACGGGCGCGACCGCGAGATCGGGCAGCCGCACGAACGCCACGTGCAGAATGCGGGACCCGTCGGGCGGCAGAGGCTTCTCCAGGATGGCCGGCGTGTTGGTGAAGGGGGTGGCCATGATGTCGATCCCGGTGCAGCCGGCCAGATCGGGCCGCGCCACCCCGTCGATGGTCCAGGCGCCGTTCTCCGCCCGGACGATCCGCACCTCCCGCCGCTCCGCCCCGCGCTCCATGGCGAGATGCGCCTCGCGAAAGCGCCAGCGGGCATCATGGACGGTGGTGTGATGCAGCCGCACTGCCGACCCGTCGAGCGCCAGCACCACCAGCCCTTCCGCCCTGATCTCCGTACCATCCGCCGCCAGGGTCAGGTGCTCCAACCCCGCCCGATCCCGCCACTCCCACGCGATGTCCCGATGCGCCGGCATCGTCGCGCTCATGCCGTTTCGTGATGCGCCTCGATGCGGTAACCGTCCGGATCGATGACGAAGGCGGCATAGTAGCCTGGCCCGTAATCCGGCCGCAGCCCAGGTGCGCCGTTGCACTGTCCGCCCGCCTTCAGCGCAGCCGCATGGAACTCGTCCACTGCGGACCGGTCCGGCGCGATGAAGCTGATATGCAGCCCGGAACGCGGATCGGCGGGCACCGGGTGGGCAGTACGGTTCATCCAGAATGCCGGCTCACCGCCGCCATAACCGAGCGATTCCACATCGGAATGATGGCAGTGGTAGCCCAGCGGCGCGAACGCCGCATCGTAGAACCGCCGCGCGCGCCCAATGTCCTGCACGCCGATGGAAACGTGGTCGATCATGGATGCCATGAAACCCTCCTGCTCTGCTGATCAACATAACCTGTATTCAGGTTATAATACGCCATGACCAGCGCGCGCTTGTCAACCCCCTTGCCGGTTATTATGTCCGCATGATGCCCCGCACCCCCCGCATCACGGACTCCGCCATCCCCGCCCCCGCCCGCGATCTGTGCTTCGCTTTCGCCGACACGCGCTCCTGGCGCGGCACCCCCCGGCCGGCGGATGAATTGCAGACGATCGAAGACATTCTTGCGTGGATCGGGCGCGAAACCGGCATCAGCCACGGCCTGTTCGAAGCCGCCCGTGCACGCTGGACCCGCCATCCCGCGGAAGCGGCCGAAGCCTTCCTCGCCGCCATCGCGCTGCGTGAGGCGATCTACCGGATGTTCAGCAACGTGGCGGAAGAAACGGCCCCGCGGGCGGAAGACCTCGCAGAACTGAACGCGGCGCTCGCCGCCGCCCCGTCACGGTCCCGGCTGGTGCCGGCCGGCACCGGGCACGCGTGGCAGGCGGCATCTGTGGAACCCGCCCTGCCGCTGCTGCTCGCCGGCGTCATCTGGTCGGCGGCCGATCTGCTCGCGCAGCCGCCGCCGGGCCGCATCCGCCGCTGCGCCAACGAGAAATGCCTCTGGCTGTTTCTCGACGACAGCAAGAGCGGCAACCGCCGCTGGTGCGCGATGAGCGCCTGCGGCAACCGCGCGAAGGCGCATCGGCACTACCTGCGCCAGAAGCTCCCTGCCGGTTGAACAAACGCCATCACGCCGCCGGCGCCTCCGCCCGCTCCGACTCGCGCGCCACCTCCAGGCACATCCGCACCGTCTCGCGCAGGGTGCCCGCGTAGCGGTCGGCTGCGACAACCGCACGCTGCCGGTCGTCGGCCAGAACGGGATCGTCGGGCGGCCACAGCCCGACGATGACGGGTGCGTCCGTCACCCGCTGCCGCAGCCGCCGCACCAGATAGCGCAGATAGGGCAGGCTGCTGGCAGTCTCCAGCGAACAGATGCAGACGATCGCGGCGGATTCCGCGTCGAGCGAGCCGATCCGCGTGCGGGAGACATCCTCGCTGCCGACGATGCGCGCGCCGAGCCCGTGCTTGCCCAGAAGCTGGGCGAGCATCGCCGCCCCCGCCCCGTCCAGCGCACCGCGCCCGGCGATGCACAGCACCGGCGTCCCGCCGCGCCATGCGTCCGGCAGATCGTCCGGCAGCGGCTCCTGCCGGCCCGGCGTCTGCGGTTCGGCGTCGCCATCCGCCTTGTCGCCTTTTCCGCCGTCCGGTTCGTTGTCGTCACGCCCGTCGAATTCGGCGACCACCAGCATCGTCGCCTCCCGCACCCGCTCCAGCTGGGCGGCGCTCATCACCCCCCGCTCCACATCCGTCGCCGCGAGCTGCAACCCCTTGATGGCGACCTCGTCGTAGTATGTGGAGAGCGAACACTCCTTCAGCAGCGCCTCCGCCTGGTCCTGCGCCTCGTCCGCGTCGCCCGCCAGGATGCGCTGGTAGAAGCTCTCCACCGGCGTCAGCGCCGGCTGGTCGCCCAGCAGAACGTCGAGGAACTCGAGCCGCTTCACATGCCGCCCGAGCCCGACCAGGATCACCGTCAGCGGCGTGGACAGGATCAGCCCGATCGGCCCCCACAGCCAGCTCCAGAAGATCGCGGCGATGATCACCGCGAACGGCGAAAGCCCGGTGTTGCGACCGTACAGAACCGGCTCCACCACCTGCCCGGTGAAGGATTCGCCCACCACGAACAGCACGACGGTCCATATCGCCATGGACCAGCCGGGCTCGACGCCGGCGGCAACCACCGCGGGCAAGGCGCCGGAGATGAACGAGCCGATATAGGGCACGAACCGCAACAGTGCCGCGAGAATGCCCCACAGCACCGGGCTCGGCACGCCGATCGCGAACAGCCCGATGCCGATGACGCAGCCGAACCCGGTGTTGATGGCGAGCTGGGTCAGGAAATACCGGCTCAGCCGGTGCGCGCCGTCGTCGATCGCGAAGGTGGTGCGGTGCAGGTCGCTCGATCCGAACAGCCGGATCATCCGGTCGCGCAGATCCTCCTTCTGCAGCAGGATGAAGATGGCGACGACGAACACGATGCCGGCGGTGGCAAGCGGCGAAAGAATGGGCCGCACCAGCTGCTCGGACACCTGCAACGGCGAAGGCGGCGCCTGGCGCACCTCCACCGGCGTCGGCTTCGCCGGCGGCGCGGCGGGCTTGCCCTGCGTTTGCCCCCGCGGCGTCGGCGCAGGGGTCTTTTTCTTCGCGCGGGTCTTGTTCGCCTGTTCGAACTGGCGCCCCAGCCGGTCGGCAAGGACGGTCAGCCGCCCGATCGTCAGATCCTGCGCCGCGCTCACCTTCTTCTCGATCGTCGTCGCGTATTTCGGGAAGTTCGTCGCGAGCTGCGCCACCTGCGTCCCGATCAGCCCGCCGATCGTCAGGATGATGCCCAGCGCGAACAGGACCGCGAGAATGACCGAGGGCACCCGCCCCAGCCGCAGCCGCCGCAGCAGCCCCACCAGCGGCGCCAGCAGGAAAGACAGCAGCACCGCCAGCGTCATCGGCACCAGCACCTCGCGCGCGAGGTACAGCGCCGCCACCATCACCACCGCGACCGCGAGCGTGATGAGCTGCTGCAGGTCTGGCGTCGCCACCGGCGCCACCTGGGCCTGCATGCGCACAGGCGCGAATGGGGTGGTACCGGACATGCTCGTCACCTTCCGCTCAGGGGCCAGCCGGCCCATCCTCGTTGCCATTGCCGCTCCCGGCCGCATGCCACAGAACCGGCGACACATGCCGTTCGTTCCCGTGATGGCGCTGCCGATGGACGGCAGTGGCTTGAATGATCGGCAACATGATGGCCCGCGATGATGCGCGGGCCGCGGCGGGTCAGCGGGCGCCCGGCCGCCTCGCCATCATCTCCGCCGCGTGCTGGCGGAATTCGCCGGTCGAGTTGACCGCCGGGAACGGCGCATCGGGCACCGCGCAGCCCAGGAACCCGCACAGCGGCGCCCAGCCCTCGGCGACATCGAACACCAGCAGCCGCCCGGCGGGAGCGCCCTGCCGCACCGCGGCATTGTGCCGCTCGAAACCGGCGATGCACCGGTCCCGGTCGTTCGGCGGCCCGCCGAAATGGCGGGTGGCGATGGCGCGCATCATCTGCCCGACCGGGGAAGGGTCGTCGGCCATGAACGTGTTGAGCGGGCTGAAGATCGTGTTCTGCGTGCTGGTGAACCACCCCTGCGGCTCCCGCACCGTCAGCACCACTTTGGCCTGCGGCGCATGCACGGCCAGTTCGCGCCAATAGTCGCAAGATGGCCAGTCCACCGCCGAGCGATAGCCCTGGAACACCGCGTCCCAATCCATCGGCAGGCCCGCATTCGCGCGCACCCAATGCTCCGCGAAGGCCGGATTCTGCAGCACCTCGAGCATGTGATAGCAAGGCCCGAATCCAAGCTGCTCCAGCGCGAGCTTGAGAGACATCGTCCCTGTCCGGCCGAGGCCGGCCCCGATCACTGCAAGCGCCATGCGCGTCTGCCCCCTGTCGCCGCCATGGCGCTTTTCATTCGCGCCCGAAACAACAAACCACGAAACACCGCCGCGCCGCTACCCCGCCGGAAGCTTTTCGGCTGCCGCCATCGGCCGATGGGATGCCGCATTGCCTGGCACCGGGCGCTGTCCGTGCGGCACCGGCGGCGGCGGCACCCACGGCCGGGCGCCCCGCACCGAACGGTCCGTCTCGATCCGCACGCCCCGCCGCGCCAGCCAGACCGCCGCCGCCCCGTCCCGCCAGACGGTGAAGCGATCCACATGCGCCAGTCCGGAGGCGCGACAGACGCCATGCAGCGGATGCGCCGACACCAGCACCGCGGCCGCGGCACAATCCCCCGCCGCGGGCGGCGCGGTCCCGCGCAGCAGCAGCGCCGCCGGCCCGTCCGCGTGCAGCCGGATCACACACGCCGCGGCATCGCAGCGCACCCGCCCGCCCGCCGCCATTCCCGCCGCCGGCAGCGCGCGGGGCGCCGCACCGCCCCACAGCCGCCGCCATGCCGCGAGCGTGTATTTCGAAGCGCGCGGCGCCCGCAGCAGGAACACGTGTCCCGGCACCCGCACCGCCACCAGCCGCGCATGCGCGGACACGAGGATGGCCGGCCCCGCCCAAGCGAGCGGAGAGGCAAGCCCCACCCCGATCGCCACCACCCCGGCCAGCCGCAGGCGGGATCGCCACAGCCCCAGCCACGCCATCCCCAGCGCCACAAGGATCAGCCCCCAGCCTGGCATCGGCGGCACGTCGAACGCCGCCGCCGGCAGGGCCGCCACCGTCCGCGCCACGAACAGGATCGCCCCGATCCCCCAGCCCATCGGCGCCAGCGCCAGATGCGCGAGCCCGAACGGCATCAGCGCCAGCGCGGCCAGCCCCGCCGGCATCACCCAGGCCGCCGCCAACGGTACCGCGATCAAGTTCGACAGCACGAAATAAAGCTGCATCCGGCCGAAATGATAGGCGGCGAACGGCGCCGATGCCGTGCCCGCCAGCAGCGAGGTCAGTGCCAGCGCAAGCCCGTACAGCGCGATCCGCCGCATCGGCGCACCCTCCCCCTGCAGCCGGGTCAGCGCCGGCCGCAGCGCCTCGTACCCCGCGATCAGCGCTAGCACGGCGGCGAAGCTCATCTGGAAGCTCACCCCCATCACCTGCTCGGGCTCCAGCAGGATCAGCGCGGCGGCGGCGAGCGCGAGCCCGCGGAGCGACACCACCCGCCGCCCGGCGAGCAGGCCGAGCGTGACGAGCGTGGCCATGGCGAAGCTGCGGATGATCGGCACGTGCATCCCGGTCAGCGCCATGTAGAACCCGCCGGCCGCGAGCGCGGCCACGGCCGCGATCTGCTTGCCCGGCCAGTGCAGCGCGGCCCATTCGTTCGCCGCCAGCAGCAGCCGGGCGAAGCCGAAGATCAGCCCCATGACGATGCCGATATGCAGCCCCGCGACGGCGAGCAGGTGGGCGAGGCCTGAATCGGTGAAGGCGGCACGGTCGGCGGCCGGAATGGCAGTGGTCTCCCCGGTCAGCAAGGTCGCCGCGATCGCCCCGCGCGGCCCCGGCAGCCCGGCGATGATCCGCCCGGCGATCGCATCGCGCAGCCCCTGCCACCGTCGCGCCAGCCCCTGCGGCGGCGCCCGCGCGAGCACCCCGGCCGGCCCCAACGCGAACCCGCCGCCGCCGAGCCCGGTGAAGAACTCCTGCCGCGCAAGGTCCCACCCCCCGGGATAGGAAGGCTGGAACGGCGGAAACACCAGGGCCCGCACCCGCACCCGGTCCCCCGCGCCGATCCGCGCCGAATCGTTGTTGCGCAGCCGGATGCGCAGATCCCGGCCGGTCGGCACGCCGCCGATATGCGGCCGCGCCAGCACCACCCGCCGCCCGACGGGCAACGGATCGACCGCGCGCACGGTGCCGCTCAGCACCACGGCCCGGAACGGCAATACCGGCATCGGCGGCTCGCCCGCGGTGCGCCAGGCTGCCGCGGAGAACCCCACCGCGGCCGCCAGCAACGCCGCCGCCAGCGCCCGCAACGGCAGCCAGCGCCGGCTGGCAAGCCACGCCGCCAGCACGGCCGCCACAGCCGCCGGCCCGATCCACGCCGCCGGCTCGATGGGAAGATCGAAATACCCCACCACGCCGGCACCCATGAACACCGGCAGCCACAGCGTGAACCGGCCCTGTTCGGCGTCCAGCCACGCCTCCCACACCGCCGCCAGCCGCGCGCGCGCCGGCAGGCGGATCAGGCGCGGCAGCGTCGTGGCAAGTTGCATCTCTTCTCGCGCCTGGGTTGCAGGAACCTTAGCGTCCTGCCCCTCCCCACGTCATCATCCCGCGTGGTAGAGGCGGGGCATGACCCTTCGCACCCGTTTCGCCCCCAGCCCCACCGGCCTGCTGCATATCGGCGGGGCCCGCACCGCGCTGTTCAACTACCTCTTCGCCCGCCACCACGGCGGCGAGTTCCTCCTGCGCGTGGAAGACACCGACAAGGCCCGCAGCACTGAGGCGGCGACCGAGGTGATCCTGGAGGGCCTCGCCTGGCTCGGCCTGTCGCCGGACCAGCCGCCGGTGTTCCAGTCCGCGCGGGAGGCGCGGCACGCCGAGGTGGCGCACGCGCTGCTCGCCGCCGGCCACGCCTATCGCTGCTGGTGCACGCCGGAGGAGCTGAAGGCGATGCGCGAGCAGGCCATCGCCGAGGGCCGCCCGCCCCGCTACGACGGCCGCTGGCGCGACCGGGATCCGGCGGAGGCGCCACCCGGCGTCACCCCCGCCATCCGCCTGAAGGCCCCGCGCGAGGGCGCGACCGAGATCGCCGATCTGGTCCAGGGCACCGTGCGCGTGGAGAACGCGGAACTGGACGACATGATCATCCTGCGCGGCGACGGCACCCCCACCTACCAGCACGCGGTGGTGGTGGACGACCACGACATGGGCATCACCCACGTGATCCGCGGCGACGACCATCTCACCAACGCCTTCCGGCAGGTGCAGATCTATGAGGCCATGGGGTGGGAGGTTCCCCGCTTCGCCCACATCCCGCTGATCCACGGCGCCGACGGGGCGAAGCTGTCGAAACGCCACGGCGCGGTCAGCGTGCTGGAGTTCCGCGAGCAGGGCTTCCTGCCGGAGGCCGTCTGCAACTACCTCCTCCGCCTCGGCTGGGGCCACGGCGATGCGGAAGTGATCGGCCGGGACGAGGCGATCCGCCTGTTCGACATCGACGCGGTGGGCCGGGCCGCGAGCCGGATGGACTACGCGAAGCTCACCCACCTGAACGGCGTCTGGCTGCGCCAGGCCGACGACGAGCGGCTGACCGCGGAGGTGCTGGCCCGCCTCGCCGGCCGGCCGGGCCTTGATCTCGGCCCCACGCCAGCGGGCCGCATCCGCATGCTCATGCCCGGGTTGAAGGAGCGTGCCAAAACCCTCGTGGAGCTGGCCGAATCCGCATCGTTCCTCGCCCGCCATGCGCCCTTGCCGACGGAACCCAAGGCCGCCGCCCTGCTGACCGTTGAGGCACGAGAGATGCTGCGCGCACTGGCCCCCGTGCTGGCGGCGACGGACTTCACGCCCCCCGCGTTGGACGCGGCATTGCGGACCTTCGCTGAAGCCACCGGCCGCAAGCTCGGCCAGGTCGCCCAACCCCTGCGCGCCGCACTCACCGGCAGCACGACCAGCCCCGGCATCGACGCCACCCTGGCCGCTCTCGGCCGCGACGAAGCACTGGCCCGCATCGCCGCCGGCGGCGGATCATAGCGCCCACACCACCCCCCTCTCCCCGTCATGCCGGCGAAGGCCGGCATCCAGGCCCGCCGCCCGGATGATCGGGTTGCGCCCCCGGGCTTGCGAGGCGAAAGGCGTCCAGCGCCACGCAGCGGGCGTCTACTGCACACAATCGCGGGTAG
>DATKQI010000137.1:0-19335 GCA_035532755.1 Acetobacteraceae bacterium
GTTCCACCGGTTCGACGGCCGGCTGACCTACGACCGCGCCGACCCCGCGCGTTGCGCGGTGACGGTGCGGCTGGAGAGCGCGAGCCTTGTTCTGCCCGACGCGGCCATCACGCGCGATGTGCTGGCGCCGCATTTCCTGAACGCCGCCGGGTTTCCATGGACCATCTACCGCGGTACCTGCGATGGTGCGGGGATTGCCGGCACGCTGTTCCTGCATGGGCAGACCCACAGGCTGCGGCTGGCGTTGCGCGGCAGGGGCAGGCTGTTCATCGCCGTTGCGCGCATCCGCCGCGCCGCATGGGGCGTGACCGCGCGGCCGCTGCTGGCCGGGCCGGTGGTGCGCATCCGCGTGCGGGTGCGGCTGCCGTCATAGAGCCCCCCCGAATCGGTTGCCCCTGCGGTGTGTGCTGGATAGGGTGCACGGCAGGAATTGGAACACAGCATGAACGACTTGTTCAACACCTCACCCGCCGGCCGGGACAGCGGCTATTCGGCGAAGGACATCGAGGTTCTGGAGGGGCTGGAGCCGGTGCGCCGGCGGCCGGGCATGTATATCGGCGGTACCGACGAGGCCGCCCTGCACCATCTGGCGGCCGAGATGCTCGACAACGCCATGGACGAGGCGGTGGCCGGGCATGCGAGTTTCATCGAGATGGAGCTGGCCGCGGGCAACATGCTGGCCGTGCGGGACAACGGGCGCGGCATGCCGGTCGATCCGCACCCGAAGTTCAAGACGCTGAGCGCGCTGGAAGTGATCCTGACCATGCTGCATTCGGGCGGCAAGTTCGGCGGCAAGGCCTACGCCACATCCGGCGGGCTGCACGGGGTGGGCAGTTCGGTGGTGAATGCATTGTCCGAGGTGCTGGAGGTGGAGGTGGCGCGCGAGCGGGTGCTGTGGAAGCAGAGCTACGCGCGCGGCAAGCCGACGACGAAGCTGCTGAACGCGGGGCCGGTGCAGAACCGGCGCGGCACCGCCATCCGCATCCGCCCCGATCCGCAGATCTTCGGGAAGCTTCAGTTCAGCCCGGCCCGGTTATACCGGATGTGCCGATCCAAGGCGTATCTGTTCCGCGGCGTGGAAATCCGCTGGGCGTGCGACCCGGCGCTGCTGGCGGGGGTTGCCGACGTTCCGGCCGAGGCGGTGCTGCATTTCCCTGGCGGGCTGCGCGACAGTCTGGAGGAGGATATCGGCAAGGCCGCGCGGGTGCTGCCGCTGCTGTGGTCCGGCGAGGCCGCCCTGCCCGGCGAGGCGACCGGGCGGGTGGAATGGGCGGTGGCCTGGCTGGAACAGAGCGAGGGGTTCCTGCACAGCTACTGCAACACCATTCCGACCACGCAGGGCGGCACGCATGAGGCAGGTTTCCGCGCGGCCCTGTGGAAGGGCCTGCGCGCCTGGGGCGACAGCCGTGGCAACCGCCGCAGCGCGCAGATCGCGGCCGAGGATGTGCTGGGCCAGATGGCGGCCAAGCTGTCCGTCTTCATCCGCGAGCCGCACTTCCAGGGCCAGACCAAGGAGAAGCTGACCAGCGTGGAAGCGGCAAGGCTGGTAGAGACGGCGCTGCGCGACCGGTTCGACCATTTCCTGGCCGGCGACCCGGCCCTGGCCGACAATCTGCTGGCCTTCGCGATCGAACGGGCCGAGGACCGGCTGCGCCGGCGCGAGATGAAGGACACGCCGCGTAAATCCGCCACCCGCCGGCTGCGGCTGCCCGGCAAGCTGGCCGATTGCGCGCGGGAGAGCGCGGAGGGCACCGAGATATTCCTGGTGGAAGGCGATTCGGCCGGCGGATCGGCCAAGCAGGCGCGCAACCGCGAGACCCAGGCGGTGCTGCCGCTGCGCGGGAAGATCCTGAACGTGGCCAGCGCCTCGGCCGACAAGCTGCGGCAGAACCAGGAGCTGAAGGACCTGATCGAGGCGCTGGGCTGCGGCGTGGGCGAGCGGTTCGACCGGGCGAAATTGCGTTACGGCCGCGTGATCATCATGACCGACGCCGACGTGGACGGGGCGCATATCGCATCGCTGCTGATGACGTTCTTCTACCGCGAACTGCCCGAGCTGGTGCGGCACGGGCATGTGTTCCTCGCGCAGCCGCCGCTGTACCGGCTGACGCAGGGGGCGAAGACCGTCTATGCAATGAACGACGCCGGGCGCGAGGCGCTGCTGAAGAGCGCGTTCAAGGCGAGCGGAAAGGTCGAGATCAGCCGCTTCAAGGGCCTGGGCGAGATGCCGCCCGCGGCGCTGAAGGAGACGACCATGGACCCGAAACGGCGCACCCTGCTGAAGGTGGTCGCCCCGCCCGAAGACCGGGCGCAGACCAACACGCTCGTGGAAAGCCTGATGGGGCGGCGGCCGGAATTGCGGTTCCAGTTCATCCAGGAACGGGCGCAGAGCGTGACCGATCTGGATGTTTGACCGCGCGGCCCGGCGAGGGCGGCGGAAATATCGCGTGAGCGATGTGCGGAATGGCCGGGCGGGGAACGAATTTCAGCCTTGAATGTTAGATGGTCTGCGACCGATCTGAACGTGAAAGGCTGGCGCCCATGAGAGCTATCATCCTGATCATCGTCATTCTGCTGCTGCTCGGTGCACTGCCTACATGGCCGTACAGCGCCGGCTGGGGTTATTACCCCTCCGGGGGCCTCGGTGTCATCCTGGTGGTGCTGCTGGTGCTTGCCTTGCTTGGAATTCTGTAGAGCGGCGCTGGTGTGGCCGGAACCGATACATGGTTCCGGCCACACCGGAAAGCCGGTCCCCTGCGCCCGTCATGCCCGCGCAGGGGGGCATCCAGGCCCGCCACCCGGACGATCGGGAGAGTTTCCTGGATTCCCGCTTTCGCGGAAATGACGGCAGCAGGCCAATATTTCCGCCGGCAGGGATCAGACCGCCTTCTTCAACGTGGGGGAAGCCTTGAAGCGCACGGTCTTGCCGGCCTTCACCCGGATCTGCTCGCCGGTACGGGGGTTGAGGCCCTTGCGCGCCTTGGTCTTGCGGACGACGAAGGTGCCGAAGCTCGGCAGGGTGAACTTCCCGGTCTTCTTCAGCTCCTTCACGATCGCCGACATCAGATCGGTCGCGGCGCGATTGGCGGCAACCCCTGTCGTTTCGACCGAGTTCTGGATGATCTGGGCAATGAAAGCTTTCGACATTGACATTCTCTCTGTGTTGACGGCGCACCCACAACAGCCCCAGTGGCGCTCGCAAAATCTGGCATGGGCCACGGCGATCCGCAGATTTCCGCGTTGTTGGAGACCTTCTAGCGAAACCGGGCAGATTCTGTAAACCTTAAAAAATACGCTGTTACGCTCTGACACCCGGTAGGGGCGTCACGTATTTCCATGTGGCGTGGCGAAAATATGGCAAACCGGCGAAAATATCAGCACCATCCAGGAAACGGCCTGCCGATGGATGGAATCGTTCCCTTTTACGGATGAACCGCGCCGTGGAGTTGCGCCCCGGTTTTCGGGGCGCGGGCACACGATTTCGAATAATTCCAGAGCCTATTGCCGGCCGCGGCAAAGGCCGGGCCAGCCTGGAGGGCGCCAATCGCTGGCGCCCCCTGCCCGGCCCGAACCGATCTGCTGCCTGTGCCTACAGCCCGGTCTGGGTGATGAACTTCGTGTTCAGATAGGCCTCGATCGCCTCGGTCCCGCCTTCGGAACCATACCCGGAATCCTTCACCCCGCCGAACGGGGTTTCCGGCAGGGCGATGCCATGGTGGTTGATCGAGACCATGCCGCTCTCTACCGCGGCACCCACCGCCGCCGCGGTCTTGGCGGAACGGGTGTAGGCATAGGCGGCGAGGCCGTAGCTGAGGCGATTGGCTTCCGCAACGGCTTCGTCGAACCCGCCGAACGGCACCATCAGCGCGAGCGGGCCGAACGGCTCCTCGTTCATCGCCCGCATCTCCCGGGTGACGTTGGTCAGCACCGTGGGCTCGAAGAAATTGCCCTTGTTGCCGATGCGCGCCCCGCCGGTGCGGATTTCCGCCCCCTTCTGCACGGCATCGCCGATGAAGCCTTCCATCGCCTGCACCCGCCGCGCGTTGGCGAGCGGGCCCATCGTCGTGCCCTCAACGAGGCCATCACCGACCTTGATCGCCTTTGCCGCCTTCACGAACTTGTCCACGAACGCATCGTACACCTTTTCCTGCACGATGAAGCGCGTGGGCGCGACGCAGACCTGCCCGGCGTTGCGGAACTTGTTGGCCGAAAGGATCTTCGCCGCGACATCGAGATCGGCATCGTCGAACACGATGGCGGGGCCGTGGCCGCCGAGTTCCATCGTCACGCGCTTCATGTGCTGGCCGGCGAGCATGGCGAGGTGCTTGCCCACGGCCGTGGAGCCGGTGAAAGAGACCTTGCGGATCACCGGATGCGGGATGAGGTATTCGGAAATCTCCGCCGGGATGCCGAACACGAGGTTCACCACGCCCGCCGGCACGCCCGCATCGGCGAAGGCGCGCACCAGTTCCGCGCAGGACGCCGGCGTTTCCTCCGGCCCCTTCACGATGATCGAGCAGCCGGCCGCCAGGGCGGCGGAAATCTTGCGCACCGCCTGGTTGATCGGGAAGTTCCACGGCGTGAACGCGGCGACCGGGCCCACCGGCTCCTTCACCACCAACTGCCACACGCCTTCCGCCCGGCCCGGGATCACCCGTCCGTAGGCCCGGCGCGCCTCCTCGGCGAACCACTCGATCACGTCGGCGGCGAACAGGGTTTCTCCGCGCGCCTCGACCAGCGGCTTGCCCTGCTCCATCGTCATCAGCGGGGCGATCTTGTCCGCCCGCTCCCGCACCAGGCCGGCGGCCTTGCGCATGATCTTCGACCGGTCGTAGGCCGAGATGTGGCGCCATGTCTCGAACCCCTTGGCCGCGGCGGCCAGCGCACGGTCGAGATCGGCGCGCCCGGCGTGGGCCAGCGTGCCGATCGGCTCCCCGGTGGCGGGGTTCACCACCGGCAGGGTCTTCGCCGCTTCGCTCGCGGCCCAGGCGCCATCGATATGCAGCAGAACTTCGGGATACATCGTATCCTCCTTCACGTTTAATGCAGGGAGCGGCGGCTAGAGGCTGGTCAGCACGCCGCGCAGGATGCCCATCATCTGGTCGATATCGCCCCGTTCGCAGATGAAGGGCGGAGCGAACACGATCGTATCGCCCGCGACCCGGCCGACAAGACCCTTGGCGAAGCAGCGCTTCAGCACATCGAAGCCGCGCGCGCCAGCCGCACCCGAGGGCGCGAGGTCGATCGCGCCGAGCAGCCCATAGCCGCGCGTGTCCGTCACCATCGGCAGGTCTCGGAAGGCGGCGATCTGTTCGAGGAAATACGGCGCGAGCGTGCGCCCGCGGGCGAACAGATCGTCGTCCCGGTAAATTTGCAGGGTGGCGAGCGCCGCGGCGCAGGCGACCGGATGGGCGGACCACGTGTAGCCGTGGAAGAACTCGATGGCATCGGGCGCGCCGGTATCGAGGATGGACTGGCAGATATCCTCCCGCACCGCGATGCCGGCCATCGGCATGGTGCCGTTGGTGATCGCCTTCGCCATCGTCATGATATCCGGCGCAACGCCGAAGGATTGCGCGGCGAACGCCTCCCCGGTGCGGCCGAAGCCGCAGATCACCTCGTCGAAGATCAGCAGGATGCCGTGGCGGTCGCAGATGGCGCGCAGCCGTTCGAGGTATCCCTTCGGCGGCACCAGGATGCCGACCGACCCGGCGATCGGCTCCACGATCACCGCGGCGATGGTGTCCGCCCCGTGCAGATCGACGAAGCGTTGCAGATCGTCCGCCAGCTCCGCCCCGTGTTCGCCCTGGCCCATCTGGAAGCGGTTTTCCGGGATCTGGGTGTGGCGCATATGGGCAACGCCGGGCAGGCCGGTGCCGAACATCTGCCGGTTCTTCACCATGCCGCCGACCGACCAGCCGCCGAAGCCCACGCCGTGATAGCCCTTCTCCCGCCCGATCAGCCGTTGCCGCTGGCCTTCGCCGCGGGCGCGATGGTACTGGATGGCAACCTTCAGCGCGCTGTCCACCGCCTCGGAGCCGGAGCCGGTGAAGAAAATGCGGTTCAGCCCCGGCGGGGTGAGGTTCGCAAGCTCCGCCGCCAGGCGGAAGGAACCGGGGGAGCCGAACTGGAAGGGTGGGGCGTAATCAAGCTCCGCCATCTGCTTGTTCACCGCCTCCCGGATCTCCACCCGGCCGTGGCCGGCGGGGGTGGTGTACATGCCGGAAATGCCGTCCAGCAGCTTCTCCCCGCTGGTGTTCCAGAAATGGATGCCCTCCGCGCGGACCAGGATGCGCGGCTGCTCCTTGAACTGGCGGTTCGCGGTGAACGGCATCCAGTGATGGTCCAGCGACTGGTTGCTGAAGCGCGCGGCGGCATTCTCCATGGCGATGCGATCCTTCCGGGGCGGGATCACGCAGCATACCCCGGCTTCGCCGCATGCCAAAGGGGGTGGACCGAAGGTAGTGCCTCAGTTTGAATTTTCGAGCGCCGCGAGCGCCAAACGGCGGCCCTTAGTCAGATAGGAGCCGCTAGCCTTCAGCGGTCGCCGCGCTGAGCGCGGATGAGCGGGAACTCCTGCCCGGGCAGCTTTCCCGCAGCCTTAGTTATCGCCTGGTTGTGCGCGGCGAAGCCGGCCTCAAGGAATTTGGGAAATTGATCAAAGTTCTGGAGCTACAAAAGATGCTTCTGGAAGACGACAACTGCGAGCACGGCGAGAACTAATCGATCTTCTCCCACCGGCTCACCGCCGCCTTCCGGGCAATCTCCGCTCGCTTTTCCGGCGTGAGCTTCTTCGCCCGCGCCGCGCCGCCCAGCTTGCCGAGCTGGGCCGCCGCGCTGGCGATTGGCTCCCGGTCATCCGGCTCCTCGCCGGTCGCGGTCCGCATGACCTTCACGGCCACACCGATCACGTCGGCGGGGCGCTTCTCGCCTCGTGGTCCCTTGGGCACTCTCGACTCCGTGATTGCTTGCCGCTAAGCATACACAGCGGTGGTAGTATTGCCAACGGCAAGAGGAGGCGTCCCTTGAGAGTGATCCTTCGCTTTTCAATCGACAGAGAAACAAACGGTTCGCTTCGAAACAAACTGAAACGGCGGTTAGCGCAGGCAGGATTCCGGTTACTACGCCGGACGGCCACCTACGAGCACCGAACGATAGATGCCGATCAAATGGCAGACGTGTTAAAAAAGTTCTGGACGACCGCCCACGACCACGGCACGTCCCAAGGAGCGCGGGGCCGCATAGACCACTTTTGGCTCTACACGGATCGGAAGCCGTCACCGAAAAATTCAAACTGAGACACTACCGGGCCGAAGGCCCCTACGCGTTTTCCATCCCCCAGATCAGCGCCAGCACCCGCTCCCGCATTTCCACGAAAGCAGGGCTGGATTTGATCGCCCGGCTGTCCCGCTCACCCCCCTGGCGGGCGAAGGGCACGGCGAAGCGTTCGATGATGCGCCCCGGCCGCGGGGACATCACCACCACGTCGGTGCCGAGGTACACCGCCTCCTCCACCGAATGGGTGACGAATACAACGGTCATGCCGCGCTGGCGCCAGACGGCGTGGAGTTCCTCCTGCATCTTCTCGCGCGTGAGGGCGTCGAGCGCGCCGAAGGGCTCGTCCATCAGCAGGATGTCCGGGTCGTTCACCAGAGCGCGGACGATGGCGAGCCGTTGCTGCATGCCGCCCGAAAGGTGATAGGGATAGCGATCCCGGAACTCCCACAACCCGACGAGGCGCAGCCAGGATTCCACCTTCGCCCTGCGCTCGGCCGCGGGCACGCGGCGCACCAGCAGGCCGAAGCCGGCGTTGGCGGCGACCGTCTTCCAAGGGAACAGCGCCGGCTGCTGGAACACCACGCCGCGGTCCGGCCCGGGGCCGGTCACGGGGCGGCCGGCCACGCTCACGCTGCCCTCGGTCGGCCGCAACAGCCCGGCCAGCGTTTGCAGCAGCGTGGTCTTGCCGCAACCGGAGGGGCCGACGATGCAGACGAAATCGCCCCGGCCGAAGGCGAAGGTCGCGCCATCGAGCGCGCGCGTGGCGCGCTCGCCGGACCCGTAGCAGACCGAGACGCCGGTGAAGGTGACGAAGGCCGGCGGCTCAGCTTGCGGCATTCGCGAGGAAGGTCGTGTTCGTCGCCTTCCGGAACGCGTCGATCGCGGCGGCGGAGCGGATGCTCTTCTGCTGCGCCAGGAACTGCGCGGTGCGCACCAGCACGGCATCGAACTGGCCGGGCTTGCCGGGCTGGCCCAGCCATTGCGGCAGAAGCTGGGTCTTCAGCGGCACGAAATCGTACTGCGCGAGATCGGTCTTCGCGACATCCACGCTCACGCCCGCCTGTTTCGCGACCACCTTCGCCGCGGCGTCCGGCTGGGTGCGATACATCTCCAGCGCGCGGCCATAGGCGTGCAGAAAGCCCGTCACCGCGCCAGGATTTTTCGACGCGAAGCCGGTGCTGGCGACGAACAGGTCGGCGATGACGTAGCCGGCCTTGTCCAGCACATCGTAGGTGCGGAACACCGCCCCGCCGTCGGCGAGTATCTTGGATTTGGCCGGCGCCCAGACATAGGCGGCATCGATATCGCCACGCTGCCAGGCGGCGACGATCTGGGCGGGCGACATGTCCAGCACCGTCACCTGCGACTGGCTGAGATGGTTCAGCGCGAGGAAGCCCATCAGCCGGAAATGGGAGGTGGAGCCGAACGGGGTCGCGACCTTCTTGCCGATGAAATCCTTCGGCGTGCGGATATGCGCGGCCTTGCGCACCGTCATCTCCTCGGCGGGGCCGATGTTGTCCACCATGCCGATGAGCTGGTACGGCAGCCCCTGGCTGATGCCGGCGGCCACGGGGGAGGAGCCGATCGCCATGCCGATGTCGATGCTGCCGGCGGCGATGCCGGTGTTGATCTCGGCACCGCTGCCCATCTCCAGCCAGTTGATGGTGGCCTTCGCGTCCTGCGCGAACCAGCCGAGACCCTTGGCGATCATCGTCGGCTTCGTTTCGACGAAGTAGCCGACATTGATCTTGAGCGGCGCTGCGGCACGGGCGCGGGCGAGCGGCAGGAGGGCGGCGGCCGTGCCGGCGGCGAGCAGGGTGCGGCGGGGGATGCGCGGTGTCATCTTGGTGCCTCGCTGTTCAGGGTTTCGTATCATTTTCCCGCCCAATGCACCACGCGCCGTTCGGCGAGGCGCAGCAGACGGTCCAGCCCGATGCCCATCAGGCCGATCAGCAGGATGCCAACGAACACGTAGTCCGAGCGCAGGAACCGCCCCGCGTCCAGGATCAGCCAGCCGATGCCGTTGCTGCCGGCGATGATCTCGGCGGCGATCAGCGTGGCGTAGACGATGCCGACCGCGAGCCGCGCGCCGGTGAAGATCTCGGACAGCGCCGAGGGGAACACGACATGGCGGAAGATCTGCCACCGGCTCGCCCCCAGCGTGCGCGCGACATCGATCCGCAGCGGGGAGACGTTGCGCACCCCGTCGCGCGCCGCCACGGCGGCCACCGGCAGGGCGGCGAGGAACAGCAGCACGATCTTCGAGGTCTCGCCGATGCCGAACCACACGATCAGCAGCACGAGATAGGCCAGCTGCGGCAGCGGGCGGAGGAATTCGATGAACGGGGCGGCCAGCCCGTCCAGCACCGGCAGATATCCCATGCCGAGGCCGAGCAGCGTGCCCACAACGGCGCCGGCGGCGAAGCCCACCCCCACCCGCTCCAGGCTGAAGCCGATATGGGCGAGCAGGGACCAGCCCTTGTAGCCGTTCAGCAGCAGATCGACGAAGGCGGACCACAGCTCCCCGGGCGGGGGGAGGAACAGGTCCCGCACCAGACCGCCCTCGGTCGCGCCCACCCAGAGCGCGAGGACGAGGGCGATGGCGGCGAGCGTGATCGGCCAGACGCGTGGTGGGTGCGACATGGCTGCCCTACTCCTGCCCGCGCCAGTGCACCACGGCCCGGTCGAGCCCGACCAGCATGCCGTTCAGCGCCATGCCCAGCAGGCCGAGGATGATGATGCCGAGCACGATGATGTCGTTGCGCAGGAATTTCTCGGCCGAGAAGATCATCCAGCCCAGGCCGTCATTCGCCGCCATCAGTTCGGCGGCGACCACGGTGGAGAAGGCGGCGGCGAGCGCGATGCGCAGCCCGGTGAAGATCATCGGCAAGGCGGCGGGAAACACCACGTGGCGGAAGATCTGCGCGCGCGAGGCGCCGAGGCAGCGGGCCGCGTCGATCCTCTGGACGGCCACCCCCCGCACACCGGCCATGGAGGCGCTGGCGATGATGGGAAAGGCGGTGAGCGCGAGCAGCGCCACCTTGGAGGTGTTGTCCATGCCAAGCCACAGGATGAGCAGAATGAGATAGGACAGCGGCGGCAGCGGGCGGAGGAACTGCACCGCCCAGTCGGCCGCCGCCGCGATGCGCCGGTTCATGCCCATCCACAGCCCGAGCGGCACGCCGGCCAGCAGGGCGATGGCGAACCCGCCCAGGCAGCGGCCGAGGGTCGCGAAGATGTTCTGCTGCAGCGACGTGCCGCGATAGCCATGCCGCAGGATGGCGACGAATGCGACCCACACATCGACGGGCGCGGGCAGCAGGTCGCGCGGCACCACGCCATAGGCGGCGATCCCCTGCCACAGCAGCAGGGCCGACAGCACCGAAATCACACCCAGCACCAGCCGCATGCGCTCGCCAGCCCCCGCTCTTCGGCCGGATTATACGCAAATCCGATGCCAGGGCCGCAGATCAATGAAGCGCCGGGGATTATTCATCGGATTAAACGATTATTTTCATCAAACAAATGCGTTGGACCGATCAATAGACCGGATCGATCCTCATCAGAGCCACGTCGCACGGCTTCGGAAGGACGGCAAGCAGATGACAGGGATGATCGCGTTCCCCTGGCGCCATGGCAGCGGGGAGGAACAGGTCGATCTCTCGCCGGCGGTATCCGACGAGGTAAAATGCACCACCTGCTACATGTGCGCCTGCCGCTGCGGCATCCGTGTGCACCTGAAGGACGGGCAGCTTCGCTACATCGAGGGCAACCCCAACCATCCGGTCAACCGCGGCGTGCTGTGCGGCAAGGGTTCCGCCGGCATCATGCAGCAGCATTCCCCGGCGAAGCTGCGCAAGCCGCTGCTGCGGATGGGCGAGCGGGGTGCGGGGGATTTCAAGGAAATCGAGTGGAGCGAGGCGTTGGCCATCGCGACCGGGTGGCTTGCCGACATCCGCGCCACGGATCCGCGCAGGCTCGGCTTCTTCACCGGCCGCGACCAGAGCCAATCCTTCACCGGCTGGTGGGCCACCCAGTTCGGCACGCCCAATTTCGCCGCCCACGGCGGGTTCTGCTCGGTCAACATGGCCGCCGCCGGGCAGTATTCGGTGGGCGGCGCGTTCTGGGAGTTCGGGGAGCCGGACTGGGAGCATGCCCGCTATTTCCTGATGTTCGGAGTCGCCGAGGATCATGATTCGAACCCGCTGAAGATCGGGATTTCGCGGCTGAAGGCGCGCGGGGCGAAATTCGTCTCGGTGAACCCGGTGAAGACCGGCTATTCCGCGGTGGCCGATGAATGGGTGGGGTTGCGCCCCGGCACCGACGGGCTGTTCGTCCTGGCGCTGATCCACGAACTGCTGCGCACGGACCGGATCGATCTCGATTTCCTCGCCCGCGCCACCAACGCGCCCTGGCTCGTGCTGCGCAACCCCGGCGGGGCGGATGACGGGCTGTTCGCCCGCGATGCCGCCGGCAAGCCGCTGGCGTGGGACCGCGTGGCCTGCGCGCCGGTCGATGCCGCGGCGACGGATTTCACCCCGGCGATGGTGGGCGAGGTGCTGCTCCCGGACGGGCGCTGCGCCATCCCCGTCTTCCACCTGCTCGCCGAGCGCTACCTGGACCCTGCCCACGCCCCCGACGCGGTGGCCGAACGCTGCGGAATCCCGGCCGGCACCATCCGCCGCATCGCCGCCGAGATGGCCACGGCCGCCTTCGACGATCCGGTGGTGATCGAGCAGCCCTGGACCGACACCGCCGGCCGGCGGCATCCGCGCATGGTCGGCCGGGCGGTGGCGATGCACGCGATGCGCGGGGTTTCCGCCCATTCCAACGGGTTCCAGACCTGCCGGGCGATCCATGTGTTGCAGATGCTGCTGGGCGCGATCGATGCCCCCGGCTCCTGGCGCTGCAAATCCCCCTTCCCGCGCCCCGTCCCGCCCGGGCCGCCACCCGCGGGCAGGACCGTCGCGCCAAACACGCCGCTGCCCGGCAGCCCGCTCGGCTTTCCGCGTGGGCCGGAAGATCTGCTCGTGGACGCGGACGGGGTGGCGCTGCGGCTCGACAAGGCGTTCTCGTGGGATGCACCGCTCGGCATCCACGGGCTGCTGCACATGGTGATCGCCAACGCCTGGGCGGGCGATCCGTACCCGATCGACACGCTGTTCCTCTACATGGCGAACATGGCGTGGAACTCGACAATGAACCCCGGCGAGACCACGCGGATGATGACCGACCGGAACCCCGCGACCGGCGAATACCGCATTCCGCACATCATCTATGCGGATGCCTATTTCTCCGAAATGGTCGCCTACGCCGACCTCGTGCTGCCGGACACCACCTATCTCGAGCGGTTCGATTGCATTTCCCTGCTCGACCGCCCGATCGGCTCCGCGCACGGCCCGGCCGATGCGATCCGCCAGCCGGTACTGCAGCCGGACCGGGACGTGCGCGCCTTCCAGAGCGTGCTGGTCGATCTCGGCGCCCGGCTTGGCCTGCCCGGCTTCGTCAACGCCGACGGCGGCGCGAAATACCGGGACTACGCGGATTACATCCAGAACCACGAGCGCAAGCCGGGCATCGGCCCGCTCGCCGGCTGGCGCGGGGCGGATGGGGGCAAGTCCGGCAAGGGCGAAGCGAATCCGAACCAGATCGCCCGCTACATCGAGAACGAGTGCTTCTGGACCCACCACCTGCCGCCCGAGCAGCTCTACTTCAAGCACAGCAACAAGGCCTATCTGGAAGGCGCGCACGCGATGGGGCTGCTCGACAGCGCAGCCCCTATCGTGATGCATCTCTACAGCGAAACGCTGCAGCGTTTCCGGCTGGCCGCCGAGGGCCACGGCCCGGTGCAGCCGCCGGCGCGGGACCGCGCGCGCATCCGCCGCTTCTTCGATCCGCTGCCGTTCTGGTACGCGCCCGTGGAGGAGGAGGATGCCGGCGTGGACGCCTTCCCGCTGCACGCGATCACGCAGCGGCCGATGGCGATGTACCACTCCTGGGGTTCCCAGAACGCCTGGCTGCGGCAGATCCATACGGAGAACCGGCTGTACATGAATCGTGCGGCTGCCGCAGCACGGGGCCTTGCCGACGACGACTGGGTGTGGGTGGAAAGCCGTGCCGGGCGGGTGAAGTGCCGCCTTGCGCTGATGGAAGGCGTGAATCCGCACACGGTCTGGACCTGGAACGCCATCGGCAAGCGGTCCGGCGCCTGGGCGCTGGACACTGATGCGCCGGAATCGCGGCGCGGCTTCCTGCTGAACCACGTGCTGTCGGAATTCATCGCCACGCCGGACGGGGTGCGCCGGTCGAACTCCGATCCCATCACCGGGCAGGCGGCCTGGTACGACGCGCGCGTGCGCATCGAAAAGGCGGCGGATGACGAGATGGCGGAGACCGTCCCCCATCCGCCCGCGCTGCCGCTGCCGCCGCACTTCCCGCCCCGGCCCGCCATTCTGCGCTACGGCGCGCCACCCCCCGGAGCGAAGCCATGACCAGCCTTCCCGCCCCGGTCGCCGGGCAGAAGAAACTCGGCCTGGTGATCGACCTCGATACCTGCGTGGGCTGCCATGCCTGCGCGGTGAACTGCAAGGAATGGAATACCGGCGGCCATTCCGCCCCGCTGCCGGACACCGATCCGTACGGCGCCGAGCCCTCCGGCGTGTGGTTCAATCGCATCCACAGCTTCGAGGCCGGCGAGGGCGCGGCCAGCCGCACCGTGCATTTCCCCCGCTCCTGCCTGCATTGCGAGGAGCCCGCCTGCGTGACGGTCTGCCCCACCGGCGCCTCCTACAAGCGCGCGGAGGATGGCATCGTGCTGGTCGATGCCGACAAGTGCATCGGCTGCAAGCTGTGCTCCTGGGCCTGCCCCTACGGCGCGCGGGAGTTCGACGCGGATGCGGGTGTGATGAAGAAATGCACGCTATGCATCGACCGCATCTACAACGAGAACCTGCCGGAAGCCGAGCGCGTGCCGGCCTGCGTCTCCACCTGCCCGGCCTCGGCCCGGCATTTCGGGGACCTCGGCGATCCCGAGAGCGACGTATCGAAGCTGGTGGCGGCGCGCGGCGGTTACGACCTGATGCCGGAGATGGGGTATCGGCCGACCAACAAATACCTCCCTCCCCGCGCCCGGCCCGCCTGCGGTTCGCCCCCTGCGCCGGAGGCGGATGTGCCGATTGCCGACCGGCTGCTGCGCTGGGTCGATCGCGTGCTGTCGCGGTAGGGCAGAGCGATGGAACCCGCCGCCTCGGTCATCTTCTTCACCACCGCTTCCGGCGCCGGCTACGGCATGCTGGCGCTGCTGGGCATTCTGGCCCCGCTCGGCCTGCTGCCGGCCGGGCCCTGGTTCGGCGCATTCAGCGGCGGAATTTCGCTCGCGCTGGTCAGCGCCGGCCTGCTGTCCTCCACCGCGCATCTGGGGCATCCGGAGCGGGCATGGCGGGCGTTCTCGCAATGGCGCTCCTCCTGGCTGTCGCGCGAGGGCGTGCTGTCGCTGGCGAGCTATCCGCCCGCGCTCACTTTCGGCCTGCTGTGGATGTGGACCGGCCGGCCGCAAGGGATCGCCGCCCTGTTCGGCGCGCTGGCGGCGGCGATGGCGCTGCTCACCATCGGCTGCACGGCGATGATCTATGCCTCGCTCAAGCCGATCCGGCAGTGGCACAACCGCCTCGTGCTGCCGGGTTATCTGGTGTTCGGGCTGTTCAGCGGCTGCATCTGCCTGCATGCGCTGGCTCTGCTCTGGGGCGGGCCGGCCGTGCCGTCCGCCGTGGCGGGCATCGTGCTCGGGCTGGCCGCGCTGGCGGTGAAGCTGCTGTACTGGCGGCGGATCGACACCGAGGCGCCGGCGAGCACCGCGGAGAGCGCGACCGGGCTCGGCCATCTCGGCAAGGTGCGGCTGCTGGATGCGCCGCACACCGAGGAGAACTACCTGCTGAAGGAGATGGGGTTCCGGCTGGCGCGCAAGCACGCCGCCCGGCTGCGCCGCATCGCGCTGGCCGCCGCGTTCGTCCTGCCGGTGCTGCTGGCCGCGCTCTCCCTGGTGCTGCCCGCGCTGCCGGCCGCTGTCGCGGCGCTGGCGGGCGCGGTGCTGGTGCTGGCCGGTCTGCTGGTGGAACGCTGGTTGTTCTTCGCCGAAGCGAAGCACACCGTGGTGCTGTACTACGGCCGCACCGCGTGATGCCGGCCCGGCGACCGGTGCCGGGAATGACAGCGCTAACATCACCGGCAGGGCCGGAGAAGCGGATGCGCCTGCGGTTCATGCCGGGGAAGCGCCGGGTCTGTTCTTCCGCCACGCTTCCGCCTCGCCAACCACCCAGTCACGGAAGATGATGCCGGCGCGGCCGGGCGGCGGGCAGTCCGGCAGCAGCAGGAAATAGCCGCGCGCGGTTTCCATCGGCGCCGGCGCGGCCGGCGCGAGCTGGCCGCCGCGCAGCAGGTCATCGACCAGCGGCAGCCAGCCCAGCGCCACGCCCTGCCCCAGCAGCGCGGCCTGGATCAGCAGCGGATAATTGTTGAACGAGAGGTCCGGCCCACGGCGCGCACCGCAGGGGCGAGCGGCGAACCATTCCTCCCACGACATCCAGCGCCCCGGCTCCGCGGCCTCCAGGTGCAGCAGCGCCGCCTGCGCCAGATCGAGCCCCGTATCCGTACTTCCCTGCTCGGCCAGGTATTGCGGATTGCAGACCGGCAGCACGACTTCCGGAAACAGCCGGATGGCCGCGCCGGCCGCCGGGGCCGGCCCGCAGATGATGGCGATGTCCGCCGCATCGTGCCGCACATCGCCCGCTTGCTGGGAGGTGAGGATGCGGACATCCACCCCCGGCATCCGCGCGCGGAGCACACCGAGCCGCGGCATCAGCCACCAGGCGGCGAAGCCGAAATCCGTGGCGACGGTCAGCGTGCCCCGCTCCCGCCGCCGGCCGATCTCCGCGGCGGTGCGGTCGATCAGGGCGAATCCGTCATGCACCGCCTCGAACAGGTGCGATCCGTCGGCGGTGAGTTCCACACCGCGGCGCAGGCGACGGAACAGGGCGGTGCCGAGTTCCGCTTCCAGCATGGCGATGTGGTGGCTGACGGCCGGCTGGGTCATTCCCAGTTCGGTTGCCGCGGCGGTGAAGGACAGCAGCCGGGCGGCCGCTTCGAACACGACCAGCGAGCGGGCCGGCAGGCGGCGGAAACGTGCCATGAGACAGATTTATACCACAATCAGAAAAGCCTGTCTTCACCGCCGCGGATGCGCGTGACAGCCTGATGCTGTCAAAATCGCAGTCGATGGGTCTGCTGGATGTCCATGCCCCCGAACGTGCTGATCCTGATGGCCGATCAGCTCACGCCGCGCTTCCTGCCCTGCCACGGCCATCCGGTGGTGAAGGCGCCGGCGCTGGATGCGCTGGCGGCGGGCGGCGTGGTGTTCGATGCCGCCTATTGCAACACGCCGCTCTGCGCCCCATCGCGTGCCGCCCTGATGTCCGGCCGGCTGCCCTCCAGCACCGGCGCCTATGACAACGCCGCCGAATACCGTTCCGACATCCCGAGCTTCGCGCACCATCTGCGCGGGGCGGGGTACCGCACCATCCTGTCCGGCAAGATGCATTTCTGCGGGCCGGACCAACTGCACGGGTTCGAGGAGCGGCTGACCACCGACATCTATCCGGCCGATTTCGGCTGGACCCCGGACTGGCGGCGGCCGGACCACCGGCCGAGCTGGTACCACAACATGAGTTCGGTGACCGAGGCCGGGCGCTGCATCCGCACCAACCAGATCGACTACGACGAGGAGGTGGTGTTCGCCGCCTCCCGCAAGCTGTACGAACTGGCCCGCCTGCCGGAGCGGCGACCGTTCTGCATGGTCGTGTCGATGACCCATCCGCACGACCCGTTCGCCATCCCCGACCCGTACTGGAACCTCTACCGCGACGACGAGATCGACATGCCGGGGCCCGCCATCCCGCCGGCGGAGATGGACCCGCATTCGCAGCGTTTGCGCCACGTGTGCGACATGGATGCGGCGGAGATCACGCCCGCGCAGGTTCGCGCCGCGCGGCGTGCCTATTACGGCGCGATCTCCTTCGTGGACGAGCAGGTGGCCAAGCTGCACGAGACGCTGCGGCTGTCCGGCTTCGCCGACAATACCGTGGTGCTGTTCCTGGCAGACCACGGCGAGATGCTGGGCGAACGCGGGCTGTGGTACAAGATGAGCTTCTTCGAGGGCGCGGCGCGCGTGCCCCTGATCGTGCATGCGCCGTTCCTGTTTTCCCCGCATCGGGTGGCCGAAGCGGTTTCGCTGATCGACGTGCTGCCCACGCTTGTTGATCTGGCCGAGCCGGGCGCTGCCGCCCGGCTTCCCACGCCGGCGGACGGGCGCAGCCTGCTGCCGCATCTGCGGGGCGACGGCGGGCATGACGGGGTGCTGGGCGAATACCTGGCCGAAGGCGCGATCGCGCCGATCGTGATGATCCGGCGCGGGGGGCTGAAGTTCATCCACAGCCCGGCCGATCCGGACCAGCTTTACGACGTCGCCGCCGATCCGCAGGAGCGGACGAACCTCGCTGCCCATCCGGCGCATGCCGAACAGATCGCGTTGTTCCGCGCCGAGGTCGCATCGCGCTGGAACCTGCCGGCCCTGCACGAGAGCGTTCTGGCCAGCCAGGCCCGGCGGCACCTGATCGACGCGGCCGCGCGCAACGGCCGCTTCCACTCCTGGGACCATCAGCCGTTCCAGGATGCCGCCCAGCAATACATGCGCAACCACCTCGCGCTCGACGACCTCGAAGCGATGGCCCGTTTCCCCCGCGTTCACCCACCCTGACCACAGGAGTCCGACCATGAAGATGACCAGGACTGCCCGGATCGCCGCGCTGCTGCTTGCCGGCTTTGGTAGCGCTGTCATCGGCCTTGCCGCCACCGCCCGGGCCGCCGACCCGGCTTCGTGCAAGGTGGTGAAGATGACGAACCCGGGATGGAGCGACATCGCCTCCACCAACGCCATGGCCGGCACGGTGCTGAAGGCGCTGGGCTATGAGCAGAAGATCGACACGCTTTCCGTGCCGATCACCTACCAGGCGCTGAAGAACCACCAGATCAACGTGTTCCTGGGCAACTGGATGCCCGCACAGACGAAGCTGGTGACGCCGTTCCTGAAAACCGGCGCGATCAAGGTGGTGCAGACCAATCTTCAGGGCGTGAAGTTCACGCTGGCGGTGCCGAGCTACGTCTCGGCCGCTGGTGTTGCGACCTTCGCCGATCTGGAGGCGCATGCGAAGCAATTCGGCCGCAAGATCTACGGCATCGAACCGGGCGCGCCGGCGAACGCCAACATCCGCCGGATGCTGGATGCCCATGCCTTCGGCCTGACCGGGTGGAAGCTCGTCTCCTCCTCCGAGCAGGGGATGCTGGCGCAGGTGAAGCGCGCCGTGGCGCGCCACCAATGGATCGTGTTCCTGGCCTGGGAGCCGCATCCGATGAACACGATGTTCAAGCTGACCTACCTCAGCGGCGGCCACGCGTATTTCGGCCCCCATTACGGCGCGGCCACGATCTACACGGTGGCGAGCAAGGGCTACCTGTCGCACTGCCCGAACCTGCGCCGGCTGTTCAGCCAGATGCGCTTCACCGTGACCGCGGAGAACACGATCATGGCGAGCATCGCCAAGGGCGCGAAAGCCGACAAGGCCGCGGCCGACTACCTGCGCGCCCATCCCGCGCTGGTGACGCCCTGGCTTGCCGGCGTGACCACGCTGAGCGGGGCGAACGGACAGAAGGCCGTGATGACCGCTCTGAAGTAACGGGCCATGCGCCGCAAGGTCAGGGCGTTGCCTCGGCCTTGCCGTCCTGGCCGGCCGCCGCTTCATCCCGCCCGCGGTTGCGGCGGCCGAGGGCGAGTTCGGTGACGATGCCGTGCAGCGTGCGCAGTTCCTGCTCCGTCACCTCCCCGCGCTGGAACAGGTGGCGGATGTTGCGGACCATGCCGGGCCGTTTCGGCAGGTTGCGCAGGAAGCCGCAGGCATCCAGCTCGGCGGTGAGGTGGGCAAGGAAGTTCTCCAGCTCGCCCTTGGTCGC
>DATKQI010000138.1:0-21741 GCA_035532755.1 Acetobacteraceae bacterium
TGCACCACCGGCGGCAGGCCGAGGAAGAACATCACGTTGATCAGCACCGTCATCAGCAGGCTGCCGGCCAGCGCGCCGCGCATGGTGCCCTGCCCGCCCAGGAAGCTCACCCCGCCCAGCACGGCGGCGGCGATGGCGTTCAGCGTGTACGGCTGGCCGATCAGCGGATCGCCCGATCCGGTCTGCGCCGCCACGAACAGCCCGGCCGCCGCCTGCAATGCCCCGCTGATCGCATAGGCCGCCACCCGCACCGAGACGATGTTCACGCCGGACCGATAGGCGCCGACCGGGTTCTCCCCGATCGCGAACAGCGCGATGCCGAACGGCGCGGCGAGGAACAGCCGCCACAGCACGGGCAGCGCCAGCAGGATGAACAGCGCCGTGGGGCGGCTGCCGGCCAGAAAGCGTGACAGCGCCGCCGGGATCATCCCGCCCGGCTGCGGCAGCACGAGCAGCGCCACGCCGGAGATGATGAACGAGGTGGCGAGCGTGACGATGATCGCCGGCAGCCGGCCCACCGCGACGATGAGGCCAACCGCCGTGCCGACGGCCACCCCGAGGCCGAGCACGGCGACAACGCCGCCGGCGATGCCGAACGACCCGCCCATGGTGGTGGCGGCAACCACGGAGCCCAGCCCCACCATCGCGCCCACCGCCAGATCGATCCCGCCGGTGAGCATCACCACCGCCTCGGCCGCGGCCACCAGGGCGAAGGGCAGCCAGTCCTGCGCGAAATGGCCGATGGAGGAGAGCGCGAAAATCCCCGGGAACAGCACGGCATACAGCGCGCATACGGCCGCCAGCAGGATGATGAGCCCGCCGAGCCCGTCATTCCGGCGCCACAGAATGGCGCGGTAGAGCGAAGCGCCCATCAGCCGACCCCCAGCGCGGCCGCCACGATCGCTTCCTCGGTTGCCGCGCCATGCGCCAGCACCGCGCCGATCCGCCCCTCCCGGAACACCGCCACGCGGTCGCACAGGTGCACAAGCTCCGGCGTGTCGGAGCTGAGCAGCACCACGGACCGCCCTTCGGCCGCCATGCCGCGCAAGGCGAGGTAGATCTCGCGCTTGGTCTCCACGTCCACCCCGCGCGTCGGGTCGTTCAGCAGCAGCACCGCGGGGGTGCGCGGCAGCCATTTCGCCAGCGCGACCTTCTGCTGGTTGCCGCCCGACAGCGCCTGCACCGGCCGTCGCACATCGCCCTTGATGCCGAGCCGCCGCGCCAGATCGGCCACCAGCCCGGCCTCCGCCGCCGGGCGCCGCCACGCGGCGGCGTTGCGGGCGAAGGAGGGCAGCTTGAGGTTGAAGCCGATGCTGTGCGGCAGCAGCAGCCCATCCTTCTTCCGGTCGGCCGGAACATAGGCAAGGCCGCAACGGTTGGCCTCCGGCACGCTGCGCGGCAGGCGGGACAGGCCAAGGACGGAGGCCCGCCGGGCGGTGGCGAGCTGTGCGCCATACAGGCCGAGCAGGAACGCCTCCTGCCCCTGCCCGACCAGCCCCCCGAGACCCAGCACCTCCCCCCGCCGCAGCGTGAGATCGGCGCCCGCGACCGGCCCGGTGCAGAGATTCGCCACATCCAGCACCGTCTCGCCGGTGGCGCTGGAGAGGAAGGGCGGAAACAGGTCGCCGGGATCGCGGCCGACCATCAGCCGCACCAGCCCGTCCGGGCTGACGCCGGCGAGCGGCTGGTCGGCGGTGCAAACGCCATCCTTCAGCACCGTCACGTGGTCGCACAGATCGAGCACCTCATTCAGCCGGTGCGAGATGTAGAGGATGGCCACGCCCTGCGCGCGCAGCCGCCGCACGAGCGCAAGCAGCGTCGCCACATCGTGCGCGGAGAGCGAGGACGTCGGCTCGTCCAGGATCAGCACGCGCGGCCGGCGGAACAATGCCTTCGCGATCTCCACCAGTTGCCGCTGCCCGAGCGGCAGACTGCCGACCGGCGCGGCGAGCGGCGCCTGCAGCCCGACAAGTTCCAGCACCTCCGCCGCCCGCGCGGCCAGCGTGCGATAGGAGATCAGTGCCCGCCCCACCGGCATTGCGCCCAGCCCGATGTTCTCGGCGATCGAGAGGCTGGGCGACAGACTCAGCTCCTGCTGCACCACCGCGACGCCATGATGCCGTGCGGCGCGCGGGGTGAGCGCCGGCCGCGCCTGCCCGTCGAGCATCAGTTCGCCGGCATCAGGCGTGAGCGCGCCGGAAAGGATGTTGATGAGCGTGCTCTTGCCCGCCCCGTTCTCGCCCAGCAGCGCATGGATGCGGCCAGGGATGAGTTCGATCGAGACGCCGCGCAGCACCGGGTTGCCGAAGAACGCCTTGCTGACATTGCGCGCGGCAAGAGCCGACTGGAACGTGGCCATCTGCATGGTGCGCGCCGAGGCGGGGCCCCAGCCGGGGCCCCGCGATCGCCCGCTACTGCTTCAGCAGCTTGTCGAACATCGCAATGCTGTAGGGCGAATACACATAGCCGTCGGCCGGGAAGTTCTTCCCGCGCGCCAGATAGGAATCGAGATTGGCGTTGGTGATCACCGGCAGCGGCACCTTCACGAAGGCCGGCACCGTCTTGCCCTGCAGCGCCTCCACCGCGGTGTAGATGCCGAGCGCGCCGAGCCAGTTGGGCTGCATCGTCGCCCAGCCCGTCAGCTTGTCCTTCTTCCACAGCGCCAGGAACTGCTTGTAGTTCTCCCCGGTGATCGGCACGAACGCGCGGCCCTGGTGCTGGAAGGCCAGCACCGCCCCGGCCGACAGCGCCCCGCCGAGCGACAGCACGCCGTCGATCTTCGGGTGGCTGAACAGCAGGTTGTTCACCGCCTGCTGCGCGGGGGCGGTGTTGTAGTCGGTATTGGTCTCGGCCACGATCTTCATGCCCGGATCGGCCTTCACCACCGCGAGCGCGCCCTTGCGCCGATCGTCGCTGACCGACACGCCGGCCGGGCCGTTCAGCACGATGATGTTGCCCTTGCCGTGCAACTTGCCCGCCAGCCACTGCGCTGCTTCCCGCCCCCAGGCGATCTGGTCGGTGCCGACCTTCGCCGTGAGGTCGGTCGTGTTAACGAGGCTGTCGAAATTCACCACCGCGATGCCTTTCGAACACGCCTCCGCGATGACACGATCGAGCGCGGTGGCCGATCCGGCATCGATGACGATCGCGTCCATCTTCGCGTCGATCATCGACTGGATCTGCTGGATCTGCGTGCTCGCGTTGCCCTGCGCGTCGGTGATCTTCAGCCCCGCGACCAGATGCTTCGCCTTCAGCTGCGCGACGATCTTCTCCATCGTGCCCTGGGTCTGCTTCATCCAGGTCGGCACCGAATAGATGTTCGCCCAGCCGATCCTGTAGGGCGGGGTGTGCGTGCCGGAGACGCATTTCGAGGCGGCGAAGGCCGCGGGACCGGCCATCATGCCGGCAGAGAGCGAAACGGCGAGCAGCCAGCGCTTCATCGGATATGCTCCCAAGGTTTGATGCCCGGTTCGATGCCCGGCCAGACCATTCATCGCCGAACCTTCTTACAGCCGCCCTGCCATTGCAAGCCGGATTTTCATTTCTTGAAGATGCAGACTTGCTGGATCGAAAATCAACCGTACATAATTGTGTAAGCCCGCGGTGCGGGGTGCGGCCTCGTCGCCGCTGCGGAACGGATGCCTTGACTTGAACCGGCGGCTTCTGCACCATCCTGGACAATAAAATTAAACCCCGGACGAATTACGTCGTCCGGCCACGGCTCGGGAGGTCGTGATGTCCAGAAGGCGCTTGCCGCTTCCGTGCGGGGCCGTATCGGAGCGCATGGTTTCCGTGCGCCAAGCCGCGCCGGTTCGCCCGTGTCCGACGATCTGACGCAGGCGCGCCCGGCACCTGCCGCCGGCGCCATGCCCGCGCATGGCGATGCGCCGCCCCCGCGCGCTTCCGTGCTCGGCCTGCTGTCTCAGCTGCTGCTGGTGCCCTGGGCCGGCGTGCTGCTGGCGCTTGTTGTCGTCTCCGCCGGCATCACCCTCGTTTCCCCCTATTTCCTGACCGCAAGCAACATTCTCGGCACGGTCGCGGTCTATTTCTCCTGGATCTGCATCGCCGGATTCGGGGAAGCGCTGGTGATGATCGGCGGCGGGCTTGATCTGTCCGTCGGCTCGGCCATGGGTTTCTCGGGCATGATCACGGCCCTCGCGCTCACCGCCAACTGGCCGCTGTGGCTCGCCCTGCTGGCCGGGCTGCTGGCGGGGGCGCTGATCGGGCTCGGCAACGGGCTGGCCATCACCCGCATCAAGCTCAACCCGTTCATCGCCACGCTCGGCTCGCTCAGCATCGTGCGCGGGCTGACCTACGGCATCGTGCAGGGCGCGGCGATCACCCCGCCCGACAACCCCGCCGGGCGCGTCTTCTCCGTGCTCGGCACCGGCACGTTGTGGGGTGTGCCGCTGCCGGTGCTGATCATGCTGGTCCTGGGGCTGGTCCTGCTGGTCGTGCTGAACCAGACCGCGTTCGGCCGGCATGTCTATGCCGTGGGCGGCAACGAGCCGGCCGCGCGGCTGCTCGGCCTGAAGGTCGATCGGCTGAAACTGATCATGTACGTGATTTCCGGCGTGCTGGCCGGGATCGGCGGCATCCTGCTGACCGCGAAATCCGGCACCGCCCTGCCCGATGCCGCCACCGGCTACGAGCTGAACGTGATCGCGGCGGTCATCATCGGCGGCGTGAGCCTATATGGCGGGCGCGGCACCATTCCCGGCGTGCTGATCGGCGCCGCCCTGCTCGGCGTGATCAACAACGGCATCGTCCTGATGGGCCTTGCCGGCTACTGGCAGCAGCTCATCACCGGCCTCGTCATCGGCGCGGCCGCCACGCTCGATATCGTCCGCCAACGGCTGGAGGCGGTGCGGGCGAGATAGCTTGACAGACAAAATCGAAGGGAAACGCCATGAAATCACCAATCGGCTCGTCTCTGATCACCAGTCGCCGCCGCCTGCTGCGGGCTGGCGTATCCGGCCTCGCCCTGGCCGGCGCCGGCACGCTGGCCCTGCCGCATATCGCCCGCGCGGCGAAGCGGCTGACGATCGCGGTGATCCCGAAGGGCCTCGACAACAGCGTGTTCTACTATGCCCATTACGGCGCAGAGCAGCGCGCCAAGGAACTGGGGGATGTGGACATCATCTGGACCGGCTCCTCCACCTCCGATGCCAGCCAGGAGGCGCAGGTGGTCTCCGGCCTGATTTCCCGGCATGTCGATGGCATGGCGGTGGATGCGAACGCGCCGCAGCCGCTGATCGGGCCGATCAACCAGGCGGTCGCGCAGGGCATCAAGGTCATCACCTGGGATTCGGACGTGCCTGGCAGCAAGCGGCCGATCTTCTACGGCGTGGACAGCTACAAGATGGGCCAGAGCCTGGGCGAGCAGACCATCAAGTTCATGGGCAAGACCGGCAGCGTGATCCTGGTCAGCGGCGGGCCGGGCGCCACCAACCTGAACGCGCGGCTGAAGGGTGCCACCGACTATCTGAAGAAATACCCCGGCATCAAGACGCTGGGGCCGTTCTTCCATGACGACGACATGGTGAAGGCGCAGGAGCTGACGAACAACCTGCTGATCTCCCACCCCGACGCCGGAGCGATCCTGATGGTGGCCGGCGTGCCGTTCTTCGGGAAGATGAGCGCGCTGCCGCAGGTGGTGAAGAACAAGGGCAAGGTGAAGATCATCACCACCGACATCCTCGCCCCCGAACTGCCCTTCGTGAAGGATGGCTACGTGCAGGCGCTGGTGGGGCAGGATTACTGGGGCTGGGGCTACCAGACCGTGAGCATCCTGCACAACCTGCTCACCAATAAATCCTGCCACTATCCCACATTGGTGCCGCAGGCGATGCCGGTGGTCACGGCGGCGAACGTGGACGCGTGGATGACGCGGTGGAAGCAGGCGGCGACCCCCGCGGGTGCGGCCCAGGCGTTCAAGGAAGCACCGATCGGCTGCATGTAGAGAGATGGACGCCCCCCGCCCCATCCTGGAACTGGCCGACATCTACAAGCGCTTTGGGCCGGTGCACGCGCTCGACGGCGTTTCCTTCACGCTGAACGAAGGGGAAATCGTCGGGCTCGTCGGGGACAACGGGGCGGGGAAGTCCACGCTCGTGAAGGTGATGTCGGGCGCGCTGCAACCCGACGAGGGCGGCATCCGCTTCGAGGGGCGGGAGGTGAGCATCCCGTCCCCCCTCGCCGCCCGGACGCTCGGGATCGAGACGGTATATCAGGATCTCGCGGTGATCCCGCATATGGATGTGGAAGCGAACCTGTTCCTGGGCCGGGAGATCACCTTCACCCGGTGGTGGAACCGCTGGCTGCTCGACAAGGCGGCGATGCGGCGGGAGGCGGCCGGGCACATCGCCTCGCTGAAGGTCGGGCTGAAATCGGTGCGCCAGGCTGTGGGGCTGCTCTCCGGCGGGCAGCGGCAGAGTGTGGCCGTTGCCCGCGCCATCTCCTGGGGCCGCAAGGTCGTCATCATGGACGAGCCGACGGCCGCACTCGGGGTGCGCGAATCCCGCGGCGTGCTCGACCTGATCAAGCGGGTGAAGGATCGCGGTATTTCCGTCGTGCTGATCAGCCACAACATGCCGCACGTGTTCGAGGTGACGGACCGCATCTTCGTGATGCGCCACGGCCGCAAGGCGGGCGAACTGATCACGCGGGAGGCGGAGATGCGGGACGTGCTGGGGCTGATCACCGGGGTGGACGTGCCCTTGGCAGCGGAGTAGCAGGCGGATCTTATCGCTGGTTCTGCGTGATGGTGGCAGACAACGCCGGGACGCCCGCCGTAAGCCCGCCATCCACGGTCATCACCGTTCCGGTGATCATCGAGGCCTCGTCGGACGCGAGGAACCCCACCATGGCGGCGACGTCCGCCGGCTCGCTGATGCGCCGCAGCGGGTACCAGGCCTTCACCTCGTCGAACACCGCGGGGTTGGCGGCAAGCCGGCTTTCCCAGGCGCGGGTGCGCACCGTGCCGGGAGCGACCGCGTTCACCCGGATGTTGTAGGGGCCATATTCCACGGCGAGGCATTTGGTGAAATGGATCAGCCCCGCTTTCGCCGCGCTGTAGGCCGGGTGGCCGTACATGCCGAGCCCGTTCACCGAGGCGATGTTGACGATGCAGCCGCCGTTCGCGACGAAATGATCGTGGAAAGCGTGGATGCACAGGAAGGCCGCATCCAGGTTCACCCGGATATCGGCCTGCCATGTCGCGTAATCCATGCCGAAGATCGAGGCGGCATGCGCCCGCCCCGCCCCGTTCACCAGCACGCGCACATCCCCCAGATCGAGCGCGCGGCGCGCGGCCGTGTTCACCGCCGCCTCGTCCGTCACGTCCATCGTGAGCGCCGCGGCGACCCCGCCGGCGGCGATGAGGCGCTGCGCGGTACGCTCGGCCGCCGCCTCGTTGATGTCCGCGCAGGCTATGGCGAAGCCGTTGCGGGCGAGCTTGTCGCAGATCGCTCCACCGATATCGCCGCCGCCGCCGGTCACGAACGCCCAGCCGCGCGCCTGCCCGCCGCTCACGATGCGGTCGTCTCGGTCGCCCGTTCCGCGCGCGCGCCGCTTTCGGTGCGCAACTGGCCGCATGCGGCCAGGATATCCCGGCCGCGCGGGGTGCGCACCGGGGAGGCATAGCCGGCGTCCATCACGATCTCGGCGAAGCGGCGGATGGCCGCCTGCGTGCTGGTTTCGAACGTGCTGCCGGGCCAGGGGTTGAACGGGATCAGGTTCACCTTCGCCGGCATCCCCGCGATCAGCCGCACCAGTTCGCGCGCATCCGCCTCGGAATCGTTCACGCCTTTCAGCATGACGTATTCGAAGGTGATGCGCCGCGCGTTGGAGGCCCCGGGGTAGCGCCGGCAGGCCGCCAGCAGCTCCGCGATCGGGTATTTCCGGTTCAGCGGCACGATCTCGTCGCGCAGCTCATCGCGCACCGCATGCAGGGAAACGGCGAGGTTCACGCCCAGCTCCGCCCCCGCCCGGTCCATCATCGGCACCACGCCGGAGGTGGACAGCGTGATGCGCCGGCGCGACAGGCCGATGCCCTCCCCGTCCATCACGATCCGCATGGCTTTCGCCACGTTCTCGTAATTGTACAGCGGCTCGCCCATGCCCATCAGCACGATGGTGGAGAGCAGCCGCGGCGTCTCGCCTTTCGGGCTCGGCCACTCGCCGTAGGAATCCCGCGCGGCCATGAACTGGCCGACGATCTCGGCGGCACCCAGGTTGCGGGTAAGCCGCTGCGTGCCGGTATGGCAGAACCGGCAGGACAGGGTGCAACCGACCTGGGAGGAGATGCACACCGCGCCCCGATCCTCCACCGGATCGGGGATGTACACGGTCTCCGCCTCCTGCCCGTCGCGGAAGCGGAACAGGAACTTCCGCGTCTCGTCGGCGCTGGTCTGCACCGCCGCCGCCTCCGGCCGGCCGATCACGAAACGCTCGGCGAGGCGCGCTTGCAGCGGCCGGGCGATCGAGCTCATCGCCGCGAAATCGGTCGCGCCCTGGTGGTAGATCCAGTGCCAGAGCTGCTTGGCGCGGAACGGTTTCTCGCCGATCGCCGCCATCTCCGCCTCCAGCTCCGCGCGCGACAGCCCGACCAGCTCCCGCCGCCCGTCCGGCAGGATCGCCGGCGGCGGGGCGAACAGCGCGGATTTCGCGAGGATGCGCGCGCGTTCCGCCTCGCTCAGCAGGGCGGCATCGGCGTTCATTTCGCCGGGCACGCCTTCACCACCGCGTTGTAGGCGGCGGTGAAGCCGTTCAGGCTGAACGTATCCACCACCTGCGTCCTGCTGGTCGGCGCCGGGGAGCGCGCCACCGCCTGCGCCCCTGCCTCGAACGCCATCACGGCGGCATGGCCGTCCCGGGCGAAGGCGTTCTGGCCCGACGTGTAGAACGACAGGGATTGGGGGCCCACCTGCACCGCCGGCTCGGATTTCGCCGGGTATTGATAGCCGGCATCCAGCACCACCTCGTCCCGGCTGCCGGGCCGTTCGGTCACGGTCAGCATCACCCCGCCCCGGCCCGGCAGCTTGGGCACCGAGTTGGTCGGGTGAGTGAAGGCGTAGCACACGGTCTGCCCGCCCGCTGCGTAGCTCGCGGCCGTCCAGTCCTGGAACACGCCGAGCGGTTTCGGGCCTGGCGTCGCAGCAAAAGCGGGCGCGGCGAGCAGCACGAGCAGGAGGGGCGAATGGCGCATGGGCCCACACATATGGAGCCGGGCGGATCGGGGCAAGCGCAGGCGCATCATGGGTCCTCCTCTCGAATCATCCAGTCTGGAACCGTCCGGCGAAATACCGGATGGCCGTGGCCCGCCGGCGGGGCATCCGGCGGCGCGCCGCCGCTGCCCACCGGGCGGTCGGCGAAGCGGCCATGCTGGAGCATCCGGTCATACAGCACCAGCGCGCCCGCCACCGCCAGATTCAACGCGAAACGTGTCGGAATTCGCACTATGTGCCGGCAGCGCGCCCGCAACGCCGGCGACAGGCCCGACCGCTCCGGCCCCAGCACATAGGCCGCGTTCAGCGGGTGGCGGAACGACGGCAGCTCCGTCGCCTCCTCCAGCAGTTCCACCCCCACCAGCACGCAGCGCTGCGGCAGGTCGAGCGACTCCGCGCTCTCGAACCGCCACAGCGGCAGGTGGGATGGCGTATCGGCGGTATCGGCAACCCGCCCGGCGCGCGCGTCGAACCCCGCCCCCACGGTGAAGCAGAATGCCGCGCCGAAGGCGTGCCCCGTGCGCAGCAGCGCGCCCATGTTGGCGGATTTCGAGATCCCTTCCGCCCCGATGCCGAAATAGCCGCGCGTTCTGGCAAGCCGCATGATGTTCGGTCTATGCCTCTCTCCCATGACCGACGCAACCGATGCGCATCTCGCCGCGCAGTACGAATCCTTCCCCTATCCGGCTCGTGATCCGAAGGAGGAGGCCAAGCGCCTCGTCGTCGGCAGCCCGAGCCATCTGCGGGAGGTCGATTTCTGGGTGTTCGGCGCCGCGCGGCCTGCCGGCACGCCGCTGCGCGCGCTGGTGGCCGGCGGCGGCACCGGGGATGCCACGATCATGCTGGCCGCCCAGATGGCTTTGCTCGGCCGTCCCGGGCGGGTGACGTATCTCGACCGCTCGGCGGCGGCCATGCGGATCGCGCAGGACCGGGCGGCGGCACGCGGGCTCGCCAACATCGACTGGCGGCTCGGCTCCCTGCTCGACCTGCCCGGCCTTGGCCTCGGCCCGTTCGACTACATCGATTGCTGCGGGGTGCTGCACCACCTGCCCGATCCGGCGGCGGGGCTGGCGGCGCTGGCGGGCGTGCTCGCCCCCGGCGGCGGCATGGGGCTGATGGTCTATGCGCCGCACGGCCGTACCGGAGTCTACATGGTGCAGGACGCGCTGCGGCTGCTCGCGCCGCCCGAGGCGCCGGCGCGGCTCGACATCGCCCGCCGCGTGCTGCGCCATCTGCCGGAGAGCAACTGGCTGCGCTTCAACCGCAACTTCGCCGACCACATCACCGGCGGGGATGCGGGGCTCGCCGACCTGCTGCTGAACCCACGGGACCGCGCCTTCACCATCGACGCCTTCGCCGCGCTGCTGCATGGGGCCGGGCTGCGGATCACCTGTCTCGTGGAGCCGATCCGCTACGATCCCGCCACCTGGCTGCCGGACCCGAAGCTGCGTGCACAGGCCGCCCGCCTCGACCCGATCGCCCGCGCCGCGCTGGCCGAGGCGCTGACCGGCAACATGAGCACCCATATCGCTTACTGCGTGCGCGCGTCCGACCCGCCCCACGTGCCCGACCCGATGGCCGATGACGCCGTGCCGGTGACACGCGAAATCCCCGGCCCGGAGCTTGCGAAGCTGATCCGCCCGGACGGCACCATCACCTTCCTGTTCGACGGCCTGCGCGCGCCCATCCCGCTGCCGCCGCTGGCAGGGGCGATCCTGAATCGGATCGACGGCGCGCGGCCGGTGGGGGCGATCGGCGCCGATCTTGCCACCCGCGGCACCGACGCCGCCGCCTTCCGCCGCGCCTGGCGCACCACCTGGGACGGGCTGAACGCCGTCAACCGCCTGCTGCTGGCAGCACCGGCATCATCCTGACCAGACCGCATCGTACAGTCTGACGATCTCCTCATGGGCCGGCACGCGCGGATTGTTCGCCGGGCTGCCGGAGGTTAGCGCCTGATCGGCCATCAGTGCCTTTTTCGCGTTCCACGCCACCGGGTCGATGCCGAAGGCGGCCGGGGTGGGCACGGCGAGATCGCGGTTCAGCGCCTCCAGCCCCTCGGCGAGCTTCGCGCCCGCCAGCTGGTCGGCATCCCCCGGTGCGGCGCAACCCACGAGGCGGGCGGCCTCCGCATAGCGCGGCAAGGCGTCATTCAGGCTGAACCGGGTGACGGCCGGCAGCAGCATCGCGTTCGACAATCCGTGCGGCACATGGAAATGCGCCCCGATCGGGCGGGACATGCCATGCACCAGCGCGACCGAGCTGTTGCAGAAAGCCATGCCTGCCTGGGTCGCGCCCAGCATCATCCCCTCCCGCGCCGCCTCGTTCCGCGGCTCCGCATAGGCCGGGCGCAGATGCCGGCCGATCAGCGCCATGGCCGAACGCGCCAGCGCATCGGAGAACGGGTTGGCCCGGCGGGAGACGAAGGCTTCCAGCGCGTGCGTCAGGCTGTCCACCCCGGTATCGGCGGTGGTTCGCGGCGGCACGGTGAAGGTGAGGCGGTAATCGACGATGGCGGCGAGCGGCAGGGCCGCGAGCCCGGCGATCAGCATCTTCTCGTCGCGCGCGGTATCGGTGATCACGGTGAAGCGCGTGGCCTCGGTTCCGGTACCGGCGGTGGTGGGGATGGCGATCACCGGCAGCGCCGCATGATCGGCCGAGGCCGGCACCTTGTAATCCGCCATCCGTCCGCCGCCGGCGGCCAGAATGGCCATCGCCTTCGCGGTATCGATGGGCGATCCGCCGCCGAAGCCGATCAGGCAGTCGTAGCGGCCGGCTTGCAGGGCACGCACGCCGGCCTCCACCACCACATCCGTCGGCTCGGGCACCGTGTCGCTGAACACGCCCGCAGCGATGCCGGCCGCCTCCAGCGGATCGAGGCAATGGCGCAGCAGCCCGGAAGAGAGCATGAACGGGTCCGTGACGACCAGCGGGCGGGACAGGCCGAGCCGGCCCAGCAATTCGCCGACCTGCCCCACCGCGCCGCCGCCGACGAGCATCAGGCGCGGTGCGTGAACCTGGATATTCATGCTGATCCCCCGGGCGTTCCCTTCAATGAGCGGCAGCCGGCGCCACCGCGCGGCGTGCGGCATAAAGCGCGAGCCGCCGTGCCGCCACCGGCGCGCTTGCCTCCCCCACCACCAGATCGGCCGGCGGCAACTCGGCCGCGTGATGGCAGGCCACCTGATGGCCCGGGGCCAGCAGATCGAGCCCCGGCGCCTCGCGGCGGCAGATATCCGTCATGAACGGGCAGCGGGTGTGGAAATGGCAGCCCGTCGGCGGGTCGATCGGGCTCGGCACGTCGCCGCCGGGCAGGTCGCGCGCGACATGCCGGTGCGGGTCGGGGCGCGGGATCGCGGCCAGGAGAGTGCGCGTGTAGGGATGACGGGGCGTGGCGAACAGGGCGGCCTTCGGAGCCACCTCCACGATCCGGCCGAGATACATCACCGCCACCCGGTCCGCCATGTGCTTCACCACGGCGAGGTCGTGCGCGATGAACAGGTAGGACAGGTTGAGCCGCTCCTGCAGATCCTTCAGCAGATTCACCACCTGCGCCTGGATCGACACGTCGAGCGCGGAAACCGGCTCGTCGCAGACGATCAGCGCGGGTTCCACCGCCAGCGCCCGGGCGATGCCGATGCGCTGCCGCTGCCCGCCCGAGAACTCGTGCGGGAATCGTTCCGCATGGAACGGGGCGAGCCCGACCAGCCCCAGCAGCTCGGCCACGCGCGCCCGGCGGGCGGCGGCATCGCCCAGCCCGTGCACGATCAGCGGCTCGGCCAGGATGTCCCCCACCCGCATGCGGGGGTTGAGCGAGGCGAACGGGTCCTGGAAGACGATCTGCATCTTCCGCCGCAGCCGCCGCAACGGGGCGCCCTGCATGCGGGTGATATCAACGCCCTCGAACCGGATGGTCCCCGCGGTCGGCTCGATCAGGCGCAGCACGAGGCGGGCGGTGGTCGATTTGCCGCAACCGCTCTCCCCCACCAGCGCCAGCGTCTCACCGTGATCGAGCCGGAACGACACCCCATCCACCGCGCGCACGGTGCCGATCCGGCGCGGCACCACGACGCCCCGGCGCACCGGGAAGTGCTTGGCGAGGCCCGCCACCTCCAGCAGGGCGTCGCTCAAGCCGCCGCTCCGATCACGCTTTCCACCGGCGCGCGCCGGCAGGCGACGAGATGGTCCGCACCGATCGGGACCAGCGCGGGCGGGGCCACGGTGCAGGCGGGTTCGGCGAAGACGCACCGGGGATGGAAGCGGCACCCCGGCGGCAGGGCGAAGGGCGCCGGCACCGCCCCCTCGATCGCCAACAGCCGCTCGGATGCCGCATCGAGCTTCGGGATGCTGCCCAGCAGGCCCAAGGTGTAGGGGTGCTGCGGATCGTCGAAGATCGCGGTGCAGGCGGCCCGTTCCACCACCCGCCCGGCATACATCACCGCCACCTCGTCGGCCATTTCCGCCACCACGCCAAGGTCATGCGTGATCAGGATGATCGCCATGCCGGTCTCGGCCTGCAATTCCCGCAGCAGATCGAGGATCTGCGCCTGCACCGTGACATCGAGCGCGGTGGTCGGCTCGTCGGCGATCAGCAGGTCCGGCGCGCAGGCCAGCGCCATGGCGATCATCACGCGCTGGCGCATCCCGCCGGAAAGCTGGTGCGGATACTCGTCGAACCGCCGCTCCGCCCCCGGGATACGGACGCGGGCAAGGGCGGCGACGGCGCGGCCCCGCAGCGCGGCACGGCTTGCGGTGCGGTCATGCGCCGCCATCGCTTCGGTGATCTGGGCGCCGATGGTGAAGGCGGGGTTGAGGCTCGTCATCGGCTCCTGGAAGATCATCGCGATCCGCGATCCGCGCATCTTGCGCATCCGCTCGGGCGGCAGGGTCAGCAGATCGGTCCCGTCGAACAGGATGCGCCCCGCCTCGACCCGGCCGGGCGAGGCAACCAGCCGCATGACCGACAGCGACAGCACCGATTTGCCGCACCCGCTCTCCCCCACGATTCCGAGCGTGCGGCCGCGCGCCACCGACAGATCGACCCCATCGACCGCCACCACCTGCCCGGACGCACCGGGGAAGACGGTGCGCAGCCCCTCGATGCGCAGCAGATCGGTCAGGTGCGGTAGTCCGGCTTGTCGGCGGCGACCAGCCGCAATGCGGCCTGCCATGCCATTTCGTAATGCGAGAGGTCCTCGCCCATGTCGAACTGGCCGGCGGTGTGGCGGCATACCTCCTCGGGCGGGAAGACGAGCTTCGCGCCGCCGGCGAGGGCCGCCACCTGGGCCTGGCAGGCGCGCTCCAGATAGTAGATCTGGCTGAACGCCTCTGGGATGCTGCGCCCGGCCACGAGCAGGCCGTGGTTGCGCAGGATCATCGCCCGGTGCGTGCCCAGATCCCGCACCAGCCGCTCCCGCTCCGACAGGTCGAGCGCGATGCCCTCGTAGCCGTGATAGGCCAGCCGGTCGTAGAATCTCAGCGCATGCTGGCTGATCGGCAACAGCCCGTGCTCCTGCGCCGACACCGCGATGCCGGCCGCCGTATGGGTATGCACCACGCAGGCCAGATCCGGCCGGGCCATGTGGATCGCCGAATGGATGACGAACCCGGCCTCGTTCACCCGCCGCGAGCGGTCATCGCCGACGATGGCGCCGTTCAGGTCGATCTTCACGAGATCCGATGCGCGCATCTCGTGGAACATCACGCCGTACTGATTGATCAGGAAGTGATGCTCGGGGCCCGGCAGGCGGGCGCTGATGTGGGTGTAGATCAGGTCGGTCATCCGATGATGCGCGACCAGCCGGTACAGCGCCGCCAGTTCGCATCGGATCGCCCATTCCGCCTCGGAAATGCCGGCGCGCGACGCGCCGGATACGGTGATGTTCATGCCACAGCCCCCGGACCTTGCCGGAGCGGATGATCCGGCGGCAGGGGCCGGACGTCAAGGAAAGCCGGTCCGGCGGATGATCCGCCGGACCGGGAAGCAGAAAGCGTGATCAGAGGGAGTCGGGGATATGCGCCTCGATGAACCAGAGCTGCTTGTCGAGGCCGCGGGAGACCTCGGTCAGGATATCCGCGGTATCCGGGTCGCCGGCCTCGTCCGCCTCGTCGATATTCCCGCGCACCGCGTTGGCGACCTTTGCCCAACGCTCGGCCAGCGCGCCCAGATGGTCCTTGATGGCGTGGATATCGGTCGGGTAGGCCGGAACCTGGGTGGCTTTCGCGACCACCTGGCTGGTGCCGAGCGCGGTGCCGCCGAGCTGGACGACCCGCTCGGCCATCGTGTCTGTCCACACATCCATCTCTGTGCGAAAGCCGTCGAGCATCAGGTGCACGGCGATGAATTGCGGGCCTTTGATGTTCCAGTGCGCCTGCTTGATGATCAACGCCAGGTCGATCGCATCGGCCAGACGCGCGTTCAGCACCTGGGCGGATGCCGCTTTGGCGTTGGAATCCAGCGCATTGCGTGTTTTCTGCATGGCGCCGTGGGTCTTTGCGGATTGCATGGCGGTCATTCCGTTCTCCTTGCGATGCTCACCCCTCGCCGCCCCACATGGGGCGGACGATGAAGATATGTCAGGCGTCGGTGTCAGATCGAGCGTCGTCCGCTGATCGCGCGATAGATCGCCAGAACGATCACCGCGCCGATGATGGCGACGATCATGCTGTAGAGATTGAACCCGGTGACCCCGGCCGCGCCGAACTGCGTGAATATGAAACCGCCGACCAACGCGCCGACGATGCCGAGCACGATATCGAGCAGCAGGCCCTGGCCCGCGTTGTTCACCAGCTTGTTGCCGATGAAGCCGGCGATCAGCCCCAGTATGATCCAGCCCAGAATGGACATAACGTTCCTCCGCGTGTGACGTCGGCAGGCACCGTCAATCCTGGCCGCAGCGGTGCCGGCCGTGCGCCGGCCCCGCGCAGAACCCGCCTTGCTGTTACAATGGTGACGCCGGTGGCCGGCCGCAACCGCCCTTCAGTAACCTCGGGCGGTATCGTAGAGCGTCGGCAATGGCTCGCCGCGCTCGAACGCCGCGATCGCCTGGGCGACGAACCGCGCCCGCGCGGGGCGTGAGGCGAGGGAGGCCAGATGCGGCGTGACGATGATGCGCGGATGTGCCCAGACCGGGTGATCCGGCGGCAGCGGCTCGGGATCGAACACATCCAGCACCGCGCCCGAGAGATGGCCGGAATCGAGCGCGGCGACCAGATCGGGCAGCACCAGCAGCTTGCCGCGGGCGGCGTTCACCACGGCAGCGCCCGGCGGAAGGGTGGCGAACAGCCGCCCGTTCAGCATGCCCCGAGTCTGCTCCGTGTCCGGAAGCAGGCACACCAGGATGTCGGTGCGGGCGAGGAATGCATCGAGCGCGCCGCTGCCGGCGAAGCTCTCCACCCCCGCGATCCGCTTCGGCGTGGCCGACCAGCCGGCCGTGACGAAGCCGATATCCCGCAGCATCTCCGCCGACCGCAGCCCGAGGTTGCCCAGCCCCATGATCCCGGCCCGGGTTTGCGGCGCGGTGCGGGGGGCATCGAAATAGTCCCACCGGCGGGCCGCCTGCGCATCGACGATGCGCTTGAGACCACGCAGCAGGGCGAGTGCCGCCAGCGCGACGTATTCGCCCATGCGCTGGGCCGGTTCCGCACCGCCCATGCGCAGGATCGGCAGATGGCGCGGCAGGCTCGGGTCTGCCGTGATGCTGTCCACCCCCGCGCCAGGGCTGCAGATGAGCCGCAGATTCGGATAGGTGGCCAGCCGGCCGGGTTCCGGTTCCCACACCATCACGTAGGCCACATCGGCGGGGTCCACCGCCGGATCGTCCCACCAACGCACATCCAGGTGCGGAGCCGCCGCCGCGAAGGCCGCGCGCCATTCCGGCATCGCGGCCTCGCCGCCTGATTTCACCAGCAGGATGCGGCCGTCCGCCATCTCCGCGCGGGTCAGTGGATCTCGCCGGCGCGCTGCACGGCGGCGCGCAGCTTCGCCGCCGTGAAGGCCGGGTCGGCGCAGATGTCCAGGATCACTTTCTCGCGGCGGCTGACCAGGGCGATCGCCTCGGGCAGCTTGCGCACGGCCTCGGCCGGGATGACGACGGCGCCGTGGAAATCGGCGTGGATCACGTCGTCATGCGCGGCCTGCATGCCGAAGACGTTCACCGGCCTGCCGAAATCCACCAGATGCACATGCGCATGGCTCGGCCCGATGCGCCCGCCGATGATCTGGAAACCCGGCGCCAGCATATCGCAATCGCGGAACGAGCCGTTGGTCACGCAGCCTTCTGCGCCCAGCGCCTTGTGCACGTTGGAATGCACCTCGCCCCAGAACGCGCCGTAGCCGGGCCGGTCATCCAGGTCCTGCAGCACCACGACGGTCCGCAGCCGGGCATCGGCCACGTAATCGTACCAGTCAAGCCGGCTGGCCACCGCGCCGCGCGGCGGTTCCTTCGCCCGGAGAGTGCCGACGCGCGCGAGCCCTACGATCGGCGGCAGCTTGCGGTCGGCTGCGATCATCGGTTCGACGGTGAACCCGGTCGCCCGCCGCTCCGGCGCGACGATTTCGAGCCCGTTGCAGATGGTCGGCGTATCCCACTGGCGCAGCGCCTCCAGATCGGCGCGGGTGAAGAGCGGTTCGGCCATGTGCATTCCTCCTCTGCGGGCGGGATGAAGGATCACCGCTCCGGCCGCTTTGGGCAATGCACCGGGCCATGCGCCACCCGCATGGTGGAGACGTGCTGCCCGCGCTGCGGTACCCCTCAGCTCCCGGTGCGACGGATGATCGCGTCGGGCGCTTCGAGCACCGCGGCGGAGAGTTCCAGCCCCAGCCCGGGCGCGTTCATCGGCAGCAGGTGCCCATCTTCCACCGCCGGCAGCGCCGTTACCAGATCGCGGTACCAGCCGCGGTAGTAGGCGCGCACGGATTCCTGGAAAATCGCGTTCGGCGCGTTCAATGCGAGATGGGTGGAGGCCGCGTACACCACCGGGCCGGTGCAATCATGCGGTGCCACCGGGCGCTGATGCGCCTCCGCCAGCGTGGCGATCTTCTTCGCCTCGCTCAGCCCGCCGCACCAGGATACGTCCAGCATCACGTAATCCACGGCGCGGGCACGCAGCAGATCGAGGAACTGTGCTCGCGTGGCCGCCGTTTCGCTGGCGCAGACCGGCACGCCGCTGCGCTGCGCGAAGCTCGCCATCGCCTCCGGATCGTGCAGGCGGATCGGGTCTTCCAGCCAGAACGGGCGGAAGGGGCGCAGCGCGCGGGCGATGGCGAGTGCGGCCGGCAGATCCCACATCCCGTGCATCTCCACCATGATCTCCATCCGGCTGCCCACGGCTTCCCGGATGCGGCGGAACGGCTCCAGCCCCTGCTCGATGTCGGCCTGGCTGATGAAATGCCCGTCCGACGGCACGGCAAAGCGGTCGAACGGCCAGATCTTCATCGCGCCGATGCCCTCGGCGAGCAGGCTTTCCGCCAGCGCGCCCGCATCGGCCATGAACGCGGCCTGATCGTCGTACGCGCCCACGGCCGGGGCGACGCCCTCGATCAGCCGCCGCGTGCCGCTGCGGTTGTAGGACGTGCCGGCGCAGGTGTTGTAGGTGCGGATGCGCTCCCGGCCGAGGCCGCCCAGCAACTGGTGCACCGGCAGGCCGGTGCGCTTGCCCAACAGGTCCCACAGGGCGATATCGACCGCCGAGGCCGCCCGCATCTCCGCCCCCGAGGAGCGGGAGCCGACGTAGGGCTGCGTCAGGCGCTGGGAGATCAGGTCGATCCGGCCGGCGTCCATCCCCAGGATCTGCGGTGCGATGTCGTGGTGCAGGAATGCCGCCACGGCGTGCGCGCCGCGGAAGGTCTCGCCCAGGCCGACCGTGCCGGCATCGGTGTGCAGCCGCACCCAGAGGATGTTGCCGTAGGCGGGAAGCTGGACGGTTTCCAGCGCGGTGATGCGCATCAGGCGGCGTGGGGCAGGCAGGCGGGGCCGATGGGGGTGAAGGATTTGTAGGTCAGGATGAATTCCTGATGGCCGAGCTGTTCCGAGGCGGTCTGCGCCCCGCCCGCCACCCGGCCAATCAGATCGAACACCTCCGCGCCGACCTCTTGCAGGCTGGCGCGGCCTTCCAGGATACGCCCGGCGTCCACGTCCATATCCTCGCTCATCCGCCGGTATGTCTCCGGGTTCGCGCATATCTTGATGACCGGCGCGATGGCGGAACCGACGACCGAGCCGCGGCCGGTGGCGAACAGGATCAGGTGGCTGCCGCAGGCGATCAGCTCCGCGATCTCGGCATTGTCGTTGATGTTGGGGAAGCCGAACCGCACCTCCCCGTCCGGGATCACATCCAGCAGGTAAAGCCCCGGCGCGGGCGGCTCGTCGCCCGGCTTGATCAGGCCGCTGATCGGGGAATGGCCGCTCTTCGCATAGGCGCCGAGGGATTTCTCCTCGATTGTCGTCAGCCCGCCATCGGCGTTGCCGGCGGCGAAGCTGGCGTGGCCCAGCGTGCGGTAGTACCGCTCGGTCTTGTCCATGCAGGCGACGATCTCGCGGGCCAGCGCGGGCGTGGCGGCGCGTTCGGCCATGTAGTGGTTGAGCCCGATCAGCTCCCCGGTCTCCTCGAAGATCGCCCGGCCGCCGGCTGCCACCAGATGATCGAAGGCAAGACCCATGGCCGGGTTCGCGGTCAGCCCGCTGGTGGCGTCGGACCCGCCGCAGATCGTTCCCACGATCAGGTCAGCCGGGCCGATGGCAACGCGCGGCACCGCCGCCGCCTCGGCCAGAGCGGCCTGCACCCAGGCGGTGCCGGCGGCGATGGCGCGCCGCGTGCCGCCCTCGGCCTGGATGCCGACGACATCGGCCGGCCGGCCGGAGTCACGGATCACCTCCAGCAGCCGGTGGCGGGCAAACCCCTCGCAGCCGAGCGAGAGCAGCAGCGCGCCCGCGACGTTCGGGTGGGTGCAGAGCTTCTGCATCATCCGCAGCGCATAGGGATTCGGGTAGCAGCCGGGAAAGCCGATCAGATGGACCGGCTGCCCACGGAATTGCGCCACGATTTCATGGGCCACATGGCGGGCGCATTCGACCAGATAGGCGACGACGATGATGTTGCGGATGCCCTTGCGCCCATCCGCCCGCAGAAAGCCCTCCATCAGTGCTCCTCGGCGAATTCCTCGCCCGGCTGCAAGGTATAGGTGGGAATATAGTCGCTCTTGAGGTTGTGGGTGTGCACCGCCGCCCCGGGTTCGATAGCCGTCGTCGCGCTGCCGATGGGTACGCGGTATTTATGCACGCGCTCCCCCGCCGCGATTGGCCGCAACGCCACCTTGTGGCCGAGTTTCACCGGCTCGGCGATGGTGAGAGACACTCCATCGAGCACCACCTGCTCGCCCGCCGCGAGATCCCGCGTCGCCACGCCGATCGGGTCGGTTTCCGCGAGGCGCAGCAGGGCGGGTGGCGCGCTCATCTCAGCCCTTCACGCCGCCCATCGTGAGCCCCGCGCTCATATACCGGCGGAACGTGTAGTAGATGGCGAGCGGCGGCAGGGAATACACGATGGCCGCCGCCATCAGCAGGTTCCACGGCGCGGTGTCGCTGTTGAGGAAGCTGCCGAGGGCCGCCGGCACCGTGAGCGTGGTTTCCTTCGACAGCAGCAGGAACGCATAGAGGTATTCGTTCCATGCGAGCAGCAGCGCGTAGGTGCCGATGGCCACCAGCGCCGGGGCCATCAGCGGCAGGTAGATGCGGCGGAACACATCCCATGGCGAGGCGCCGTCGATCCGCGCCGCTTCGTCCAGCTCCATCGGAATGCTGTCGCTGTACTGGCGGAAGATGAAGATCGCATAGGGGGTCGCGAAAGTGATCTCCACCGCGATCACCGACCAGGGCGTGTCGGTCAGCCCGTAGCCCTTCATGATCTTGTAGAACGGGATCGCCAGGAACGACGCCGGGATCACGTAGGTCAGCAGGGCGGCGTTGGACAGCAGCCAGCCGAGCCGGATGCGCATCCGCCCGATCGCGAAACTCGCCAGCGCGCCGATCGCGAGCGTCAGCACCGCCGTCATCACGCCGATGAACAGGCTGTTCCACATCTGGACCCAGAAGTGCTTCAGGTACCAGAAATTCTGCTCGAAGACCGTGACGAACCCGGCGAGCGTGGGGTGCGGCGGGAAGATGTTGCTGCTGAACACCGAGGCCTGATCCTGCAGCGCCACCAGCAGCATGTTGTAGATGGGCGCGAGCGTCCAGACCAGCAGAACGAGCCCGAAGGCCAGCGCCGGCGCACTGCGCAGCGACCGAGCGACCGCCTTCATAGCTTCACTTCCCCGCGGGCAAGCCGCCGCATCAGAACGACCACCAGCGGCACCAGCAGCGGCAGCGCGGAAATCACCGCGGCCATGCCCATGCGCGGGTCGCCCAGCTCGAACGCATCGCGGATGCCGAGCGTGGCCAGCACATGGGTGGACAGCGCCGGGCCGCCGCCGCTGACGAAGTGGACGGTATTGAAATCCCCCAGCGTCCAGATC
>DATKQI010000139.1:0-6003 GCA_035532755.1 Acetobacteraceae bacterium
CCCCCCGCCACGACGTTGAATGGCCAACCGGGGGAAATGGGATCGGACTTCCGGCGAGCTGTACTAGGCGGTGCCGCTGTGCCGCTCACCCCCGCGCCCAGCCGATCGCGGCGCGCGCCAGTGCGTCGATCGTGTCCACCACTGGTGCGGCGAGCGTGTCCTGCGGGCCGGCCTGGATACCAAGCGGAATCTCAGTGCAGCCGAGCACCACGGCGACGGCGCCGCGTGACGCCAGCGTGCCGACCACTTCGGCGAGGGGTGCATAAGCCTCCGCCACGCGGTTGGCTTTCACGGCGGCAATGGCCGGGCTGACCAGCCGGTCCATCTCCGCCTGGCTCGGGATGATGCAGTCCCAACCGTGCTGGCCAAGCCGGTCCTGGTACAGGCGCATGGCCAGGGTCGCCTGCGTGCCCATCAGGCCGATGCGACCGGTGGCGATGGCCATCCGCCGCAACTCCTCCGCCGCGGCATCGACGATATGCAGGATCGGCAGGCCGGCCGCCGCCTGCATCTCGTCGAACCAGCCATGCGCGGTATTGCACGGAATGGCGATGGCACCGCTTCCGGCCTGGCGCAGGCCGGCAATGCCGCGCAGCAGCCAGGGCAACGGATCGTCGCCGCCCGCCAGCCTGCCACGCGTTCGGTCGGGCACGCGCGGATCGGACCACAACACCGCTGGGATGTGGTCCTGGTCGCGGCTGGCCGGGGTGAGCAGCGTCAGCCGCAGCATGAACTGCGCACTCGCCAGCGGCCCCATGCCGCCGAGCACCCCCAACACGCGTTCACCGGTCTGCTGCATGTCGCTGGTCCCTTTCCGTTGGCCTGGCCGCTTCGGTTACGGCTCGATACCGGATGATCGAGGCGGCGTGGCGCGCGTCACGACGCGTTGTCGCGGCACCAGCGGGCGATCTGCTCGTGCGTGGCGAACCAGCACTGGCCGCGCGCCTTCATGTGTGTGATCAGCCGCTCCAGCACCGGCATGCGCGAGCGGTGGCCGGTGACGTGCGGGTGCATCGTCAGCAGGAACATGCCGCTTTCCTCCCACGCACCGTCGAACTCCGCGGTGAAGATCTCCTCCACCGCGGAGGGCGGCGTGTATGGCCGCAGGGCGGAGAAGCGGACGACGTTGTAGTAGACCGCATCGTCGCGGATCCATTCCGGCGGAAGTTCGACAATGCCGGTCGCCTCGCCGCCGTCCATCAGCTCGTACGGATCGTCGTCCGCCATCAGCGAGCTGTCGTACAGCAGCCCCATCTCGCGCACGATATCCAGCGTGTTGACCGAGAAATCCCAGCTCGCGGTGCGCATGCCCACCGGTTCCCGCCCGGCGAGCTTCGCCAGCGTGTCGCGCGCCCGCAACGTCAGGTCGCGCTCCGCCTCGCGCGGCAGCGTGGTGTTGGCTTCGTGGATCCAGGAGTGGATGCCGATCTCGTGCCCGTCAGCGGCGACGGCGCGCACTTCCTCGGGATGCAGCAGGGCGGACACCGCGGGATAGAAGAACGTCGCGGGGACCGACTCGCGCGCCAGCAGGGCGCGAATCCGCGGCGTCGCCTGCCGGTTGCCGTACTGGCCCTGGCTGATCCGCATCGGGCTTTCGTCGTTGTCGCGCAGCGGGATGGTTTCGTGGTCGGCGTCGAAGCTGATCGCCACGGCGCAGCGCGCACCGTTCGGCCAGGCCTTCGGCTTCAGGCTGCGGCCGGCGCGGGCGCGGCCGACGATCTTGCGCCAGGTGGGTTCCGGCCACTGCCAGGGTTCGCCGTCGGGGTGCTTGCTGGTGCCGCTCATGTCCGGGTTCCCTCCGCTCGGGTGTGCGCCCATGCTGCGCGCGTTCGGCGCGATTGGGAATGCGCGGGAAGGCCGGGGGGCGTCCCCGCTGCTACGTGCTGCTTCCGTCGCGCTCCCACGGGTTCAGGCAAGTCACGCCGCTGTGCTGGACATCGCGCACGTTGCGGGTGACGAGGCACAGGTCATGCTCGATCGCGGTGGCGGCAAGCATCGTGTCGATCACCGGCGGCGCGTGTCCGGTCTGCCGCTTCACCGCGCCGCTCAGGGCGCCCCAGCGTCGCACGATCGGATCGGTCAGCGTCAGGATCCGGCCGGCAAACCGGACTTCCAATGCGGCGATGCCGGCACTAATGACCGGGCGGAGCGTACTATCGGGCGGCAGGTGGCTGAGACCCTTGTCGTACTCGCCAAGCGTCAGGATACTGAGAAACAACAGCGCCTCGTCCTGCGCGGACGCCCATGTCGGCACGCGCCTGGCGCCCTGCGGCCTGGCCAACTCGGCGACGACGTTGGTATCCAGCAGCCAGCCGTTCACAGCACGATGTCGCGGCCGGTGTCGCGCTCGCGCGCCAGGTCGATGTCGCCGATGCCGAGGCCTTGCAGGAAAGCAACGAGGTTCTGGCGTGGCTTCGCCGGGGGTAGCAGCTTTTCCAGTGCCTCGGCGGCGATCACCACCACGGCGTCTTTGCCGCGCACGGTGACGCGCTGCGGTCCCTCGGTGCAGGCGCGGCGCACCACCTCGCTAAACCGAACTTTGCCTTCCAGGAACCGTAAGTTATTGATCAGGCTGGGATCGCCCGTTTGGTACTGCCTACATTCAGGCGCCGGCGAGTTGCACGCCCAGCAAGTTCAGCACCCGGCGCTGCACGGCGGTGGGGGTGGCCAGCACGGTGCTGAGCGCCTCGCCGCCGAAGCAGATGGTGTTGCGTGTCAGGGTGGCGAGGTCAGCCAGCAGGGTGCGGAAGCTGTGCACCGGCAGCGTCTCCCCGTCGATCGGTTCGGTGTGCTTGCGGCCGGCCTTGCGTCGCGCCGCCAGTGAGACCCGAGCCTTGGCCACCGGGGAGGTGCGTTGCGCCTCGGCAGCCGCACGGTCATGGTCGTCGAACAACACGGGGGCCAGCTTCTGGCGCATGTGCCATTCGAGATAGTAGGCCAGCATGCACAGCAGGACATGGGCGCGCACGCGCGGGGCGGTCCAGTGGAACACCGGGCGCAGTTCCAGGTCTACGGTCTTGAGGCTGCGGAACGCCCGCTCGATACACCATACAAGATGCCGCTGATAATTTGACAGGATTCGACGAATCCCCGAGACTCGGTGTCCAGGCGCTATGCGCGGTGGTGCGCTGGCTTGGATCACGCGATGAGCGAGGGGTCGTCCTTTCCGGTCTGGGAGACACTGCCGGCCGAACGGCAGCACGGCCTCGTGCGCGCACTCGGCCAAATGGCGATGCGCCAGATCCGCACCCCGTCGACCGCACAGCAGACCATCGGGGAGACAGCCGATGATGACAGACGGGGATCTCACGCCGCGGCCGCCCGGCGGCCTGTCGGAGAAGATCTTTCGGCGGCATCGTGAACGTTTGGCGATTGTTTACATCCGCCAGTCGACGGTTCAGCAGGTTGAACGTCATCAGGAATCGACCCGGCTGCACTACGCTTTGGTTGATCGCGCCTTTCATCTCGGCTGGGCGCGGGAGAGCATTGTGGTGGTCGACGACGATCTTGGCCGCTCGGGCGCAACGATCGAAGGCCGGCTCGGCTTTCAGCGTCTGGTGGCCGAAGTCGGTCTCGGCCGTGTCGGGCTGGTGCTCGGCGTAGAGATGTCGCGCCTGGCCCGATCGAACCGGGACTGGCACCAGCTTCTGGAGATCTGCGCGCTGTTCGACACGCTTATCGCCGATGTCGATGGAGTTTATGATCCCGCCCACTTCAATGATCGGCTGTTGCTCGGGCTGAAGGGGACGATGTCGGAGGCGGAACTGCACATCCTCAAGGCGCGGATGCTGGAAGGCAGGCGTGCCAAGGCGCGGCGGGGCGAACTCGGCAAGCCGGTGCCGATGGGGTACGTGCGACGCCCCTCCGGCGAGGTGGCGCTGGATCCAGACGAGCAGGCACAGGCAACGATCCGCCAAGTGTTCGCGCTATTCCAGCGGTTTCGAACCGTTGGCAAGGTGCTGTGCTATCTGGTCGAGCACGACATCCGGATGCCGGTGCGCACGCCCGGCGGCGCCGGCAAGGGTGAACTTGAATGGCGCCGTGCCAACCGGCCGACGCTGCACAATCTGTTCGGCAACCCGATCTACGCCGGTATCTACGCCTATGGCGTGCGCGCGACCGACCGGCGGCGGCAGAAGCCGGGGCGACCGGGTACCGGGCGACGTCCGCCGCGTGCCGGCGAAGCCGACGTGTTCCTGCCGGATCGGGTCGCGAAGCGAACCGATGCCACGCAAAGCGGTCAGCCGGCTCGGGTGCCAGCCTACGTCACCCGCGAGCAGTTCGATCGCAACCAGGCGCAATTGCGCGCCAACCGAGCGGATCATCTCGGCCCGGTGCGGTCCGGCACGGCGTTGCTGTCGGGCCTGGTGGTGTGCGGTCGATGCGGATTGCGGATGACAGCCGCTTACAACAATGCCGGCCATGCGGCACGCTACATATGTGGTGGCCAGAATTCGAGCTACGGCGCGCCGTTTTGCCAGTCGCTGAAGTCTGCTCCGGTTGATGAGCAGATAACGTCTATCGTCCTGCACGCATTGGAGCCGGCAGCGCTGGAGGCCAGTCTTGCGGTTGCCGCCGATCTGCAAGCCGAACGCGCCGCCCTGGAGCAACAGTGGCGTCAACGTCTGGAGCGTGCGCAATACAAGGTTGACCAGGCGCGTCGCCGTTACGCCAGCACTGAGCCAGAGAACCGGTTGGTGGCGCGGACGCTGGAGAGGGATTGGGAGGAAGCTTTGGCCGAGCAAGTGCGGCTCGTCGCCGATCACGAACGCTTTCGGCGCGAACGCCCGCAAGCGCCCGGTCCCGCGGAACTGGACGCGATCCGGCAACTGACGGCGGATTTGCCAGCGTTGTGGCAGGCGCCGACGACGAGCAGCGAAGAACGTCAGACCATCATGCGCTTCCTGCTCGAGCGGATTCTGCTCACCGTGGTCGACGCCAGTGAGCAGGTCCACCTGGAATGCCACTGGCATGGCGGAAGCCGGACGACCCACACGCTGATACGCCCGGTAGCGCGGGTGAAGGCGCTCAGCACCTATGCTGCGCTGCTCGCACGCGCCATTGACTTGCACCGGGCGGGTCACGGTTGCGCCGACATCGCGGCAATCCTTAACCAGGAATCCTGGCGACCGCCTAAGCGGCGCGACACCTTCAACGCCCCGATGGTGCGCCGCCTTCTGATCACGGCCGGCGTCATCGAGCCTGGGCTACGCCGGCCTCGGGCGATTCCGGAGCGACAGCCGGATGAATGGACGATCCGCGAACTGGCCCAAGAACTTGGTGTGCCGCAGCCAACGCTCTACAACTGGGTGCAAAATGGACGCCTGCTCAGCCGCTCGGTCAAAGCGGGCGCCGGTTCTGCCAAGCTGGTCACGGCCGACGCCGCCACGATTGCCAATCTGAAGACGATGCGGGCGACACCGCCACCCTGGCGCCGATTGCCCCCGCCCTTGAGGAAGACCAACCATCCAGCCCTCGATTCTTGAGACTCGCCATGCCTGGTTCGATGACCGTGGCCCCGAACCCCCAACCCGCTCCTGTGGCCGAGATCTGGGCTACCGATATCGCCGCAGCGGTGTCCAGGTCGTTTGTTCTCTCCCAGGCGGGGCTCCATTGTATCCCGTCACAGTGACGAGATAGCGTGCCGCATGCCCGGACCCAGACCACAAGGCGATCACGCGTTAACCTCAGCCGAGCGCATGCGACGCCTCCGCGAGAAACGCAAGGCTGAGGCAGCAGACAAACCGCCGGATAAGCCGGCAGTGGTGATCCGCTATCGCCACCCCAAAGACCGGCGTAGTCGACCCGAGCAATGGGCGGATGCGATTTGCACGCTCATGGACTGCCTCGACCGCTATCAGCAGTGGCGCGAAAACCTGCCCGACAGTCTTGCCGACGGCGCGCTCGCCGAGCGCCTCGACGCCATGCTGGAACTGCGCGACCTCGTTGACCAGTTAGCGCTTGCCGATCCGCCGCGCGGATTTGGACGGGACTGAAGGAAGA
>DATKQI010000140.1:0-5208 GCA_035532755.1 Acetobacteraceae bacterium
GGCTGGCACGTGTTCGTCGTCACCAACCAGTCGGGCGTGGCGCGCGGGATGTACGACGAGGCAGCGGTACGCGATCTGCTCGGCTGGGTGGGCGACGAAGTGCGCGCCGCCGGCGGTACCATCGACGATGCGCGCTACTGCCCATTCCATCCTGAGGCCCCGCTTCCCGCCTATCGCCAGGCCAGCGACTGGCGCAAGCCGGGGCCGGGGATGCTCGCCGACCTGATCCGCGCCTGGGAACTCGATCCGGCGCGCTGCCTGCTGGTGGGCGACCAACCGACCGACGTGGCGGCAGCGGCGGCCGCCGGGGTGCGGGGGCATTTGTTCCCGGGGGGCGACCTGACGGCGTTCGTGGTGCCGCTGCTGGACGCGGAAGGCGGTGGCGCGGGCTGACGACGCCCGCGCCACCCAGAACGTCCGCTTGCCCCTCCGCGGTTCGGGGGGCCGGTGGGCATTCCTTCACGAACCCTCAGCGCGGCGACATGCGCTCCAGCCGGCGGTCATGGCCCACCAGCACGAGCACGATCGCCGAAAGGACCGGCCCCACTGCAAGGCACAGCAGCGCCTCGTTCGTGCTGCCGGTCGCATCCTTGATCAGCCCGTACACCGACGGTCCAAACCAGCCCCCCAGATTGCCGAGGGAGTTGATCATGGCCAGGCCGCCCGCCGCGGCGGTGCCGGTCAGCATGGTGCCGGGGATCGACCAGAAGCACGGCGCGACGGACTGGTTGCCCATCACCGCCACGCAGAGCGCCACCATCATCAGGACCGGGTTGCTGCCGCCAATCAGGGTGCAGGCCGACATGCCGGCGGCCACGACCAGCAGGGCGCCGGCCGCGTGCCAGGTACGCTCGCCGGTGCGGTCCGAGTGATGGCCCCACGCGTTCATCGCCACGAACCCGCACAGGAAGGGCACCGCGGCCACCACCCCGATCCAATCGGTGGCGACGCCGAGCCCTTTGACGATCAACGGCATGAAGAACACCAGCCCGTAGCCGGCCACCTGATGGCCGAACTCGACCAGAGTCAACAGCCATACTTTCGCATTGCCGAAGGCCGTCGCGAGGGAATACGTCCGGATCGCCTCGCGCTGCCTCCGCTCCGATGCCAGCCGCTCGTCCAGCCAGGCCTTCTGCTCCGGCCTGAGCCAGGCTGCATCCTTCGGTCGGTCGGTGAGCAGCCGCCACGTCACGACGCACATGACGACCGAAGGCAGTCCCTCGACGAGGAACAGCCACTGCCAGCCTGCCAGGCCGAGCGTCCCGTGCAGACGCAGCAGCAGTCCCCCGATCGGCGGCCCGACGATCTGCGAAACGACGCCGGCCGACATGAACAGCGCCGTCATCCGGCTGCGATAATAGGAGGGGAACCACCAGGTCATGTACAGGAGCACGCCCGGGAAGAATCCGGCCTCGGCCAGACCGAGGAGGAAGCGCAGGCTGTAGAAGCTCCAGTCGCTCCACACGAAGGCCGTCAGCGCGGAGATGATGCCCCATGTCATCAGGATCCTCGAGATCCAGCGTCGCGCGCCGACCTTGTTGAGGATCAGGTTGCTCGGGATCTCGGCCAGGAAGTAGCCGAGGAAGAAGACGCCGGCGCCGAAGCCGAACTGTGCGTTGGAGAAGCCCAGGTCCGGGCTCATGGTCGTCGCGGCCATGCCGATGTTCGCCCGGTCCAGGCTGGCACAGAAATAGCCGAGCATGAGCACCGGAAGCAGCCGCCGGACCACGCGTCGGATGGTTTCCTTCTCGAGCGGGTCGATCCCGCGCGCGGCCGGCGCGCTTGCGGCCAGCGGTTCCCCTGCATCCATGGTTGTTTCCTTCCCTTATTCGTGAGAAACGATCTGGTGTCCTGCCTCGGAAACGCCTTCCCGTCTCAGAGATCGGCAGACCACTGAAAACAAAGAGCTAGTCCCGAAAGTCCGGAAACGAATTTCGGAAACGGGACGCTAGACTCGCAGCCGCCCGATGGCGTCCTCGTTCAGGTCGAGCCCCAGGCCGGGAGCGTTTGGCAGGTGGAACAGGCCGTCGACCGGCTTCGGCGGATTGACGAACAGCGCATGACGGCGCGCGGAAGGATCGTCGAGCTCGCACGGCTTGGTGGCCTGGAACTGCGCGGCGCAGACATGCAGGTTGGCCATATGGCCGACGGTTGGCTGGGTCTGGTGCGGCACCAGTTCCACGCCATGCGCCTGGCAAAGGGCCGCGCAGCGCATCAGGCCGGTGATCCCGCCCATCTTGACGATGTCCGGCTGGACCATGCGCACGCCGGCGTTGATCAGGTCGGCGACCGCCGCGGTCGTGTAGCTCTGCTCGCCGGCGGAGACGGTGATGTCGAGCGCGCGGGCCACCTCGCCCGTCTGCCTGACATGATAGTGCTGCACCGGCTCCTCGAACCACCAGTAGCCGAGCTCCTCGAGCGCACGGCCGACGCGGATGGCGCCGCCGACCGAATATCCGTTGTTGGCATCGAAGGCGAGCGGGAAATCGTCGCCGACCAGGCGGCGTACGGCGCGCGCCTTGGCGATGTCGCCCTTGATGTCGAGGTCCGGCATGGTACGGTCGTTGTCGAATCGGATCTTGATCGCCGCCGGCCCGTCCTGCAGGCGCTGCTCGACCACGCGGCAGACTTCGTCGATGGTGCGCTCCCCACTGTTGTTGTGACCGATGGAGGCGTAGAACGGCAGGGCGGTACGCCAGGCGCCGCCGAGCAGCTTGTAGATGGGCTGGCCCAGCAGCTTGCCCTTCAGGTCCCAGAGCGCGATGTCGATCGCGGCGAGGGCGCCCGTCAGCGCTCCTTCCGGACCGAGCTTGACCAGGCGATGCAGCAACTTGTCCTGCAGCACCGCATGATCGAGCGGATCGGCGCCGATCAGCAGCGGGGCGATGTCGTGCTCGATCATGCCGAGCGAGGCGCGGCCGCCCTGCATGGGCGAGGCCTCGCCGATTCCGATCCGACCGTCATCCGCGTGAACACGAACGAACGCGCTGCGCTGTGCGGGTTTGTCGCCCGGTGCCCACTGCACCTGAAAGGTCTCGATACGCGCGATTTTCATGGCCTGGGTCTCCTTCATTTGGGCGCGCCCTCCGGCGGACGGAGTGCGCAACAGGATACGCGGTGCGGTGGCCGGCGCGACGTCCTGGAATTCGGCGGCGGCGGTGCTATGGAAAGTGGAACGGTCCGCGTGGCCGGGCGCCGTGGCCACATGGCGATCGCGCCAGGGGGGGGATCGCGCCAGGGGGATCGCGCCAGGGGCGGCACTCGGGGACCCGGTCCGTCGCGCGTCGTAGCGGGTGAAGGCCTGCCCGTGAGTGGGCGGCACGTGCCGCGAGGGTGCTCGCCTTGAAGGCCATGGACAGGCTTCCTCCTCTTGCGCGCGCATTTTGAGTGGCCGCGCATGGCGCCTCTCGGGGAGGCGCCATGCTGGCACGACCCAAGCTAATTGGACGTTAGATTGTAGATAATAGATTATATTCCGTGACGCAAGACCCCCGATCCGGGGCCGGCGGACGCATACATGACCCCGGAGATGCTGTATTGACTGCCACAGCGAGGGGGATATCCCATGGCCGAAGGCCTTGCCGAGACGTCACGCACCCGGCCTGCCGGGGGCGGGGAGCATGCACGTGGGAGGCAGCAACGGGACGGAGAGGCGCGCGCGCATCAGGTGCTCGGCGTGCCCAATTACCAGCGTGTGCGTGACGCCATCCGTTCCGACATCGCGCACGGCACTCTGCCGCCGGACGCCCGGCTGAAAATCGGCGATCTCACGGTCCGCTACGGGCTGAGCCCGGCGCCGATTCGCGAGGCCTTGAGCCAGCTCGCCGCGGAAGGCTGGGTCGTCATCCATCCGAACCGCGGCGCGCGCGTGCGCGACATCAACGAGGCCTTTCTCCGCGAACTGAACGAGATCCGGATCGCACTCGAATCGTACACTGTCGGTCTCTGCGCCGCTGCCGCGACACCGGCGCAAGTTGACGAGCTGGACCGGATCGAGGACGAGTACGAAAATTGCCTCGCCGACGTTGGCCGGAAGAAAGGGAAGGACGTCCCGGCTCTGGTCCGGATCAATGCCCGCCTGCACGAGGCCATTCACGCCATCCGCCCGAATCACGAGGCTATGACGCTCTTCGAGCGGCACAGCAAATTCTTCAACGCCATGCGGACGGTGTGGGGCTACGGCGATTACCGGCCGCACCAGATCGCACAGGAGCACCGGGCCCTGCTTGCCGCATTTCGCCGCCACGACGGCGCCGAGGCCGAGCGGATCTCCCGTCTGCATATCGGCAATGCCATGGAAGACCTGCTTCTCATGTGGCGCGAGCGATCGCGGCAAAAACGGGTCGCTCACGCAGCGGTCGGAGCTTCCAAAACGCGGGCGCTCGTCGGAAGCGCGACCTGAACCGGACCGCGCGCTGCCCGCCGCATGCGGGTAAGGGCGCACCGGTCTGCCGGCCCGGCTCCTGCCGCGCCGCCGCGGATCTCGCTGGCCCGTCCTTGCCCTCGCCCGGGACCCGTGGCACGGCTGGGTGGAAATTCACGCCGTCCCGGAAGGATCCTGCGATGACCCTGCTCCGCAACCCCGCCCGCGAAGCCCTCGACGCCGGCCGCCTCTCGCTCGGCTTCACCGTCCGCATGGTCCGCAGCGTGGAGATCGCGCCCGCCATGGCCGCTTGCGGCTACGACTGGCTGTTCCTCGACTGCGAGCACGGCACGATGTCGCTCGATGCCGCCGCGCAGATTTCGGTGGCCGCCCTGTCGGCCGGCATCGCGCCGATCGTGCGGGTGCCGAGCGGGGAATACGCCATGGCGACACGGATGCTGGACAGCGGCGCGCTCGGCATCGTCGTGCCGCACGTCGATACCGCGGACGAAGCGCGCGAGGTGGTGGACAAGCTGAAATACCCGCCGATCGGGCATCGCTCCATGGGTGGCATCGGCCCGCACTACGGGCTGCGCGCGCTCGCGGTGGGCGACGCCGCGGTGGCGCTGAACGCCGCCAACCTGACCGTCGTGATGCTGGAAACCCCGCGCGCGATCGAGAACGCCGAGGCGATCGCCGCCGTGCCCGGCGTCGACGTGCTGCTGATCGGCTCGAACGATCTGTGCGCCGAGATGGGCATCCCCGGCCAGTTCACCCACGCCCGCCTGGAAGACGCCTATCGCCGCACGGTGGCCGCCTGCCGCAAGCACGGCAAGCACCCCGGC
>DATKQI010000141.1:0-5160 GCA_035532755.1 Acetobacteraceae bacterium
CTGTCCGATCCGGAGATGGCTGCGCTGGTCGCCGCCAGCCCCGAAATGCGCCGCCTCCTGCGCGGGCTCTGCCGCATGCTCGGCGTGCGCCTGCCCCCCGCCCCGCTCCCGGCGCCTGAAGCACTCCCCGCCACCGTGCCCACCGCCATACCGCCCACCGCCGTCCCACCGCCCACGCCATGCCCCCGCCCGCCGCCGCTCGCCGCCGCCATCCGCGCCCGCGGCCCGCCGCTTCCGGCCTGAACGCCTGCCGCCGCCGCACGGCCAACTGGTTACGAATACAAAACTAAACCCGGAACGCAGTGGCCCACCTGCGCGCGGCTGCTGCGGAAATGGGGCTTGCCGCCGACCGGCGGCCTGACGAAGGTGCCGGTGAATCCGGCGCCATGAATCAAAGGAAGTTCCAATATGCCAAGCTCGTCCTCGACGAAGACCATCCTGCTCATCGGCGCGTCACGCGGCCTCGGCTACGCCATGGCCGAAGAGTATCTGAAACACGGCTGGCATGTGGTCGGGACCGTCCGCGGCGAAAGCCGAACCGGATTGCATGGCCTCGCGGCCAGATCCGGCGGCAAGCTTGAGATCGAGACGGTTGACATCAATTTCCCGGACCAGATCGCCGCGCTGCGCGCCCGCCTGGCTCGAAGGATTTTCGACGTATTGTTCGTGAACGCCGGCGTCACCAACAGCAATCCGGATGAAACCGTCGCCGAGGTATCGACGGAGGAGTTCGTGCGCGTGATGGTGACGAACGCGCTGAGCCCGATGCGTGTCGTCGAAGCCCTGCAGGATCTCGTTCCGCCCACGGGCGCGATCGGGGTGATGTCGTCGGGGCAGGGAAGCGTGGCAAACAACACGAACGGGATGCGGGAAGTGTACCGCGGCAGCAAGGCCGCGCTGAACACGTTCATGCGCAGCTTTGCGGCGCGTCATTCGGACGATCCGAGGGCGATGGTGCTGATGGCGCCCGGCTGGGTCCGCACGGAACTCGGCGGTCCGGACGCACGCCTGACTATCGAAGACAGCGTTCCAAGTCTGGTCAACACGCTGATGGGCCTGCAAGGCAAGGCCGGGCTGCAATACCTCGACTACCTCGGGCGCACCGTTCCATGGTGAACTCGGCGGAACCCCAGGCCGTCGGGGTTTTCGCACAGCCTACTCCCGCAACGCCCCCGTCACCGCATGCAGCCCGAACCCGATGAACAGCACGCCGGAGGCCCGGGTGATCCACACATCGTACCGCCGGTAGAACCTCCGCACCGGCCGGCTCCCCGCGGCGGCGGCCAGCGCGAGATCGGCCAGCACGATCCCGGTCACCACCGCGCCCAGCAGCCCGGGCAGCGCCGCCCAGCCCAGCGGGCCGGCCTGCCCCGCCAGCAGCGCGGTGTAGGTGGCCACCGCCACCGGATATCCCTTCGGGTTGGTCAGCCCGAACGTCAGCCCGCGCAGCAGCGGCCGGGGCACCGCGCCGGCCAGCGTGCCGTCCGGCCCGCGGCGGGCGCGTAGCGCGCGCAGGCCCAGCACGCACAGGTACAGCCCGGAAACCAGCCCCAGCGCGTTGAAGAACCCCGGCCCGATCCGCCGCGCCCCGATGATGGCGGCCAGCGCGAGCGCGTTCCACAGGATGTCCCCGGCCAGGCACCCGGCCAGGAACCGCACGCCGGCCCGGCTGCCCTGCGCCGCGCCGATGCCCAGCAGGGCCAGGAACGCGGGGCCGGGGATGGCGATATACACCACGCCGCCGATGAACGCGGCCGCCAGCAGGGCCGCGTTCATCGCGCCGGCAGCCGCGCGGTGGCGGGCGCATCCGGGTTCTGCGCGCGGTGGCGCAGCAGATGGTCGGCCAGCACCAGCGCCATCATCGCCTCGCCCACCGGCACCGCGCGGATGCCCACGCAGGGATCGTGCCGGCCCTTGGTCGATACCTCCACCTCCGCCCCGTCCTGATCGACGGAGCGGCGCGGGCCGAGGATGGAGCTGGTCGGCTTCACCGCGAAGCGCGCGACGATGGGCTGGCCGGTGGAAATGCCGCCCAGGATGCCGCCGGCGTGGTTGGACAGGAACCGCACGTCCTCGCCCTCCATCCGCATCTCGTCCGCATTCTCCTCGCCCGACAGCGCGGCGGCGGCGAACCCCTCGCCGATCTCCACGCCCTTCACCGCGTTGATGCCCATCAGCGCGGTGGCAAGGTCGGCGTCCAGCTTGCCGTACACCGGCGCGCCCAGGCCCGGCGGTGCGCCCTCCGCCACCACCTCGATCACCGCGCCGATGGAAGAACCGGATTTGCGGATCTCGCCGAGGTACTCTTCCCACGCGGCGGCGGCCACCGGGTCGGGGCAGAAGAACGCGTTGCGGCCCACCTCCTCCCAGTCCCACCGGGCGCGGTCGATCGCATGCGCACCCATCTGCACCAGCGCGCCGCGGATGGTCACGCCCGCGCCCAGCACCTTGCGCGCGATCGCCCCGGCCGCCACGCGCATGGCCGTTTCGCGGGCGGAAGCGCGGCCGCCGCCGCGATAGTCGCGGATGCCGTATTTCAGCTCGTACGTCAGGTCCGCGTGCCCGGGGCGGAACTGGCGGGCGATGTTGCTGTAGTCCTTCGATCGCTGATCGACGTTCTCGATCTCGAGCGCGATCGGCGTGCCCGTGGTCTGCCCCTCGAACACGCCGGAGAGGATGCGCACCTGGTCCGGCTCCTGCCGCTGGGTGGTGAAGCGGGATTGGCCGGGCCGGCGGCGGTCGAGAAAGGGCTGGATGTCGGCTTCGGACAGCGCGATGCGCGGCGGGCAGCCATCCACCACGCAGCCGATCGCGGGGCCGTGGCTCTCGCCCCAGGTGGTCAGCCGGAACAGCGTGCCGAAGCTGTTGGCGGACATCAGCCGGGAATGGCGCCGATGTCGGGCGCGGCCGGGTTCTTCATGCCCACGATATGGTAGCCGCAATCCACGTGATGCACCTCCCCGGTCACGCCGGAACCGAGGCCGGAGAGCAGGTACAGCCCCGCCCCGCCCACGTCCTCGATCGTCACGTTGCGCTCCAGCGGGCTGTTCAGCTCGTTCCAGCGCATGATGTAGCGGAAATCGCCGATCCCGCTCGCCGCCAGCGTCTTGATCGGCCCGGCGGAAATCGCGTTCACCCGGATGTTCTGCGCGCCGAGGTCGGCGGCGAGGTAGCGCACCGAGGCCTCCAGCGCCGCCTTGGCCACGCCCATCACGTTGTAATGCGGCACCACCCGCTCGGCCCCCAGGTAGGACAGCGTCAGCAGCGATCCGCCGGCGGGCATCATCTTCACCGCGCGCTGGCACACGGCGGTGAAGGAATAGGCGGAGATGTCGAGCGCCTGGAGGAACGCCTCGCGCGGGGTGTCGAGATAGCGGCCGCGCAGGTAGGATTTGTCGGCCCAGCCGATGGCGTGCACCAGGAAATCGAGCCGGTCCCAGCGCGCGGCGACAGCCTCGAAGGCGGCATCGATGCTCGCCTCGTCCGCCACGTCGCACGGCACCACGAGGTCCGATCCCACGCTTCCGGCAAGCGGGCGCACCCGCCGCTCCAGCGCCTCGCCCTGGAAGGTGAAGCCGATCTGCGCACCCTGCTCGGCGCAGGCCTGGGCGATGCCCCAGGCGAGCGAACGGTCGTTCGCCACGCCCATCACGAGACCCCGCTTGCCGGCCATCAGCGAGCCTTTGACCAGTACGGGGGCGGGGGCAGAGTCGGGCATGGCAATCCTCGAATGCGGAACAGTTCTGCTGGTGGTCGCACGCCCGCGCCATTCGTCGCAAGGGGGATGCGGGGCGCTTGCCCCGAATGCCGCGCGGGGCTATATGCCGCGCCTCGGTCGGAGTGTAGCTCAGCCTGGTAGAGCACTGTGTTCGGGACGCAGGGGCCGGAGGTTCGAATCCTCTCACTCCGACCAGACATTACAAAATCCGGCACATGCCGGATTTTTTGCTATGTATTGCCCCGCCGGATCGCGTCGATGACGATCCCGGGCGTCAGCAGCTGCGGCAGCGTGACCGCGGTGCCCCCGCCGGCCGGATAGAACAGATACAATGGCACGCCCACGCGGCCATGCGCGCGCAGCAGCGCCGTCACCACCGGGTCCTGCCGCGTCCAGTCGGCCACCATGTACGCGATATGGCGCGCGGCGAAGGCGGCGCGCACCGCCGGGCGGTCCAATGCCACGCGCTCGTTGACGAGGCAGGTGACGCACCACGCGGCGGTGACGTTGACGAACACCGGCTGCCCCGCCGCGCGCAGGGCGGCGAGGCGGGCGGGGCTGTACGCCACCTGCCCGGCGTGGCGGGATGCCGCCGGCGGCACGGCCGGATGGGCGGCGAAGCCGGCGAACACGCCGGCCATGGCCAGCACCGCCACCACCCCGGCGCCCTGGCCCAGCCGCCGCCCCCGGCCGGTGGCGCGCTGGGCGGTGCCGGCCACCCAGGCGGCGAAGCCCACCAGCACCAGCACCGCCCCGGTGGCCAGCACGCCGTCGGGCCCGGCTTCCTGGCTGATCACCCAGAGCAGCCACACGCTGCTGGCATACATCGGGAAGGCCAGCGCCTGCTTCAGCACGTCCATCCACCGCCCCGGCCGCGGCAGCGCGCGGGCGAGGCCGGGGACGGCGGTGAGCACGACATAGGGCAGCGCGAGCCCCACGCCGAGGGCCAGGAACACCGCGAGCGTGACGGCGGCCGGCGCCGTCAGCGCGGCGGCGAGGGCCGCGCCCATGAAGGGCGCGGTGCAGGGGGTGGCCACCAGCACCGCCAGCAGGCCGGTGAAGAAGCTGCCCGCATGGCCCTGCCGCATCGCCAGGGCCTGGCCCGTTCCAGCGAAACGCGCGCCGAAAGCGAATACGCCGGACAGGTTCAGCCCCACCGCGAACAGCAGCGCGCACATCGCGGCGACGAAGGCCGGGGACTGGAACTGGAACCCCCAGCCCGCCGCCGCGCCGGCCGCGCGCAGCGCCAGCATCACCCCCGCCAGCGCGGCGAAGCAGGCCAGCACTCCGGCGGCGTAGCTGAAACCGTGCAGCCGCGCGGACCGGCGGCCGGAATCCGGCAATGCGGCAAGGCCTGCGATCTTCATCGCCAGCACCGGGAACACGCAGGGCATCAGGTTCAGGATCAGCCCGCCCAGCACCGCAAGACCCAGGATGCGCCA
>DATKQI010000142.1:0-26560 GCA_035532755.1 Acetobacteraceae bacterium
CTGTGCTCGGATGCCAGCCGTCGCGCCCCTGGAGACCGCGACGATCCTAGCGGCGAATCACGCCGGCACTGCGGAACGGCCGCTCGCAAGGCCGGGCTACCGCGAACTTGCCGTGCCAAGCCGTCGGCCGTTGGCACGGTGGGCGCGGTCGATAACCCAATGTGCAGACACGATAACATGTCGCAACGGGGGCCAACAGTGCCGATTTCCTTTATCTTGCCCTCGTAATCGGGCCACTCAGGTTCTTGCTCCGTTTCATTGTTCGATACCTTCCCCATTGCTCTCGCTACTACGACGGGTGGCGTTCCGCCTCGCGCTTCTGCGATCGTCTGCGCCTGGCGGTCCATGCACTCGTGCGTGCTCTGATCCCGCGGCGGTTGTGATGGCCGCAGGGGTACATGTCGGCGTCGGGAAGGTGGCGTGGCGCATTCAGTCCCACGCGTTCCGGCGGTCGTTGGACCGCTCGACAGCAGGCAAGATATCGCGCTCTCCAGCCTCATCAGACCCACCGGTCGCAGCTCCACCCGCAGGCCGATCCCGTGCTGTTCCGTTGCTCTCAGCGTGCCGTCGTCATGCCGGAACCAGCGCAGCCGCCAAGCGGAAGTCGGTACCGTCCCGCCACGTCGCGTGCATGATGACGGCAAGTTTGCGCGCCACCGCGGTGACCGCTCGCTTGTGGCCGCGATGCCGGGCGAGCTTCATTCCCCAACGCCTTGAGGCTGGTCCACACCTTGCTGCGGGTCAGCAGGCAACTCGCGGCCTCGTAGAGCAGCGTGCGCATCTCCTTGTCCCCCTGGCGTGAGATGTGGCCGTCGAAGTCGATCGACGTGCCGGACTGATCGCGCCTCGGCGTGAGACCAAAATGAGCACCGACATCGCGCGATCGGGCGAACCGGCGTGGTGCATCAACCGCGGTCTTGAACACCAGAGCGGTCATCGGACCGACGCCCGGAATGCTCATGAAGCGCCTGAAGACCGCATCGTGGACCGTGATCTGCACGACCAGCGCGTGCATCCGGGTACACTCGGCCCACAGCGCCGCCCGCGCCCGCAGCATCGGCTCCGCCATCGCCGCGAGGAACGCGTCGCCCGCCACCGCGTCGCGCACGTGCTCGTCAAAGCCGCCACGTCCGGCCACATGCAGTTTGACGCCGAACACCTTCAGCGAGTGCCGGATCTCGTTCTCGAGGTCGAGGAATTTGCGCTTCAGCATCCGCCGGTGCGTCAGCAGCGGGCGCAGCCGGTAGCTGTCGTCGCTCTTCACGTGTACGTCGCGATACAAAAGGGAACGTCGGATCCGTAGCAGGCTGTACGCTCAATGCCGTCGTCTCGACCGCCGCCTACAACGCGCCCGACATGACGCCGATCCATGCAGCGAACACGGCGAGATCCTGCTGTATCTCAAGCGGCGGCCCGCGGCCGATCCGCTGGAACGCCTCGGGGCGCACCCGGCCAGGCGATTGTCGCGGGGCGCATAGGGACCGGCGCCAGGCCCGTAGCGGGCGCGCAGCGCACCATAACTCCGCGGAATCATCTGCATGAGGCCCATCGCGCCCGTCGGCGAGTGGGCCGCCGGATAGCCGCTGACTGTCGGCTGGCCGCCGCCTTCTACTCGCATCACGGCGGCAATCCATGCGTCTGGAACGCCGAAGCAGTGCGCTGCCGCGCCGATGTTGGATTGCCAAACCGCGATCGCTTCGCGCCCGCCGGCGCGCGGCGCGGGTCTGCATGTGTGCATGCTCGTGGACCGTCAAGCGGGGCGACCAGCGCCGCAGGGAAGCAAGACCTCAGGTCGCGGTCGCGATCGGCCGGTGCATCAAGAACCCTCCATGATCCCCAGCGACGCCACGCCGCTCACCGGGGAAGCGCGCCAGTGCCCGCCGGCTGCGCTGACCTTGATCGGCGCCGCGCGCCCCGGCGGTGCGGAACATGGACCAGACGCGCATATAGTCGTCCCGGGGCCGAACAGCAGGATGGCCAGAAAAGAAAAAGAGTGCGGCCGGGTTATGACGTCCGCCCGACGGGAACCCTGAGCATCGCGACGCGGCCGACGGCGATATGGTGTAGCCTCGGTTCATCCCCCGCCCCCGCTCGCGGTGGGCCACGAACGCGCCGGCAACGCTTTCCAACGACGGCTCCCTCCACTTGTGCGCTCAATGACCCCGCAGCCGGAGCGATGGTCTTGATTGACCCGCGGGTCCAATCTCACGGAAAGCTGACTCGTCACGGCCTCCTCCCGGCGCCTCCGCGTGCGACAATGCGGTCATCCGTCACTCTTCAACCGTCGGGGTCGCATGCGCGTTACGGTGATCGTGGCCGCCTATAATGCCGCCAGCAGCATCAAACGCGCGCTGGACTCGGCGCTTGGGCAGACAGTGCCAGATTTGGAGCTTATTGTCGTGGATGACGCCTCCACCGACAAGACGGCGGACATCGTGGCAGCGTGTATGGCGCGCGATCCGCGTGTGCGGCTAATCCGTTCGCATAATAACCTGGGCCCTGGAGGAGCCCGCAATCTGGCCTTGGAGGCGGCGCGCGGGGACTGGATTGCGGTCCTCGACGCAGACGACCGGTTTTCCTCCGACAGGCTGGCACGGTTGCTGAGGATCGGCGAGAGCACCCAGGCGGATATGGTGGCCGACAATCTCCTGCTTTGCGATGCGGGACGTCGCGGGAATCGGCCCATGTTTCCGCCGGACTCGATACCCGCCGATGGCTCCCTCGATGCCATCAGATTCGTGGACGGCAACACGGCATGGAGCGGCAGCGAGCGCTGCGGCTACGGCTATCTGAAGCCGCTCATCCGTTGCAGCTTTCTGAAGAAGAGTGGTCTTCGGTATGATCTCACCAGATTCTCCGAGGACTACCTGCTCTATCTCCGATGCCTGCTGCACGGAGCACGCTGGACGGTCACTCCGGACACGACGTACGAGTACACCGTAACCGCGCACTCCGCCACGATACGGCATCGTGCCGAGGATCTGGTATATCTGATTGAGCGCGAGCGCGGATTGCTGGACCAGGCGCGCGTGACGGCAGATCCTGCGTTGGCCGCGGCGATGGATCGCCATCTGCGCTCGGTGGAACGCGCCCTGGACTGGTTTCGCTTCGCCGAGGCCGTCAAAAATCGAGATCTCGTTCCAGCCGTGGTGCAACTATTCCGGGGCCCCGGGTCTACGACGCACATCCTTCGCCAAGGTCTGGTCGCGCTCACGCGCGCGGTTGCCCGATTCCGCCGATCGGCCCACCGATGATCTCCGCCTCGTCTCATGCCCTCGCACGGTGCAGCGGCAGACGCATCCGCCAGACACTGCGTATGGTTCTATTGCCTTCCGGCACCAGGCAATAGCATACTGCATATGCGATATAAGCAAGGGCCAGCGCCGAGGCCAGCGCGGCCAGACCCCGGCTCGTCACGATCGGATCGACCAGCTTCAGCGCGGCAAATGCTGCGGCGCCCGCAATGCCCGCGGGATAAAGGGCGCGTGCGAGATCGCCTCGGCCGACCGGTCCCTCGCCTGTGACGGCCCACCACAGCAGCGGGGTGCTTACCACACCGCCGACGATGATCCGCGCCGCGGCGACGCCGACCACTCCCCAGTGCAAACCGGCGACGCAGGACGCAAGCGAAAGCGTGGAGGCAAGCGCGCTCCATCGCATCTCCTGTTTCGGCCTGTTCTGACTGACAAACAGCCAATTGGTGCTGACGTTGATCGGCGTAACCAACGCCCCGACGCCGAACCAAACGAAGACCGGCACCACCTCCGCCCAACCCGAGCCAAGGAGATGAAGGACCAACGGTGAGGCCATCACGGTCGCAAACAGGATCGCCGGCGTCGTAGCTGCCAGCACTGCGCTGAGTAAGCCCACATAAGCATCTCGGTAGCGTCCCGGATCATCATGCAGCCGGGAAAGGAGCGGAACGGCGACCCGTGCAAACGGCGTGGTGAGCTGGGTCACTGGCCGCAGCATGAGACGAAACCCGCGCTCATAGAGGCCCAGTGGCGCCGCACCCCAGACCACCCCGACAAGCACGTTGTCGAGGGTGTAGGACAGCGAGTGCACGAGCGACGCCGCAGTCACCTGCGAGCCGAACCGCAACAAGGCTGAGAGCCCGACAACGCGCCCGGGAGGGGACGGCCGCCAACCCGCGAGCGACCAGGCGAGGCACAGAATGACGACCGCGTTGACGCCTTGCATCGCCACCAGGGACCAGTAGTGCCAACCGAGCACCGCCGCGCCCAGACCGGCCCCTGACGTCATCACCGCCGCGACGAGGTCGATCGCGGCAAGCTGGACGAAGCGAAGCCGGCGGGTCATCACTGCCATCGGGAGGGCAGAGCAGCCGCCGATCGCCAGCAGGACACCGAGGCTGATCATGATGCCTGCCGTGCGCGGCTCGCCATAAAACCAGGCAACGGCGGGCGCGATGAGAACAACGAGCCCGGCCAACATGAAACCTGCGCCGACATTGATCCAGAATAAGCCGGACAGCTCGGATCGGGAGATCGTCGGGCGCTGTATGACGGCCTCGAGAAGCCCCATGTTGGCGAAGAGCTGTGCAAATCCAACGATCGGCGCCACCATCGCGACTAGGCCGAAGTCTCGGGGCAGAAGCAGCCGCGCCAACAGGATCTGAGTACCCAGTTGCAGCGCCACGCGAACGGCCTGTGACACGACGCTTGCGGTGACCCCGTGGACGGATCGCCGTCGCCACTCGGTGCGATCGACATCGGCTATCGGTTGGCCTGGCAATGTCGCCTGCATGGTTCCGGCTGCGTCAATCCGGGTCTCGTCGCTCATTCGAACCTTCGGCTTCTCACGCTGTACATGTGCCGCTAGCACGCCGGATAGATCGACGCATATCGTCTTGTTGGTCCGGTGGGCTCAATCACTTCTTGTTGACGCCACTGGTCGGTCGGGTTGCGGTTTCACCATATTCCCCGCGACGCGTCTGCCGGCGGCATGGAGAACAGGTGTGACCACGATCGGGATTTCGTTCATTGTCTGCACCCGCGACGGCGCAGATCGCATTTTGAGGACGCTGGACTCGATCGTGACTTCTGCCGGCGCCCTCAGCGATGCCGAGCTTGTGCTGGTGGACAACGGCTCCCGTGATGCGACTGCCAAAACGGTCTTGGAATGGCAGGCAACGGCACCTCTCCCGGTGACGATCGTACACGAGCCGCAGCCCGGCCTCGCGATCGCCCGCAACGCCGGTATGGCGGCAGCCGGCGGCGACATCCTGGCTTTCACGGACGACGACTGCCGGCTGCATCCCCACTATGCGGTCAATATGCTGCGTCATTTCGCCCATGACCGCGACCCAGTGATCCGCGGTGGTCGGGTGGAACTCGGCGACCAGCGGGATCTTCCCTTCACGATCAAAACTGCGAGTGAGCCGGCAATCTATGACGGCAGCGATCATCCCGGCGGCTTCATTCATGGATGCAACATGGCGATCCACCGCGATGTAATCCAGAGGATCGGACCGTTCGATCCTCTGTTTGGCGCTGGCGCGCGATTCCGTTCGGCTGAGGATACCGATTTTGTCTATCGTGCATATCGCGCTGGTTTGCCGATTGAATATGTCCCGGATTGTGTTGTCTTTCATCATCACGGCCGCCGACGTCAGGCGGATATCCGCCACCTTGCCCGCGCCTATGCCGAAGGAAATGGGGCCCTCTACGCGAAATTTGTGGCCGACAGACGATTGTTAAGGCATCTGTACTGGGACCTGAAAGGCCTCGCCCGCGAACTGTTTGGGGGCGCTCCGATGGATCCGGATTTAGGTCTGACCCACCGGGCCAATGTCGTCGGCTCCATCATCGGCATGGCACGTTATGCCGGGTTTCGTTCCCGACGCTCAGAAGTCCGGCCCATCCCTGTGCCTAACGCGTTGCACCGCTGAGGTCGCCGACGCCGCCATGTTGCCGGTTGCCCTCGAGGGCAATCCGGCAGGGTCCAGATAAATTGGCCGAGTACTGGCCGAGGCAGGCGCGTTCGGCGCTGCCGGTTCGGTCGAGCGTCGCGCAGTAGCGCTTTGCGTCGCTTCGGCAGGCGCGTAGGTTTTGCTCGCCCGCTGCTCTGGCACCCGTCAGGGCAGTCAGCCAGACGAGCGACAGAAGGATGCTTCCAAACCCAATAGAGGCGGCCGGGCTGCTCCAACGCGGCGCGCCGCGGTTGGTGAACCTGGGGTGCAATTCGGGGTTCGACATAGCATACCTCGCCCAAAAGGAAGCTGCGGATGCGGGGAAACATATACCGCCACCCGAGGCGCCCTGAACACGAACAGTTGAGAACTGGCAGATGCCGGACCCTCCTCACGTTGTTCTGATCACAGCCCGACATGCATGGTGAGAAGGAATACGTTCTGGCTCGAGCCCGGCGTGAAGAAGGCGCTGCTCGACTGCACCTCGCCGGCTGATTGGCCGCCAAGGTTGCTCTCGGTAGTGTAAGTATATTGCGCGCTTAAACGCAGGTGCCGGTTCAGTAGCCAGGTCACACCTGCGCCCGCAAACACCCCCGTTTGAGCTCCGCCGTTCTGCAGGTAGGTGATCCGTTCAATCCCGGTCCGCGCGTTGAGAAGCACATTCCGCAGATACTCGTGGTCGACACGGAGGGCGCCAGTTGTATAGGTGAAGCCGCTCGTACCAATCTCTACGGGATCTTCGATAGTCCGCAGCACCGTAGCGGTCACGGTTGTGAGCCCGGTCGGCGTCCAGATCACTGCGGCGCGAGCGATCGGGGCCACGCGATTCTTGAACCGATCTGAATTGAAATACCGGGCTTCTACCCCGACCAGGGCCTGATAGCGCCAGACACCATCGTATTGGTAGTCGATGCCACCCATTGCTAGGATACTGGTAGAACTCTGAGACGGGGTACCTACAACATTGTTAACAAAATCGGACCGAATTGCCTGCATCGTGAACAGCAGCGCTGTCCGACCGGCGAGCGAATAGCGAAATCCCGCCCCGCCGCGAACTTGATCAACGTCGCGGAAGGCCTCGCTCGTCGGAATCCCGTCTATTGTGGCGTTACCGTACCGCCACAGCAGCGCCTCCGCGTTGGGCGTGATTTCCAATCTCCCAAGGTCAAATTTATAGGAGATCCGGAAATCATCGACGGAAAATGAGACGGGTGTAGTGGTCGGGGGGGCGCCAATGCTGGTGGGACTCTCATGCAATTGAAGATGCGCATAAGATAGCGTCAGGTTATGGCGCCCGATTGTATATCCACCTCCCAGGGCGGCAGTCCAATCGGTCGAATTCTGACTGGGTGTTGCCGGGTACGCCCGGTTTGACAGGCTGAAGCTTGCGCCGAAGGCATCTCGTCCCCAGTCAGAGTTAAACGAAGCACGCGGGGAGGTAACGACGACGGGACTGCCCCGTCCACCGCTTCGGCCCAGTACATTGCTGTCGTAGCCCAGAGATTGGTCAAGATCCGCACGGACAATGAGGTCGCCAATGCGTACCCCTCGCTCGGCATAGAGCGGTCGCAGGCGTGATACGACGGTGACCCCGAGTTCCTGATCGTACCCCGGAACCCCGATCGGGAAATAGCCTGGGACGTATTGGGCCCTGGCCGAGGTGGCCGCCACCACCGCACCACATGCCAGCCCCAATGAAGTCAGGTACCGCGGGAGATAGGGCCGACTACCAGGGCGGCTGCATCTTCTGCTCGTGTCGATTGTCAAGCTAGCGCTCCTTCGGTTGGTCGTCTCGGAGGGGCCGTGCCGCTGCTTCCGCAACAACGTGCGGTCTAGCATGGGAGCGATAGCATCTCGACCAAAGACAGTCACAAACCGGTTCCGGCGATAGGGATTGCAATCAAAGGTTCGTGAAAGGCCTGTTGCCATGGTAGCGATCGTGCTGAAATGCGAGAAGTCGGATGCGACGACGTCGATTGAAATTGCGCGCCGCTTCGAAACCACGCCGGGCCCCTCCAAATCAAGCCTTTTCTAAGCAGCAGGAGAACGTAACGCGCATGTCCTGTTCAGCAACGAGTTTATCCACAGACGAGACTCGTCCGGTCGATCGGGCGCGCATCTATGTTCCGCTTGCCCTGGTCGCAGCTGCGCTCGTCGGATGTGCCGGACCGGCGAGTGATTTACCGGCGCTCCCGTCCGCGCCCGTCGGTCACTATATTCTTGGTCCGGGAGACACCGTCCGCGTTATCACCTTCGATGCCGAGCAACTGACAGGTGAATTTCGCGTTGGTGACGGCGGCGACATCTCCGTGCCACTGCTTGGTAATGTCCACGCTGCGGGAATGAGCACCCGTCAGCTTGGGGCGCGGTTGACGGCCGCTCTTGTGCATACGGGCATGTTCAAGCAACCAAGTGTCGCGGTGGAAGTGGCACGTTACCGGCCGATATTCATTCTCGGTGAAGTAAAGAAGCCTGGGCAGTATCCATTCCAGCCCGGCATGACCGTGCTGACGGCAGTCGCAATCGGTGGAGGCTTCACCTATCGGGCGATCAAGAGCGCCTTTTCGGTTGTCCGCATTGTTTCCGGTCGGAGCATCGAGGGACGGGCCGTGCGGCGGACCCCGCTCGCACCCGGCGACGTCATCACGGTCTACGAGCGTCATTTTTGAAAGTTGCTTTGGGCATACAGGGTCGAGCCGGCATGCAGGGTCGATTGGAGAAGCAGGCGATGGGCGGCTTCTTTGCGCAAGGACCAAAATAGTCGCGAGGTCGTGAAGGTGGTCGAGCCATCGTGAGCATCGACGCAGTCTAATGTTGCTATAAAGCCGCGTGAGAGTGCGGACTGCGGTAAACCGGTGCGATAACCGAATATCGAGATGGCGCCGGTAGCGGTCGGATGGCCCACGGTATACTCACTCTACGGTATACTCACTCTAAGTGCGGCGCGGTCTAGGAGACGCCTTCGAATGACACATGCTATGCACGATGCGTTTGTCCCGAGGGGAGATGCGCTCCCTGCCATCCGCGGTACCGCCGTGCGTTGGCGTCCGCTTGTCCTGCTCGGCGCTGACCTTTCGGCCTTTGCGATCGCTGCTGTGGCGGCGTTCTCGCTCGGCCTTGCGGTGGAGCAGGAACCGTTTGACCGGACCTATCAGCGGATGGTGGCCCTTGGCACCGCTTGGCATGGCTGGGCCACCTTCCTTGTACTTACCTGCCTGCTGACCTACTTCGCCGCACAGCGGCATTATACGGCACGGATCCCGTTCTGGATCGAGGCACGGGCCGTGCTGTGTGGAACCGCATTCGCCTTCGTCGCCGACGGCCTGATTAGCGTCGCCGCCTATGGAGCCACCTTCGGTAACGAGGGGATGTTTCGCTGGTTGCTTTTTGCGCTTACGTCGCTGTCCATGCGTCGCATGGCGCGCGGCCTGTTAGGCGCGCGCGGCTATTGGAGCTTGCGGACACTGGTGGTGGGTGAGGCATCGGTCACCGCTGGCGTGACGGCGGCGTTGCGATCCGAGCCGGCCCTTGGCTACGACATCGTCGGCACCCTGTCCCCTCGTGACGCACCGCACGTCGATGACGTTGGGGGGTGGCTGCGACTGCTGGTTACCCGAGAGGTGCAGTTCGTGGTGGTTCAGCTCGGTGGCCGCGCCGGGAGCGACCTTCGCGGCATCGCCGCGGTTCTGGCGCGAGCCCGGGTGCCGCTTGCAGTTGTGCCGTCGGTCGACGGCCTGCCCGTGCAAGGGTTCAGCCAGCACTATTTTCTTAGTCACGATGTGCTGATGCTGGCGTGCCGCGACAATCTCGACCGTCCGGTCGCGCGCATGGCCAAGCTGGTGCTGGACCAAGTGGGGGCGGCGCTGGCCCTTTTTTTTCTCGCTCCGCTGTTTCTGGTGCTGGCTTCCTTGGTACGTCGCGATGGTGGGCCAGCGCTGTTCCGTCACAAGCGCATCGGCGCCGGTGGGCAAACCTTCGAGTGCATCAAGTTCCGCACCATGATTGTGAACGCCGACTCGGCTCTACGCGATCTGCTCGCGCATGATCCGGACGCGCGCCGGGAGTGGGAGCAGCAGCAGAAGCTGCGGAATGATCCCCGTGTCACCCCGGTAGGGCTTTTCTTGCGTAGGACGAGTCTCGACGAACTGCCGCAGCTTCTGAATGTGTTGCGCGGCGAAATGAGCCTCGTCGGGCCGCGTCCCATCGTGGAGGCGGAGATCAGCCGCTATGGCGGTGACATTGAATACTACTACGGCACGAAGCCAGGCATCACTGGGCTGTGGCAAGTCAGCGGTCGAAGCGACACCAGCTATGCCCGTCGGGTCCAGCTGGACCGCTGGTATGCCCGCAATTGGTCCCTGTGGCACGATATCGCCATTCTGTTCAAGACGATCCCGGTCGTATTTCGCCGGGAGGGTGCAGTCTAGCCGGCGTTCAAGCGGGGCTCATGCCCAGGCAGACGGAAGGGGAAAGAGGCCATTGTTGGTTTGGATCAGACCAGGACCTCCGGGGTTGGTCGCGCGACGATTGGCCCCGCTTCCGCAACGCCGCGCAGCAGGATGTAGTGCAGCAGCATTGGCTCCGACAGCGTGTGAAGCCCGAAGCCGGCACTGCGGCACGGGCGCACCACGCCGGCCTCACCAAGCTGGGTCCAGAGCGTGCCGTCGACCTGGCGATCTCCGATACGGAACGCGGCGCCTTCCTGGCGCACGGAGAACCGGGCAAAGCGGTCGTGGCCAGCGCCGGCGATAATATGCAACAATTGCCGCATCGCCGGATCCAGCCCGCCCTGGATCAACTCCTCATAGCCGACCGCCACGCGAGGATCGAGTTCGGCGATCGCGCGAGTGACAGCGCTCCGCAAGTCCTGGCTTGCGACCGTTCTGGAACCGCGCTGCAACGCGACCTCGCCGGAATGCAATCCCAGCAAATGCGCGATATAAGGGACGCCGCGCGCGAGGCCCGCAATGCTATCCTGGATATGCCGCGGGTACTCGATTTGTGCGTGATGGGCACCGAATGCGAGGATCTCCCGGATGTCGGCGTCGGGCAGCAGCGGCAGGTGCACGCCGACTACATTGCGCTGGATCGAGGGATGCTGGCCGAGCAGATCCTCGAGGCTGTCCGATACCCCGACCACGACGATACTGACCCGGGCGCCACGATCAGAGACCTGCTTGATCGTATCTGCGAGGCGCGTGCGGGTGTCAGCATCCACAACGCGGTCGAACTCGTCGATGATCAGCACGAGCCGCCGCCCCGAGAGGCGTCCCGGCAGCAGCGCGATGTCGCGCGGAGAAAGAGAGCGCCGGGGCAGTGCGGCTTCGCAACCCTCGAGATCCGGCTCATCACATGCCGGCACGCTCAAAAAGGGCCGCGGCAAATCCCGCGCAAGGCCCCGCATGATCTCGTCGAATATGCTGTCTTGCGCGCACGCGTAGCGCCCGACCATGTAGCCCGCCGTGCGCGCCGAGGCGGCCACCAGATTGACCAGAGAAGTCTTGCCGCGACCACGATCGCCGTAGAGTACGACATGGGCCCGGTTGTAGGAAACGGCACCGACGATCAGCGAAAGTTCGGATGCGCGGCCAGCGAGCCGGCGTGGATTGCGTTGCGGCTGGGTGGGTGTGAATGCCTCTCGCAGCGCCTCCCACTGCGCCTCGATCGTGTCCGAGGTGGGGCGGGTAGGAGGCGGTGCCCCCGCCCCGAATTGGGGCGGTTGGCGCACCGAGCGGTGAGCACGACGACGCCGACGACGTCCAAACAAGCTGAACATTGTTCAAGTGTTTCCCTAAATAGCCCGCAATCGAGGCCGTGGGACGGAACCGAAAGCGGCGGCTCATACCGCCCTCTATATCGCGACTTCGCAATCAGGTGACATGGTCGTGCGCATCACATTCGTGAATGGTCTCTATCCGCCGCATGGGGCTGCCGGTGCCGAGAACAGCCTTCGCATGCTTGCCGGCTCACTAGCTGCACGAGGCCATTCCTGCAGCGTTGTCACGTTGAACCCCGGTCCCATGCCGGCTGAAGGTGAGGTGGATGGAATCGTCGTTGACTATCTGCCGCTTGCCAACGTGCTTTGGCCGCATGGCCCGCGACGGCCCCGTGCGCTGCGGCCGATGTTTCAATTCTTCGACGCCTTTAACCCAGTGATGCAGCGGCGTCTTGCTGGCGTACTTGCCACGCGGCGACCGGATGTCGTCCACTGTCACAATCTACAGGGGTTTTCCGCCGCCGCCTGGGTGGCGGCGGTGCGGCTCGGCGTACCGGTCGTCCAGACCCTGCACGATTACTACGTCGGCTGCCCGCGCAGCGCGATGTGGCGGCCGGGGGATGGCAATTGCACCAGGCCGTGTGTGGAATGCCGGATCGTCTCCCTGCCGCGCCGCCGGCTATCGAATTTGCCGGCTGCGGTCACGGCGGTCAGCCATAGGATGTTCGACCGGCTCGCGCTTGCGGGTGCGTTCCCGGACGCCGTGACGGGCGTGCAGCCGGTTCGGATCATTCGGGGCAATAATCCCAGCAGATCGCCACCAGATCCGGCACCGACCGACGTCCGGCTTAGGTTGGGGTTCATGGGCCGTCTGGAGCCGACCAAGGGGCTTGAGCTGCTTCTGGATGCGATGCGTGGGTTGCCGGAGGAGCAAGTCCAGCTCACGATCGCCGGTTCGGGCCGCCCGGACGACGTCGCCCGACTGCGCGCACGTGCCGATGGGTGCGCCAACATCATGTTCCTGGGCCACGTGCGGCCTGACGATTTCTTTCCGAACCTCGACCTGCTGGTGGTTCCTTCAGTGTGGGAAGACCCGTTTCCTCGCGTTTTTCACGAGGCGCTTGCCTATGGCGTGCCCAGCCTGGTCAGTCCGCTCGGCGGTCTACCGGAGGTGATTCGGCCGGGGCAGACGGGGTTCGTTGCGCGTGCCGCCGACGCCCCGGCGCTGCGGGAAGCCCTCGCTGCCTTGCTGGACAAAGGGTGGGACCGGGCCGGGATGCGCACCCGATGCCGCGATACCGCAACAGCCTACGACGCCATCCGCATTGCCGGACAGTATGAAGCAGTCCTGCAGGCCGCTGCGTCGCGACGCCCGATACCCGCTGGGGCGGGCGAGGTGTGGCGCCCGCCGCCTGGAATGCCGCACGCGCGTGATATTGCCGATGAGGTGCGCTATGGGACCTGAGTTGATCGCCGCAGGCAGCGCGCTCGCGGCGCTCGCCGTGCATCCCTTCGTCACCTATCCTGCCAGCCTCGCGGCAGCGGGGCGGATCGGCGCAGCGCGACCGGTCCGCGCCGCGGCGCCGGAGAAGCCACCACGCGTCGCGCTCTGCGTGTCCGCCTACAACGAAGTGCCGATCATCCGCGCCAAGATTGAAAATCTGTTGGCGATGCGGCTGGCGGTGCCGACGCTGGAGCTGCTGGTCTATGTTGACGCGGCAACCGACGGTACGGCCGAAATCTTGCAGGAATACAAGGACCAGGTGCGGGTTATTTTTGGCGCGACGCGGCAGGGGAAGACCTGCGGGATGAACACCCTGGTCGCCGCGACGGACGCCGAGTTCCTGGTGTTTTCGGACGCGAATGTCCGTTTTGCCGCCGATGCGGTGCCGCGTCTGCTGGCACCGTTCGCGGATCCCGCCGTGGGCTGCGTCTGCGGACATTTGATCTATACTGCGGCCGACGACAGCGCGACCGCCGCCACCGGATCGGCCTACTGGCGACTAGAGGAGCGCATCAAGGACCTGGAGAGCCGAACCGGATCGACCATGGGCGCCGATGGCTCGATCTTTGCCATCCGCCGCAGCCTGCACCATCCGCCGCCGGTGGACATCATCGATGATATGTTCGTGTCTCTCTCTGTGCTGTGCGATGGGTATCGCGTGGTTCGCGCGGCCGACGCGCTGGCCTTCGAGGCCACGGTGTCACGCCCGGCGGAGGAATTCCGCCGTAAGACCCGGATCGCCTGTCAAGCGTTCAACGTGCACCGAACGTTGCGTCCGCGGCTGCGGCGGTTGTCGGTCTGGAACCGCTATAAATACGTTTCGCACAAGCTGCTGCGCTGGTTCTCTGGGTACCTGCTGGTGGCCAGCGCGTTACTATCGGCGGCAGGGTTGGCCGCGCTCGGCGCCTGGGCCACGCTTGGGCTTGCGGTCCTCATGGCGGCAGGGCTGGTGGGGACGGGCTTGGCCCGCCCGTCCAGCATCGCCGGCAAGCTGGTGGATATGGCCGCAGCGTTTGTCGCCACCTCGATCGGGGTGTTGCGATCTGTGCGCGGAGACCGCTTTCAGACCTGGACCCCGCCGGCTTCCGCGCGGCCGGCCGAATGACCGGATCTACCGCCGTCCCGTGTCACGCCTTGTTGAGCAACAGCAGCAGCGGCCGGGTCGTGGCGCGGGTGATCGCGTCCATCGCCCGATGGACATCCGCCGGCGTGGTTTCCCGGGCTGCCGCCACCAGGACGACCGCATCGACCGAATGAACCAGTGACAACGCGATGGTGGAGGCTCCGAGCGGCGGCGCCTCGAGCACGACGAGATTATATTCCTCCCGTGCTTCGGCCAGCAGATTTTGCAGATGCGTCGCTTGCAACAGTCGCGCCGCCCCGGCCGGCGGACCGTCGACCAGCAGGCAGTCAAGGGCGGACCACGGATCCCTGCTGATTACCTCCGCCCAGTGGTCGCGCCCGGTGAGGGCTTCCACCAGCCCGTTGCCACGCGGCGCGTTGAGCAGGGAGGCGAGCGACGGTGCGTCGAGATCGCCCTCGATCAGAAGTGCGCGCAAGTCGTCGAGCGCGGCCATTCGGCTAAATCCCGCCGCGACGCTGGAACTGCCTTCGCCCCCGTTGGCCGAGACGAACAGGACGATGCGCGGCAGGGCGCCACCACACTCGGCTTGCAGTTGTGCGCGCAGCCGCCGAAACGCCTCGGCCGCGGCGCCGTCAGGGTGCTCCGCGACATGGGTAGCGAGCGAGACGGTGGCGTGCATGGCCACAAAGGGAATCGCGGCGACCGGGCGCTGCGCGCTCTCAGCGGCAAGGTCTTCGCAGTCAGCAAGGACGCCATGACGCCGCCGGCGTAGCAAGGTCAGTACGCCACCAAACGCGAGGCCGCCGACCATCCCCAGTGCGCCCGCCAGCTTCGGGCGTGGACTTGATGGAAACGCCGGCGGGGTCGCAAGACTGACCACGCGCGCATCCACCCCGGTCATGCCCCGCGCACCGCTCTGGGTTTGATCGGCGCTGATCAGCAGCGACTGGTAGAGCGTCCGCTCCGCGTCGGCATCCTTCTGGTATTGCTGGAGCCTCGCCTCCACGGTGGCAAGCCGGCTCGCCTGCACCTGTGCGACCGCCAGGTTGCGCCGCAGATCGCTCTCCCGCTGCCGTGCAGCGTCCACCTGTGCGCGCAGTCCCGTTACCGCGCGTCTTGTCTCCGCCGCGACCGCGGCGCGTGCCGCGCCGAGCTGCGCTTCCGCCGCGCGCAGGGCGGGATAGCGAGGACCATAGGTCTGCGACAGTTCCGCCACCCGTCGCTGCGCGGCGGCCTCGCGTTCCCGCAGCATGGAGATCGTGCCCGCATTGAGGGCTTGCACGCCGCCAGCGGTGCCGCCGCCGACGGCGGCGAGGGTCGAGGCGCGGGCGTATTCGGCTTCCAGCGCCTCACGTTCGGTGCTCGCGCGGGTCAAAGCCGCGGAGAGCTCCTGCACCTGCTGTTGACCGACGGTGCCGGCCTGCGTCCGCACGATGTCGTAGGCTTGACGGGTTTGCTGAATCTTACGTTCCAGTTCGTCGACCCGTGCCCGCACGTGCCGCAAGCGCCGGCTCAAGGTCGCGTTTGCCGCGGTATTGGCCTTGGCCAGCACGGCTTCCTTGTCAGCCAGGTAGCGGCGTATCAGGTCATTGACCACCGCGGCGGCAAGTGGCCCGGTGGGGGCGCGAAACTGCACGGTAATGACCAGGCTTTCGCCGTAATTATAGACTCGAAGCCGCTGCTGGACGCGACTCAAGACGATGTCGTCCACCAACTGCGGCGTCGCGGGGCCAGCAAACGCCGGATCGGGCAGCAGCCCCGAACGGATCACCACGCGCAAGAGCGGTCCGGGAAGGTGCCGGGCGAGTTCCAGCTTGAGGCGGGCCATGCGCGACGGTGGTCGCAAGGTCGTGTTGAAGTCCGGAACGCGATCGAGCTTGAGGTCGCGCGCGACGGCGCGAAGCAGCGCCGGCGACTGCAGCACCGCCACCTCGCTGCGCACGACGGGCATGGGATCGGCAAGAACGGGGCTTTTGAGCGCGCCTTCCAGCGCCGGGATCGCCACGCTGCGATTATTCACCGCGACGGTTCCGGTCGCGGTGTACTGCGGCGACAGAAGCAGCTTGGCACCCAGCGCCCCGGCCGCGCCGAACGCGATGGCGCAGACGAGTAAGCCGGCCCAATTCCGGCGCAGAACCTTGAAGATCTGCCCCGGCATGATGGTTTCGACCGGGCCGGGTCCCTCCGTCGAGACGAGATGATCGGGGGCAATGCTGTCGGGCATAGGTCGCAACACCTTCCTCGCCGCGACGCGCGCGCCGCCACTCCGGATGCCAGGCGCATCAGCGCATGACCTCGCTATTCGTATATCAGGCGTCCGCGGCCTCTTCCGGCCACGATCACGTGATGCGGGGGCCTTGGTGCCAGATGTCGGCTAGGCTCGCGGCCGATCGACCGTAAATAGAGGTAACGGGATCATTGATGAAGGATTCGACACGTGGAGGCAAGGATTGCGTATTTCGTTCTCGCTCATCGCCGTCCCGAGCAGCTTCGCCTGCTGGTCGAGGCGATTGCGGATTCACGCGATCTCGTGATCCTGCATGTCGATCTCAAATCGATGCTGGGCCTGCGTCCCGACCGCGTCGGGATCGGGACGATGGCCCGCGCGCTGGCGAACGCGCGCGAAAACGTGATCCTGATGCCGCCGCGATGCACGAACTGGGGCGGCTGGAGTCTGTCGCAAGTGCTTCTCGATGCCATCGATCTCGCATTGGCGCGCGGACCCACCTGGACGCACTTCATCAATCTCAGCGGACAATGCCTACCGATCAAGCCGTTGGAGGCGATTCGCACGGCCCTCAGCGCGGCGGCCGATACCGTGTTCGTGCAGTTGCGGCCGTTCTCCTCCCTGCCCGCGGATGACTGGCATCTGCGTTGGCACCCGATGGTGGAGTTGCCGCACAAGGCGGTGCGCCTGCGCGGACCGCGTCGTCCTCCGGATCGGTTCGAGCTCGCCTATAAGGGCTCGCAATGGTGCATCCTGCCGCGCGCGTTCTGCGAATGGCAGAGCAAGGCGCCGGTGAGGCATGAGGTTCGGCGTTACCTTCGCCACCTGCTTCTCTCGGACGAATTGCTCATGCAAACGCTGGTGCGTAACGGTCCGTGGCGGGATCGGGTCGCGCCGCATTATGGCCGGGAGATCATCTGGCCGGGACCGCGGGTGATGACCTTGGCGGACCTGGATTTTCTACAACACAGTCCCGCCTTCTTCGCCCGGAAATTCGATCCGGCGATCGACGATCAGATTGCGCCAGCAATCCTGCGTGCCATCGCCACCCGGTCAGATGGTCCGGCAGACACGGGTCCCGTGTTACCACACATCCCTCGCGCGCAGGCGGCTTGAATGCGAGTCGCGCTCATCGATCCATCGCTGTTCACACTGCCCTACGACCTGCGGCTTGCCGCAGGCCTGCGCGCCAATGGCCACGAGGTTCGTCTGCACGGGCGCCGTTCCTGCCCCGACGACGGCGACGTATCGGCACCGTCCGTGGTCGCAAGCTTCTATCCCGTCGCCAACCTGCCGATGGTCCGATCTCTTCCCGGACCGCTGCGACTTTCGATCAAGGGAGCCGATCACGTGATCTCGATGGCCAGACTGCGTGCGCGGCTGGCGCGGGAGCAGGCGGAGGTGATCCATTTCCAGTGGCTGCCGCTACCGGCAGTGGATTGCCGCTTCCTAAGTGGACTCCGCTCGCTCGCGCCGCTGGTGCTGACGGTGCACGATTCCGAGCCGTTCAACGGCAATCCGGCCGCAAGGCTGCAACGGCACGGCCTGCCCGCTAGCTTCCGCCAGTTCGACCGCCTGATCGTGCATACCGACCAGGGAAGGAATAGGCTCCACGCGCAGGGGATCGCGGCGGAGCAGATCGCGGTCCTGCCGCACGGGCTTCTGGGCGCGTCGGTCACCGCTATCCGCACCGATGACGATGTTGGGGAGACCGTCTTCCTGCTGTTCGGGAAGCTGAAACCATACAAAGGGGCCGATGTCCTGCTACGCGCGTTCGCCCGCATGCTCCCCCCGCTGCGCGCCCGCGCGCGCGTGCGGATCGTCGGCAAGCCCTACATGGACATCGGGCCGCTCCATCGCCTGGCGTCAGAGCTCGGGATTGCGGATCGGGTGGCGATCGAGCCGCGCTTTGTGGCCGACCCGGAGATTCCGCGATTATTCCAATCTGGCACGGTGGCGGTGTTTCCATACCGGGAGATCGAGGCAAGCGGCGTCCTGTCGCTCGCGATCGCGCATGCGCGCCCGATGCTGGCCAGCCGGATCGGCGGCTTTGCCGAGACGATCCGCGATGGGAAGGACGGTCTGCTGGTGCCGCCGGGCGACGAGGGCGCTCTGGCTGACGCGATGGCGCGCTTCGTCGTCGATGGGGCATTCACCATGGCCTGCGCGCGCCATGTCGTCGAACTCGCCGCGACAATACCGGACTGGCGGGAAATCGGCCGTCGGACCGGCGAGATCTACCAGCACGCTGCCGCATCGCGCGATGCGGCCTGACCCGCCAGTGCGGCTAGGCGGCGCGCAGCCCGGCCCGCAACGCGGCTGCGGCACGTGGGAAGCGGCCGCCCACGACCTTGGCATCGTAGTCAGAGGCATGATAGTCCCAATAGCAATCATATGCGATCGGCCCGCCGCCGGCCATCCAGGCGAGCATGTTGCGGACGAACACCGGGTCGTCACCGCCGCCGTGCCCGTCCGGCCTTGTGCCGGTGCCCCATTCGGGGAACGACCGAGGCTTGCCGCGCGCATTTGCAAAATCGCGATGCCAGACAAGTCCGGCGGGTTGGTGCAGCAGATGGGCCCAACGCTGGGCCGGATCCGCGATCCGGGGCCAGGATTCGTTGTACACGTCGAGTCCGATCACATCGACGACGTCATCGCCCGGGTACGCGGCCACGGTCGGTCCATCGATGATCGCGGCGGTCCAATCGAACCGGAACCGGGCGCCCGCGACGCCGCGCATGGCCTGGGCGATGCGGCGCCAGTAGCGCGCGTAGGCGGGCGCCTGGCCGCGGGCAGTCCAAGGATACCAGCCGCCGTTAAACTCCCAGCCGATTCGCACGAATGCGTCGGCCGCTCCACCGGCGACCAGCGCACGCGCCAGGGCGGCGAAATGCCCATCCAAGGCACCGGATGCACCCTGTTCCAAAGATGGACGACCCTCACCCACCAGCATCGGCACCGAGATCGCCAGGGTACGGCCGGGCAGCTGCTTCCAGCAGCCGGTGATCCAGCCGGCCTCGTTCTCCATGCCTTTCCAGCTATCCATCTGCAGGAAGTCGAGCACGACCGCGACCGGCCGCCCGAGCCAGGACTCGAACGCGCGCACCGCCGGCAGCCCGGTGCAGCCGGCGCCGCCGTAAACGCCGATGGGCAGGTGCTGTCGCCGGCTTGCCGCGAGCGCCACGATGCCGGACGCCGCGAGGACGCCGAGGTGGCGGCGGGTCGGACCGACGGGATTCGCATTCGCAACCATCGCATCACCACGCTGGACAGGAAAAAGGGGTGCGCTAGGAATGGCGCGTGCGGCGCGGGTTGCCCATTCCTGTCGGCGGACGGTCGGGTTCACGTCTTGGGGAGCCGGCGCGAACCGCGACCGCGCGCGGCGGCCGGTACCCGTCCGTGAGGCATTCGGTCATCAATCCGGGCTTTGCCGTGACCAGACCTCCTGTCCGGGCGGTCACGACCGGCAGCAAGCTGACGGCCGCGCGCTTCACGGGTGCGCTACTGGCGGTCTGTCTCCTGGCGCAGCGCTTCGCCGTGCCGGTCGGCTCGAAGGAGCTCAGTGTCGCGGCGCCGATCGGCCTCCTGCTGGCGGCCTGGGGCGTCGGTGTCCAAGTGCTGGTGATCGATCGGCGTCGCGCCGCCTGCTTTCTCGGCATCTGCACGATGGCGATGATCGCCACCGCGGCCCACGCCAACATGCCAGTGTCGATCGCGCCACGGATCAGCTTGTTTTCATTAGTCTATTGGCTTGCAATCAGCGGCGTCGCGACCTTGCGATTCCGGGAGAAGATGTCGGAAGCGCGGTTCTTCGACATCGTATCCACCTGGCTCGTGATCGTCGCGGCGGCTGGTGTCCTTGCCTTCATCGGCCAGTTTGTCGGTCTGACCCTCTTTACCTTCAGTCACCTCGTTCCGGCCCGCTGGCTGATCGAGCGCCAGTACGCAGTTGTCATTCCTCTGCCGGGTACCAGCATCCTGAGGGCGAACGGGTTCTTCCTGGTCGAGCCCTCGGTATTCTCCCAGTTCATGGCGGTCGGCATCGTGATCGAATGGCTGACGTTCCGCCGCCTGCCTCGGATGCTGCTGTTCCTGACCGGGCTTCTCACGTCGGTATCGGGAACCGGCTGGCTGGTGCTGGCGACCTTTCTCGCGCGCTCGGTGCTTACGGGCTCGCCGCGTAATGTGCTGCGGGTACTCGCTCTGATCGCGATTTGCATTGCCGCGATCACCGCGGCGGGCGTTCTGCTGCCCACGATCACCGCCTCGCTGTTCGACCGGGTGCACGAATTGTCGCAACCAGGCAGCAGCGGCTACGCGCGGTTCATCACCCCGTTCATGGCGTTGCACCGGGTCTTGCGCGACGCCCCCGCCTGGAGCGTCCTTACCGGGCTTGGCCCGGGTGCCAGCCAAGCGCTGCTCCTGCCGTTCAGGTATCAGCTCAACACCCCTATCAAGATCCTGATGGAATACGGGGTCTTCGGGCTGTCGAGCTATGCGGGCCTGCTCCTGCTGGCCCGCCGATCCGCGCGCCAGAGCGCGCTGCTCGTGCCACTCCTGGTGCTGCTGATGTTTACGGGTGGGTATCAGGAGTTTCCACCGATCCTGTTTCCCGTCGTCCTGATGACCACGGTGGCGTTCCTCGGCACGGCGGCGGAGCCGCTGCCGGGCGGTCGCCGCCCTCCCCCGTGACGCTGGAGGTAACGGCGCCCGCGCGGCGATCATGGCAAGAATGCGGCGTTTCCACTTTCTTTGAGGTAAGCATCAGGTTATACTGCACGCTAGAAACGTGGCAGGACGCCAAGATGGACGACGAGTTCGGTGGGCGCGCGGATCATGCGCCGCTCTTTTCGTCAGTGCGCCGGCGTGTCGGGACACTGATGCTGCTGAGCGCTCTGGGCGCCGTCGGTGCGTTGGTCCTCTGGTTTGAGGTCGGGGTGGGCTATGCCGCGCTCGCCTATGCGCTGACGATCGGTGTGCTCAATATCGTGGTGATCCGTCAGGTAGGACGGCAGTCTTCGCGGCTCCACCCGACCGGCACCCGCGCTGCGCGGCTGCACCCGCAATCGGGAACGTCCCCGATCGAGCGCTGAGCAGACGCGTACTCGTATTTGTGTTTCACGGACGAGTTGCGCGACCGACCGCGCGCGGTATGGGTTCCCGCCCCGCGCGAGGCCGCGCTTACGGGTAAGTGGGTGGACGATATGGTGACATCGTCGGTGATCGTGCCGGCCTATAATGCCGAGGCGTTCATCGAGCGGGCCCTGGCCTCGGTCCTCGTCCAGACCGAGTCGGACTTCGAGGTTCTGGTCATCGATGACGCCTCGACCGACGGCACGGCCGCGCGCGTTGCTCGTATCGCCCGGGAAGACCGGCGGGTGCGCCTGCTACGCATGACCGCAAATGCCGGACCGGGGGCCGCCCGTAATCGCGGCCTGGCAGAGGCATGCGGTGAATGGGTCGCGCTGCTCGACGCCGATGACGGGTTCGCGGCGCAGCGGATCGCCACGCTCCGCGCGCTCGGAGAGCGGACAGGTGCCGACCTTGTCTCCGACAACCTTCTCATGTGCCCCGAGCGGGGAGGCCCGGTGGTCCCTATGATTCCGGAACAGGTTCTGGTGGCACCGAGACAAATGTCGGCGGCGGAGTTCATCGCCGGTAATATCGGCGATCGGCGGACACCCAGGATCAGCTACGGCTTCATGCACCCAATGATCCGCCGCAGCTTCCTGACACGGAACCACCTGCAATATGATGAGCGGAACCGCTTCGGCGAGGACTTCCTGTTCTATCTCATGTGCCTCGCACATCGTGCGAAATGGTGGATCACGCCGGCAGCGCTCTATCGCTACACCGTGCGCGCAGGATCGCTGACGGAAATCCAGTCCGCGGCGGACCTGCACCGGATACGCATAGCGGAGCGTCGCCTGCTGGACGATCCTGCGACGGAGGCCGATCCGGTCTTCCACCGGCTGCTACGCCGGCACCTAGGAGGGATCGACCGCCGCTACTACTACCGCGCGTTCACCGATGCGGTGAAGGATCGCGCCTATGCCCGAGCCGCCGGGCTGCTGTTCGAGAACAGGAACAGCTTCCGTCATGTGGCGCGCGAAGGCGCCGTCCAGGCGCCGACCGTTCTCCGCAAGGCACTGCGCGGCGGCTACCGGCAGCACCGCATTGATCAGGAGCGATCTTCGGGCTGATCGAGGGGACCGCGGTGGAGTCAAACGTCAACCGACGGGGACAGATTCTCATGGATCCACGACGTTTCCGACGACGGCCGAGGCTTCGCCCAGGATCACGGTGCCGGGATCGACCCCCAAGCCGATCGGGGCCGGTCCCCCGGCACGTGCGGCCAAGGGTGCCGGATGATGCAGCCGCCGACGCAGCCGCATCGCCAGGGCGCGCTCCAGGAGCAGCTGACTATAATGCGCCGCGATCAGCGACGGAGGCAGCGCAAGCAAAAAGAATACCATTTGCGCGCTCGATCCCACGGCACGCGCCAGACCGCTCACGATCATCTCGTGCTTGACCCCGGACATGACGATCGGATGCCAGAGGTAGAAACTGTAGCTGATTGTCCCAAGGTACTGCATGATCGGAAGGCGGAGGAAGCGGCCCAGGAGGCCACGACCCGTGGCCAGGCCGGCGAAGCCCAAGGCCGCGGCCACGAAAGCAAGGATGGCCAACGGCAGGCGCGCGTCGTGGACCCATTCGAACATCGTCGAGGTGGTCAGCGGGCTCGGTCGGGAAAGCATCTGCACGCCGCGCCACGCGCAAAGGAACAGTGCCAACAGCATGACGGGGAAGCGGGTAAGTGCCGCGGGTAGGCGGTGATCGAGCAGTCCTTCTGCGACGATCACGCCGGCGAGAAAGAAGACTGCCCTGGGATAAAACGCGATCGCCAACGCGGCAAGCGGAATGCCAATTACGAGCACCCCGATGCCGCGGCGGGTCACAAGCCACCATCCCGCGGCACATGCAAGATAGAACATCGCTTCGTAGCTCAGCGACCATGCGGCGGGGTGGTAGAGCGGAATCGAGAAGACACCCGGTAGCGCAGCCAAGTTGAACGGCAACCAGGTCAGATAGCCCGCGAATGAGAGATACTGGAACCCGTGGGTGCGGGTGACGAATCCCAGGACCGAGATCGTCAGGACGGTGGCCCAGAGCACCGGAAAGATGCGGATCATCCGATCGATCAGGAACACGCCGGGACCGCGGGCGCGACGCAGCGTTCCGGCAATGACGAAGCCGCTGATGCAGAAGAACGCTTCGACACCGAACTCCGTGGTGCGCGTGAAGAACTGGGCCACCGGCGTCGCGAGCAGCGCGTAGGTCGCGAGGCCCGAGTTCACCACGTGAAAAACATACACCGCGCTCGAAAACAGCCCGCGGGCACCGTGCACGTGCCGGTTGAATTCCTTCGTCCGAGCCAAAGTCTGGGGTGATGCTGACAAGAAGCCCTCGGGCAGTGGGTAGGTCCGTTGGGGGCGCACCGTGACGACGACCTCTATGGGGACGCAATCACAATCTGCACACACCGAATTCAACAAAGCTTGTACCACCGATGCCCTGCCGACCGGCCGCTGGGATGAGCGGGGCTGGCAGTCCTGCGGAACTTTCCGTCCTACGTTGGGGATTCTCTGTTCACAGAGAGTTTTGCTGCAAACGCCGCGTTCCAGCGATAACAGGGCCTGCACAGGGGTGGCCTCTTTTGGCGACGGTCGATTTCGTATGATGGTCGTACGCAGGATGCACCCTTCCCGCATGCACCGTGAAGAGGTGTCCAATTGCATGACCGTCCGTCGCATGACACAGATGAGCCGGAAGCTCGTCGCGAGTGGCGCTATGATCGGCCGGCGGGTCCCCTGGATCGGCCGTTTGGATATATTGACTTCACTGGCCCAGGCGGACTGGAAGAACATCGAATACTTCGATGAGTCATGGAGACTGCGAGTCGAGCAGATGGCTCGCTTCATTCCCGCCGGGGCTTCGGTAATGGATCTGGGATGCGGTGAGCGGTGGCTCCGCCAGATCGTCGGATCTGAACGTTACACTGGGGTGGATTATCGGTCGCGGAGCCTCGATACGATCGTTTGCGATTTCGACCAGGATGAATTTCCGGACATCTTCCGGCACGTGGCGTTCGTCAGCGGATGTCTGGAATATATTCGTGATTATCCTCGATTTATTGCAGAAGTCTGCCGCCGAACCTCGCTCTGTATTCTCTCCTACTGTCCGATCGAGACCCATGGTGATCTCGTCGGGCGCCGACGAGCCGGCTGGCGCAATGACCTCACGATCGACGCGATCGAGCAGGAATTCGGTCGGCACGGCTTTGCCAAGACCGATGAGGAACTTACGGCGTCCGGGAATGCGGTGCTGGTGTTCCGATGCGCGGCACGGGATGCGTGACACAGCGATCGCCCCTGCGGCGCAACCGGACGCGGGCGCAGGTCGTCGTGCAAAACCGGCGCCGCAGGAGGCGAACAAAACGATTATCCGCCAGCTACGGCAAGAGATCGATCGTTCGCTTGATGGCGAACTCGAAGGCGTTCGCTCGGTTGCTCTCGTTGATTTTCCGGATCATCCGAACGTCGGCGACAGTGCGATATATCTTGGGGAGATCACCTGGCTTCGAGCGCGGCACGGCATCACACCGGATTACGTTTGCACCGTGGATAATTTTTCCCCGGACGCGCTTCGCCGCGCGGTGCCGGATGGCCCGATATTCTTCCACGGTGGCGGCAATTTCGGGGACATCTGGCCGCATCATCAACGCCTTCGCGAGACGGTGCTGCAGACCTTCCCAGGGCGCCGCATCGTTCAGCTGCCGCAGACCATCCATTTTGATGACCCGTCCGGCCTGCACCGCGTGCAAAAGCTGATTGCGGCGCACGGAAATTTTCTGCTTCTTGTCCGCGACCGAAAGAGTCTGGAACTCGCACGAACCGTCTTCGACTGTGAGGTACGCTTGTGCCCGGACATGGCACTTGCTCTCGGGCCACGAACGCCGCCCGTCCGGGCATTCCATCCATTGGTCCTGTTGCTACGCTCCGACAGGGAGCAAGCCGGTCGCATGGCTCAGATGCCCCCCCCCGCCGGCGCACTCGCATCCGACTGGCTCCACGAGCCGCACCATTTGCGCGAGAGCATGAGGTGGTTGAGCGCGCTGCGTGTGAGTCTCGGTGGCACCCGGCGCCTTCATGACCGCAACCACCATCGCGAGTACTTCTACGCGGCGCTCGCAGCGCGCCGGGTCGCGCGCGGGTTGCGGCTTCTCGGCTCCGGGCGGTCGGTGATCACCGATCGCCTGCACGGCCATCTGCTCTGCCTGCTGCTCGGGCTGCCACATATCGTCTTCGACAACAGGTACGGGAAGCTCGACGGGTTCATCGGCACCTGGACCGCCAATTGCGGGCTTGTGGAGCGCACACCCGATCTGCCCGCCGCGCTGCGTCAGTGGAACGCTCGGTTCCACGAGTGGTGGCCTGGCGTCTGTTCGTGACAGAGCGGGTACTGACCGGTGAGCACCATCGGCTGTCCTCTGCATTGTCAGCGCGTTCATTGGAATGAAGCGAATGCCGCGCTCGATGTAATGGTGGACAGCCATTCTCTGCTCTGAAGGACGGCGCTGGCCCGTCATCCGCGGCCAGCTCGTGTGCCCGGTGCCGCTTCGAGCCGGTGGCTGAGGGGTGTGCGTCCGGTTTTCACTGGTGTAGCGGCCCAACCGTACCGGTGGGTCCGGATGTGCCCCGGAACTCGAGCGTGGCGGACGCCTACACGACGCCGATCTTGGCCTGGTGAGGCACGGGTACGGTTTCGTGACCTGGAGTTGAACTCTGGTCAGCCGGTTCCCTGGCCTTGGTGCAACGCTGCTCAGGTGCCGCCCGCTCGCGGGGGCCGCCAACCAAGTCGCTGAAGCCCGTTACCCTTGATCCCCGACCAAAGAAATTGGGGTCCCCCGTTGGTCCTGACGAATCAGGGGGATAGTCTGGGTTTGGGACCGACGGACCATCACCAACGGGGTGCGGGATGCTGCCACAAGGAGTTCTGGGCTTCCAGTATGAGGCGGAGGGTTCGCGCGCCGATCT
>DATKQI010000143.1:0-7690 GCA_035532755.1 Acetobacteraceae bacterium
TCGGCAAAGCGAATCAAATCAGAGCCGGGTTAGGCAAGCCCTTTTTCCGCAGTCTGTTAAGGCCGCTTTCGAATTCGACGTTGAAATAGGCTTTCGTGCGTACGTCCGGGGAAGGCGCGCCACCAAATGGGTGATCGCGGCCGACTTCGTGACTAGCGGACCGGAACGGATCAACGACACGTTCGCATTCACCGTCTACCCCTACGAACAGGACAGCTTTTCAGAGCTGCTCTCGGACACCCGTGCCGCCATGCCTGCCGACATCAAGCGTGTGAAGCATCTCCATCCAAAGGCAGCGGCCTTCCTGATCGACCATCGCCTGTTTCACTTCTGCTTCGTCCCCGACAAGGAACGGCATCAGCTCGGGTCGTGGGAGGATGCTCAGGTTACCCTGGCTGGCTTGGCCAACCACGTCCGAGGATGGCCGGAGTCCCCTTCGAAGCGTCACTACATCCGCAAGGTCGATGCCCTGATCCAACGAGCCAAGAAGACCAAGTTCAATTACGTCCTGCTACACGACATTACGTTGCTAGCCGCACTGTCGGCCTATGTCGCCCTGCTCATAGCCAAGCACTCCCGCGCCGAGATGATCATGTGGGCCTTCGATCGGGATGCAATGACGACTGCCTTTGACGGCATTGTTTACGATATGGCTTACCTGAACTTTCACTCGGTTTGCGAGATGGAGCGCGTGCAAAAGAGCCGCATATCGGTGTCGAATGCCATCGACCCCCATGCCAGCAATGGACAGTCCACTTGGTTCGACGATCTGATACGTGCGCCCGACCACATCGCCGGAGCGATTGCGCGATGGGATTTCTGGGCCGATCAAGGTTCGCCTGTCAGTCCGAAGGTCGCCGAAGTCATCGAAAATGCCATCGCGGAGAACGCCAACCTTGTAATCCTTGCCATCCGGTGCAGCGGATTCGGGATATCGTGCTCCAGGGTGCGAACATTCAGCCGAACGAACACGAACCGAGCCGCTTACGATTATAGGTCAGGCGATCTCGTGGACTACTTGGCTTGGACAATGCTGCGACAAGGGCGGAACGGGCACACGACATACAGGCGAGGCATCTCTGATACTTCAGCCATCAACAACATTGGCCTACGTGTCTGGTGGCGTCCTGTTTGTCGGCCTTCAACTGAGATGATCTGAAGCTGCCCCGGGTACCAAGCGTTTGATGTCCGCCGCTAGCGCCCCGCCACCAGCCGGCGGCTGTCGAGGTTGGGCAGGAACGCGGTCAGAAGGCCGATCATCGGGAGGAAAGCGCACAGGTCGTACACGAAGGTGATGCTGGTCCGGTCGGCGAGCCAGCCGAGCACGGCTGCGCCCAGGCCGCCCATGCCGAAGGCGAAGCCGAAGAACAGGCCCGCCACCATCCCCACGCTGCCGGGCATCAGGTCCTGCGCGTACACCACGATGGTGGGGAAGGCGGAAGCGAGGATGAGCCCGATCGGGATGGTCAGCACCCCGGTCCAGAACAGGTTGGCGTGCGGCAGCATCAGCGTGAAGGGCAGCACGCCGAGGATGGAGGCCCAGATCACGTATTTCCGGCCCAGCCGGTCCCCGATCGGCCCGCCGATGATGGTGCCGGCCGCGACCGCGCCGAGGAAGACGAACAGGTGCACCTGGGCGGACTGCACGGAGACATGGAATTTCTGGATCAGGTAGAACGTGTAGTACGTGTTCAGGCTGGCGAGATAGAAATACTTCGAGAAGATCAGCGTGATCAGCACCAGGATCGCGCCGCGCCGCCGCGTGGGGGACAGGCCCGTGTGGGCATCCGCGGCGCGGGCGTGCCCGGCCTTGCGGGTGGTGGCCGCGTGCGCGCGATACCACCGCCCCACCTGGGACAGCACGACCATGGCGAGCAGGGCGGCGAGCGAGAACCAGGCGATGGAACCCTGCCCGCGCGGCACCACGATGAAGGCGGCCAGCAGCGGGCCGAGGGCGGAGCCGGCATTGCCGCCCACCTGGAAGAAGGACTGCGCGAGCCCATGCCGCCCGCCCGAAGCCATCCGCGCCACCCGCGAGGATTCCGGGTGGAAGACGGAAGACCCCATGCCGACGAGTCCGGCCGCCAGCAGCAGCACCCGGAAATGCCCGGCGACCGACAGGATCAGCAGCCCGACCAGGGTGAACCCCATGCCGAGCGCGAGCGAAAACGGCTGCGGCTTGCGGTCGGTGTACAGCCCCACCAGCGGCTGCAGCAGCGATGCGGTGAGCTGGAAGGTGAGCGTGATCAGCCCGACCTGGGCGAAGCTGAGGTGGAACGAGGTCTTCAGGATCGGGTAGATCGCCGGGATCAGCGACTGGATCATGTCGTTGAGCAGATGCGAGAAGCTGATCGCGGCGAGGACGATGAAAACGGTGTTCTGTTCCCTCGCCCGGCCGTCCGGGATGATGGTCTCGCTCACGACTCGCTCACGATCGGGGTCCGCGCGTTCGGGTGATTGGGCCCCGAGTATGGTGGCTGCGCGCCGCCCCTCCAATGCGCCCGCGTGCGGATCAGGCTTGCGCGGCGGTTGTTTCCAGGGATGGCATGGCATGGCCGGGCACAGCCTCGGTCAGCCGGTCTTCGGGGCGGAACCCCGGGCCGTGGCCGGCGGCCAGATGGCCATCCTCGGTGGCGGCGGCGCGGAAATACTGCAGCGCATACACCCGCACCGCGCTGGTGCGGCCCGAGGGATCGCCCTGCCGCTCGATCCTGCGAATCAGCGCGCCCAGGGTGGTGTCTTCGCGCCGGCAGATCTCGCGCAGCGCCTCCCAGGTTTCAGGCTCCAGCCGCATGGAGGTACGGCCGCGCCCGGCGACGACGTTGCGGTTGATCAATCGGCTGGCGGGCACGCGCGGCACTCCTGTGCAGGGAGCGCCGATTGAACCGCATCCGGCTTAAGACGAGGTTACGCGAGCACCATCAAGACAATCCCGATCAGCAAAAGCACCGCCCCACCACCGTCACTCCCGCGAAAGCGGGAGTCCAGGCGTGCGTGTGGCCGGCCCTAGACTTTCTCGACCTGGCTGTATTCCAGCTCGACGGGGGTGGAACGGCCGAAGATCGACACGCTGACCTTCACGCGGCCCTTCTCCTCGTCCACTTCCTCGACCGTGCCGTTGAAGCTGGTGAAGGGACCATCGGCCACGCGCACCTGCTCGCCCACCTCGAACAGCACCGAGGGGCGGGGATGCTCCACACCCTCCTGCGTCTGCTTCATGATCCGCTCGGCCTCGGCCTCGGTAATCGGGCTCGGGCGCGTCTTGCTGCCCAGGAAGCCGGTCACCTTCGGGGTGTCCTTCACCAGATGCCACGCGTCGTCGGTCAGCTCCATCTTCACCAGCACGTAGCCGGGGAAGAACTTGCGCTCGGCATTCACCTTCTGGCCGCGGCGCACCTCCACGACCTCCTCCGAAGGCACCAGGATCTCGCCGAAATACTCGGCGAGCCCCTTCTGCGCCGCCTGCTCCTGGATCTGCTGGGCGATCTTCTTCTCGAAGCCGGAATAGACGTGAACAACATACCAGCGCATGGCCATGACTCGATCTCCCTCAGCCCAGGCCGAACAGCATGCGCACGCCGAGGCCGGCCAACTGGTCCACGGCGAAGAAGAACAGCGCCATCGCGACGACCGCGACGATCACCATCCCGGTGGTCACCATCGTCTCCTTGCGCGAAGGCCAGGTGACCTTGGACACCTCGCTGCGCACCTCGCGCACGAACTTCACCGGATCGATGCTCACGCCACGCATACTCCCAAACCCCCAACACTCGAACAGCGGGCACCCGAACCGCGGACACGCACCATCGGGCCGGATGCACCATCCCGCCCGCATTTTCCAGCCACGCGGCAAGCGCTGGCAGGGGTGGAGGGTCTCGAACCCCCAGCCTCCGGTTTTGGAGACCGGCGCTCTAGCCAATTGAGCTACACCCCTGCACGCCCGGCCGCGCCGCGCTAGACACAATGGGCGGCGGCCCCTGTCAAGGGGCAGGTGACAGCCGGGGATGGAACCTGGGCGCTCACATGCCCTGGTGCCGCGCCCGCGCGCCGCGCTCGATCGCGGCGGCCACCAGCGGGTCGATCGCCAGCTCGCTCATCACGAATTCCAGCATCTGCAACTCGGCCTGGGGGGTGGCGCGGTCGGCGGCGACCACGTCGCAGGCCAGGGCATAGGCGGTCTCCCGCAGCCGGGGCGGCAGGGCCGCGCGGACCAGCCGCGCGGCATGGGCCAGGCCGTCATCCTCGCGCAGGAGCCGCACCACGGCCTCGGTCGCGCTTTTCAGGCGGTCGGCGGAGAAATCCCGGAAGGCCGGCAGCGTCTGCACCAGCCCGCTCATCACGCCGATCTCATGGTCGGTGATGCCGCCGTCGGCGGCCGCCACCAGCACCATGGTGCAGATCAGCGCCTCCTGCGGGTCGAGGTCCTTGCCGGCCGCCATGATCGTCTGGTCCTGCTGCATGGCGGAAGCCTTTAGAGCATGTTCGGCCCGGATGGAAATCGCGCGGCGATACCAGGCCGGTGGGATGCTTCGGATTCGCCCGAACCGTTCGTGGCGGACGCGGGCGGCCCACGGTGCCACATACGGTCGATCACAGCAGCCTGGAGAGCAACCGATGACGACGATGACCCATCCCGCCGCGGCGGCCCCGAAGCTCGACCCGCGGGAGGAGCATGTCCGCATCCCGAGCCATCATCCGGGGCGGTCGCTGTTCCTCCGCCACCTGCCGCCGGCCGGGGATGCGCCGCACGCCGGGCGGATCGTGCTGTACGTCCACGGCGGCACCTTCCCCTCCGCCCTGTCGATCGCGCACCGCTTCGACGGAACCTCCTGGCGCGACACGCTGTGCGCCGCCGGCTTCCATGTCTGGGGGCTCGATTTCCACGGCTTCGGCGCGCTGTCCGATCCCCCGCCCGAGCCTGTGGATGCCGGCGCTCTGCCCGGGCGCGCGGAGGATGCGAGCCGGCAACTGGAGCAGGCGGTGCGCTTCATCCGCGCCCGCCACGGGGCCGGTCGGATATCGCTCATCGCCCATTCCTGGGGCAGCATCGTCGCCGGCCATTTCGCCGGGCGTTGCCCCGATCTGGTCGAGCGGCTGGTCCTGTTCGGCCCCATTGCCCGGCGGGAACCGCAGGGCGAACCCGCCCGGCTGCCCGCGTGGCGGCTGATCTCGCTGCGGGACCAGTGGGACCGCTTCACCGCCGACGTGCCGAAGGGCGAACCCGCCGTGCTGTCGCGGCGGCATTTCGACGCCTGGGGCGAAGCCTATCTGGACGTCGATCCCGAAAGCCGGACGCGCTCCCCGGCCGCGGTGCGGGTGCCGGGCGGGGCGTTCCAGGACATCAACGACGCCTGGGCGGGCGCCCTCGCCTACGATCCCGCCCTGGTCCGCGCCCCGGTCGCGATCATCCGCGGCGAGTGGGACAGTCTGTGCACCGATGCCGATGCGCAGTGGCTGCTCGCGGCCATGGCCTCCGCCCCGGTCCGGCAGGACGTGAAGATCGCCCGCGCGACGCATCTGATGCACCTGGAGGAAGGCCGCCACGCGCTCTACCGCGCGGCGGAGGCATTCCTCCTGGGCCAGGACACGTAGGCTACCGCCCGGCCAGGAACGCCGCCGTCTCCCCGGCCGCCTCCGCCAGCCCGGCCCGGCGGACGGCCACGCCGTCGGGGAAGGCAGACAGCAGGCGGGAGGGGGTGCGCCGGTCCAGCAGCACGAACACGCCGCGGTCGTCGGCGCGGCGGATCAGCCGGCCGAACGCCTGGCGCAGCCGCAGCCGGGCGATGCGGTCGTCGTAGGCCATCGGGTTGCCCTCGCCCAGATGGATGCGCCGCTCGCGGTGCAGGATGTCCGGGCGCGGCCAGGGCACGCGTTCGAACACCACCAGCCGCAGCGCCCGGCCCGGCACGTCCACCCCGTCGCGCATCGCGTCCGTGCCCAGCAGGCAGCTTTCCTCCTCGGTGCGGAAGATATCCACAAGCGTCGCGTTGTTCATCGCGTCCACATGCTGCGCGTACAGCGGCAACCCGGCCTCCTCCAGCGCCGGGGCGATGCGCTCGTGCACCGCGCGCAGCCGGCTGATGGCGGTGAACAGGCCGAGCCCGCCGCCGCCGGAGGCGAGAAACAGCGCCCGGTAGGCGCCGGCGAGCGCGCCCATATCGCCCACCGCGACGTCCGTCACCACGAAGGCGCGGGTCTGGGCGGCGTAGTCGAAGTGGCTGTGCAGCGCGGCGCGGATGGCGGGGCTCGGCAGGTGCACCGCGCCCGTGCGGGCCTCGGCCTCCTGCCACGCCCGCTCCGGGTCCGCCTCCCCGCCGTCGCGCAGGGTGGCGGAGGTCATCAGCAGCCCGTGCGCCGGGGCGGCGAGCGTGGCGGCGAAGGGGATGGTGGGGTCGAGCCAGTGGCGCAGCAGCGCCACATCCCGCTCGCCCGTTCCATCCCGGTCGAGCCGGAGGAACAGCACATGGTCGGGCCGGACGCCCGGCTCCGGCGGCGGCTGCGCCACCCGGGCGAGCATCGCCTGCCAGGCGGAGAGCGGATCGAGCGCGCGGCGGGCGAGCGAGCGGCAGACCGCCTCGATCCGGTTGCGCGCGGCGGCGTCCAGCTCCTCGGCCCCGGTGTCCAGGCGGGCGGCGAGCCGGGCGGCGAGCGTCTTGAGCGGCTCGGCGAGGCGGGACAGCGCGCGGCCGAGGCGGGCGGCGGTGTCGGCGAGGTCCGGGTTGGCCGGGAACAGGTCGCATTCCAGCCCGGTGCGCAGGGCGTGCTCCTCGTCCGGGGTGCGGGCGAGCACCTGGGCGCGGGCGGCCCGCAGGAAGGCCTCAGCCGGATTCGGCGTCGCGTCTTCCGCCGGCTCGGGCGCGGCATCCGCCAGCAGCCGGCGCGTCCAGAACGGGGCGGGCAGCGCCCGGGCGGCTTGCAGGGCGGCGTCCAGCGGGGCCGTCAGCTCCGGCTCGTTCGCCGCCAGGTCCTCGATGCGGCGGGCGAGGCCGCGCGCCCGCCCGCGCCCGCCTTCCGCGCCCAGCAGCCAGCGGCGCAGGTCCGCGGTTTCCCGGCCGGAGATCTCGGCGGCGAAGGCGCCGTCGGCGGCGTCGAACAGGTGGTGCCCCTCGTCGAACACATAGCGCGTGGGCACGGTGCTGTCGTCGAGCCCGCCCCACGCGGCCTGCGCCATCACCAGCGCGTGGTTCGCCACCACCAGATCGGCCTCCCGCGCGCGGCGGATGGAGCTTTCCACGCAGCAGCGGCGCCAGTGCGCGCAGGCGGAGAACACGCATTCGCCGCGCCGGTCGGCAAGCGAGGCGAGCAGCGGGGCGCCGAACAGCTCGGCGAACCAGCCCGGCAGGTCCCCGCCCATGATGTCCCCGTCGGACGAGGCGGCGGCCCAGCGGGCGACGAGGCCGAGCGGGATCAGCCCGCCCGGCGCGAGCCCGGCGCCGAGCGCCGCCTGCGCCGCTTCCTCGAAGTTCAGCAGGCAGAGGTAGTTCTCCCGCCCCTTGCGCACCACCACGCGCCGGGCGCGCTCGGCAGGGTCCGGGAACAGCCGGGCCAGCTCGGTTTCCACCTGCCGTTGCAGGTGGCGGGTGAAGGTGCTGATCCAGACCGCGCCGCCGTTGCGCTCCGCCCACAGGCTGGCCGGGGCGACATAGCCCAGCGTCTTGCCGGTGCCGGTGCCGGCCTCGGCCAGCACCAG
>DATKQI010000144.1:0-3370 GCA_035532755.1 Acetobacteraceae bacterium
GGCCGCACCCTCGGGCGGTGGCGGGATGTCCTGCAGCATGAAGCCGACGAAGGCCTCGGCATCGTCCATCCGGAAGGCGGCGTTGTGCCGCCGCTCGAACCCGATGGTGGAGAACGGCTTGCCGCTCAGCCGCCGGCCGCAGACCGAGCCCGCGAAGGCGCCCGGCAGCACCTCGATGTGGTCCGGCAGGGCTTTGAGGCGTTGCAGGCTGGCGAACAATGTCCGCGCGCCGGTGGCCGCGTCGCTCGCCAGCTCGGTGCGGCCCACGTCGCCGACCATCAGCGTGTGGCCCGTCAGCACGCACCACGGCTCCTCCGCCCGCGTGCGGTCGCTGACCAGCAGGGACAGATGCTCCGGCGTATGGCCGGGCGTGTGCAGCACATCGAGCACGACGTTGCCGAGCGGCAGCCGCTCTCCGTCGGTGACGGTGCGCGCGTGAAAAGCGACCTCGGCCGAGCCGTGCAGCACATAATCCGCACCCGCCGCCGCGGCGAGCGCGCGGCCGGCGGAACGGTGGTCGGCATGGAGGTGGGTGTCGATCACGAAGCGGATTCGCATCCCGCTCTCCTCCGCCGCGCGCAGATACGGCGCGGCGTCGCCGACCGGGTCCACCACGGCCGCGGCGGCATGCCCGCCGCAGCCCAGCAGATAGGAGATCGCGACCGGATCGGTATGGAGAAACTGGCGCAGAATCATGGCATCCTCCCGTTCGGCTTGACGGAGCCGACGATCTATCATTCAATCAATCCGTTGATTGATTCCTCTATCGGAGCGCAATGTCAAGCACGGCCATGCCAAACCCCGCCACATCGACCCCTGGGCCCAAGCAGCGGATTTTCACGAGCCTCGCCACGATCGCCCAGGCCATCGGGCATGCGCACCGGCTGGAGATTCTGGAGCATCTCGCCCAGGGCGAGCGCAGCGTGGAGGAGCTTGCCTCCCGCACCGGGCTGAGTGTCGCCAACGCCTCCCGCCATTTGCAGATCCTGCGCCGGGCGCGCCTTGCGGAGCCGCGGCGGGAGGGCAAGCGGATGCTCTACAGCCTGGAGGGCGAGACCGACGTGATCGCCCTGCTCAAGGCGCTCGGGCGCATCGGCGAGCGCAACGCCGCCGAGATCGAGCTGGTGATGGCGAGCTATTTCCGCGCGCGCGATGCGCTGGAACCCGTCTCGCGCGACGAATTGCTGGCGCGCATCAACGAGGGGAGTGCGATGCTGCTGGATGTGCGGCCGGAGGATGAATTCGCGCTGGGCCACCTGCCGGGCGCGCTGAACGTGCCCCTCTTCGCGCTGGAGCGGGAACTCGCGCGCCTGCCGCGGGACCGGCAGATCGTCGCCTATTGCCGCGGGCCGTATTGCGTTCTCTCGTTCGAGGCGGTGGCCGCGCTGCGCGCCCGCGGGTTCGATGTGCGGCGGCTGGAAGACGGCTATCCCGAATGGAAGGCCGCCGGCCTGCCCGTTGCCCGATGATCGGGAACGCCGTTCTGGTGCTTGCGGCGCTCGCCTTTTCGTGGAGCATGGGCGCGCATTACACGGGCGCATGCATGGGCATGCCTTATGCGACCCGAAGCATCGCGCTGCGCCCCGCGCTCGGCCTGATGGCCGTGATGACGCTGCTCGGCGCGGCCTTCCTCAGCCACAAGGTCCTGGTTCATGTCGGCCACGGCATCATCGCCGGACAGCTGGAGACGGTTCCGGCGATCATCGTCATCGGCACGGCTTTTGCGCTGACGACGGTCTTCACCCGGTGCCGCATCCCGACCTCGACGATCCAGATCCTCGTGTTCGCCCTGGTCGGCGCGGGCGCCGCGCTCCGCCTCGGCATCGGATGGAGCGCGATCCTGCATCTGGCGGTGCTGTGGGTTCTCGCACCGTTCATCGCCTGCGGATTCGGCTTCCTGTTCACCCGGCTGTTCGACCGGCTGCCGTGGTTCGCCCCCGGCGCCTCCGCGCGGCTGATCGGCCGGGCCCTGGTGCTGGTGGGGGCCGTCGCCTCGCTCGCCATGGGCGCGAATGATGTGTCGAATGCGACGGCGGTGTTTCTGTCCGTCCATTTCTCCGGCCCGCTGCTGGCGGGGCTGATCGGCGGGGTCGGCCTCGCGGCGGGCGTGCTCACCTGGGGCCGCCCGCTGCTGGAACGGGTGGCGTTCGACGTGGTGAAGATGGACATGAAAATGGCGACGGCGGCCCAGCTCGTGCAGGCGCTGGTGGTGCTCACCGCGGTGGGCTTCGGCTATTTCACGTCGATGAACCAGGCCCTGATCGGGGCCATGGCCGGAACCGGCCTCGCGCGCGGCCGGCAGACCATCGACGGGAAGGTGATCGGCGGGATCGTGCGCGGATGGGTCATCGGCCCCGGCGCGGGCTTCATCCTCGCCTATGCCTATCGGGCCATGGCTGGCGGATGACCGCCCGTGCCGGCGCTCAGAACCCGCCGCCGGCCAGGAGCGAGGCCCAGAAACGCCTGCCGAAAAATCCCCGTGCGGGCCTGAGGCTTTTGGCTTTTCCCACCGCCACCCCCTCGCTCCGTATGCGGGGCACCGCCTCGGCCAGCCGCGGGCCGAGCCCCCGCACCCACGCGACATGCGCCGCGACATCCTGGTCGCTGATGCGGCGCGGCGGCATCGCCACGCCCGCCCAGGGCGAGTCCGCGAACAGCGCGGCAAACGCCTCCGCGTGGGAGGGCGCGTGCACCAGGCTCCACTCCGCATCCCGCCAGGGCTTCAGGACGTTGACATAGTGGAGAATCACCGGGTCCAGCTCCGCTTCCAGCCCCAGCCCGAAATAATGCGTCTGGAAATTCCACCGCGCCGGCAGTTCCACGATCCGCCCGGCCGCGACATGGTTCACCGCATCCTGATCCATGAAGACCAGCCGCTCCCCCTGATCCTCGATATAGGCCGCCGCCGTTTCCCACCCGCGCGCCGCCCGCCAGGCCGCGCAATCGATCAGCATCACGCCGGCATTGAAATAGGGCAGATCCGGGTCCTGCCGCACGCTGCGCCGGTATCCCACCCACCACTCATCCTCCGGGCCGTCGCGCAGGAAGCGCCCGCAATCCTGCACCATGCCGAGCATCGCCCCTGCCGGCTTCCCCAGCTCCAGTTCGAACAGCGGCGCCAGCGGCCCCAGAATCCTGATATCGCAATCGAGATACAGCGCCCGCTCATACGCGCCGAGCCATAAATCCGGTGCGGCGAGCCGGGCATAACTCATCTTGCTCATATGCGCCGGCACCTTCCACCGCGCGAGCGCCTCGGGCAGATCGATCTCGATCACCCGCACGCCCCCCGGCGGCACGAATGGGGGCACGAATGGCGGCACGAATGGCGGCTCGAACCGAACCCCGCGCTCCACCAGCACCGCCACAT
>DATKQI010000145.1:0-26103 GCA_035532755.1 Acetobacteraceae bacterium
TGCAGGTAGAACACATCCCCCGGATACGCCTCGCGGCCCGGCGGGCGGCGCAGCAGCAGCGACATCTGGCGATAGGCGACGGCCTGCTTGGACAGATCGTCGTAGAAGATCACCGCGTGCATGCCGTTGTCGCGGAAATACTCGCCCATCGTGCAGCCGGTATAGGGGGCGAGGAACTGCATCGGCGCGGGGTCGGACGCGGTGGCGGCGACGACGATGGAATATTCCATCGCGCCGTTCTCCTCCAGCGTGCGCACGAGCTGCGCGACCGTGGAGCGCTTCTGGCCGATGGCGACGTAGATGCAATAGAGCTTCTTGCCTTCGTCGTCGCCGGCGTTGATCGATTTCTGGTTGATGATCGTGTCGATGATCACCGCCGTCTTGCCGGTCTGGCGGTCGCCGATGATCAGCTCGCGCTGGCCGCGGCCAACCGGGATCAGCGCGTCGATCGCCTTCAGCCCGGTCTGCATCGGCTCGTGCACCGATTTGCGCGGGATGATGCCGGGCGCCTTCACCTCCACGCGGCTGCGCTCGGTCGTCGCGATCGGGCCCTTGCCGTCGATCGGGTTGCCGAGGCCATCGACAACGCGGCCAAGCAGTTCCTTGCCCACCGGCACATCGACGATGGAGCCGGTGCGGGTGACGGTGTCGCCCTCGCGGATCTGCTGGTCGGCCCCGAAGATCACGACGCCGACATTGTCGGTTTCGAGGTTCAGCGCCATGCCCTTCAGCCCGGCGGCGGGAAACTCCACCAGCTCGCCGGACATCACGTTCTGCAAGCCGAACACCCGGGCGATGCCGTCACCCACGCTCAGCACCTGGCCGGTTTCGGCCACGTTGGCCTCGGTGTCGAACGCGGCGATCTGCTTCTTCAGGATCTCCGAGATCTCGGCTGGACGGATCTCCATCAGGCGGCCCCCTTCATGGCGTACTGCAGGCGCTGCAGCCGGGATTTCAGACTGGTATCGTACAGGCGGGCGCCGATCTTCACGACCAGGCCGCCGAGCAGGGATGGATCAAGACGCTCCTCGATCTGCACGGAGCCGTATCCGGCCTCGGTCAGGCGGGCGAGGAGCTGGGTGCGCTGCAGGTCGGACAGCGGATGGGCGGAAGCCACCTCGGCGGTGACCACGCCGCGCTTCTCGGCGACCAGAACGGCGAAGGCGCGCACGATGTCGCGGAGCGCGGCAAGGCGGCGGTTGGTGGCGACCACGCCGACCAGATCGTGGACGAGCTTGCCGAAGCCCTGCGCATCCACCACCGCAAGCGCGGCGGCGCGGGCCTGGGCCACGGCGACCAGCGGGCTGCGCAGCAGCCGGCGCAGCGACTCGCTCTCGTCGATCAGCCGGCCAAGGGCGGCCATCTCCTCCACGGTGCGGTCGAGCGCGTTCTGCTCGCCCGCCAGCGCATAGATCGCCGCGGCATACCGGTCCGCGAGCCCGCCGCTTGTTGAGAGTGTCGTGCCGCCAGACGCCACGATGCCGGATCCATTCGTGCTAGGCCGCGCGCAATCGCGGCCTGGTTGAAGCCCGGCCAGACTGCCGGCGCGCGGCATCTAGCATGGGGTTTTTCGGGGCGCAACACGCTGGTGTGAGGGGTTCGGGTCGGGAATCGGATGGCGGCTCAGGAACCCGCCGCAGCGATGCGTCCCCGCGCGCTCATATATGGCCCCTGGGGCTGCCGCGGCGGGGCGAAGGCGGCGAAGCCGACGGATGCCGGCATGTTCACGTAGATCGCCTCCATCCCGCCGCGCGCGGTGTACGTTTCGTGCCAGAAGCCGGCGCCGCCCTGGTCTTTCAGGAATCCCGTCCACCAGCCGCGATGCGGCTCGCTGCGCGTGAAACGCTCCAGGCATTCAAGATCGCGCCAGTACTGCCGGAAGCCGAAATGGGCCAAGCCGAAGAAGATCGTTTCATGCGCGAGCAGCCCCTCCGGCCGGGAAGCCAGCATCGGCCGGCCCCCCCGGCCGATGCGCAGCGCGCTCCACACGCCGCGCGGCCCACGCAGGCGGAAGCCAAGATAGATCACCACCAGGTCGGGATAGGCGGACAGATCGACCGACCGTCGCAGCAGTTGCGCATCCATCGCCATGCCTCCATAATGTCTACGCTGTAAGCAGCCGTATCCTGAAGCCGGAAGTTTACGATGTCAACATCCACGTCCGAACCGCCCTATCACCATGGCGATCTGCATCCGGCCCTGATCGAGGCGGCCCTTGCCATCCTGTCGGAAGCCGGGTTCGCCGGGCTCAGCCTGCGCGCGGTGGCGGGGCGGGCGGGCGTGTCGCCCATGGCCCCGTACCGGCATTTCGCGGACAAGGCGGCGCTGCTCGCCGCGGTCGCGGCGCTGGGCTTCCGCCGGCTCGCCACCCGGCTGGAGGCGGCCCTGGCAGGGGTTTCGCCGCGGCAGGGGCTGGCGGCGCAGGGGATCGCCTATGTCCGCTTCGCCTGTGCCGAGCCGGCCTTGTTCCGGCTGATGTTCGGCCCGGAGATCATCGACAAGCCGGGCCATCCCGAGCTGGCCGAGGCGGGCGAACAGGCGCATGCGGCCCTCCGGCGCGCGGTCGCGGCCTGCGTGCCGGGCGGGCAGGCGGCGGATGTCGCGCTCGCGGCCTGGTCGCTGGTGCATGGCCTGTCGATGCTGGCCGTGGATGGCCGGCTCGGCGGGGCGGGCACGGACATCGACACCCTGGCCGGCCGGATCACCCGCCTGTTCGGGGACGGGCTGGCCGCTTCAGGGATTATACGTTCGGCCTGAAAGTTTCGGGGGCGCCGAAGGGTCGATGCCTTGCCTGCCTTCGCCGGAAATGCTCTCATTGCGGACCAGAAAGAAACAAAAGGGGGAGGACGATGCGCTCTTTCCTGTTCGCCGCGGGCCTTTGCATGCTCGCGGCTCCCGCCCTGGCCGCCGGCTTCACGGTGACCAGCGCCGCCTTCGCCAACGGCGGCACGATCCCGATGGCGCAGGTGTTCAACGGGGATGGCTGCAAGGGCGGCGACCATTCGCCGGCCATCTCCTGGTCGGGCGCGCCGGCCGGGACAAAAAGCTTCGCGGTGACGATGTACGATCCCGATGCGCCGACCGGCAGCGGCTGGTGGCACTGGACCGTGTTCAACATCCCGCCGACCGTCCACAGCCTTGCCGCGGACGCGGGTGCGGCCGGTTCCTCGCTCCTGCCGGTGGGCGCGGGCGAGGGGCGGACCGATTTCGGCTTCTCCCATTACGGCGGCCCCTGCCCGCCGGTGGGCGAGCCGCCGCATCATTACGAGATCACGGTGTTCGCGGTGAAGGTGGCGAAGCTGCCGCTGAATGCGCATGCCTCCGGCGCCACGGTCGGGTTCGTCCTGCACTTCAACACCCTGGCCACGGCGCGGATAATCGGGCGATACGGCCGGCCGCACTGACGGGTTGAAACCCTACAGGAACGAGACCGGGTCCACGTCCACATCCACGCGCGCCCCGCGCGGCACCGGCACGCCCGCCAGCCAGCCGCGCAGGATGGGCTGCACCGCAACGTCCCGCCGCGCCTTCAGCAGCAGCCGCCGCCGGTGGCGCCCGCGCAGCAGGGCGAGCGGGGCGGGGGCGGGGCCAAGCACGACGATGCCTTCTTCCCGCGGCGCGGCGCGGCCCAGGGCGGCGGCCAGCGCATCCGCCGCCGCGGCGCTGTCCGCGCTCACGATCAGGGCGGCGAGCCGGCCGAAGGGCGGCCAGTGGCCCGGCCGTCGCGCGGCCGCCTCCCGCGCCATGAAGGCCGCCAGATCACCCGCCACCAGCGCCTGCATCACCGGATGGTCCGGCGACCAGGTCTGGAGCATGACCTGCCCCGGCGCCTCCGCCCGCCCGGCCCGCCCGGCGACCTGGTGCAGAAGCTGCACGGTGCGTTCGGCCGCGCGCAGATCCCCCCCACCCAGTCCGAGATCGGCATCCACCACCCCCACCAGCGTCAGGTGCGGGAAGTGCCAGCCCTTCGCCACCATCTGCGTGCCGATCACGAGGTCCACCTGCCGCGCCGAGATCGCGGCGGCCGCGGCGGCGGCGGCCTGCGGGCCGGTGATGGTGTCGCTTGCCATCACCAGCAGCCGGGCCTCGGGAAAAAGCTGCCCGGCCTCCTCGGTGATGCGCTCCACGCCCGGGCCGACGGGGGTGAGGCTGTCGGCCTCGTCGCAGGCGGGGCAGGCGGGCGGGATCGGCACCGCGTGGCCGCAATGGTGGCATTGCAACTGCCGGCGGATGCGGTGCTCCACCAGCCAGGCGGTGCAGTTCGGGCAGGCCATCCGGTGGCCGCAATGGCGGCACAGGGTCAGCGGCGCATAGCCGCGGCGGTTCAGGAACAGCATCGCCTGCTCGCCACGGCCGAGTGTTTCAATGACCGCCGAAACCAGCGGCGGGGCCAGGAAGCGGCCGCGCGGCGGCGGCTCCTCGCGCAGATCGACCGCCCGCACCGCCGGCAGCCGCGCCCCGCCGTGGCGTACCGCCAGCGTCAGCCGCGCATAGCGGCCGGCCTCCACGTTCGCGAGCGTTTCCAGGCTGGGCGTGGCCGAGACCAGCACGGCGGCGGCGGAAGAAAGCCGCGCGCGCACCACCGCCATGTCCCGGGCGTGGTACACCACACCCTCCTCCTGCTTGAACGCGGTCTCGTGCTCCTCGTCCACCACGACCAGGCCGAGATCGGGGAACGGCAGGAACAGGGCCGAGCGTGCGCCCACCACCACCGGCGCGGTTCCCGCCGCCACCGCCTGCCAGGTGAGGCGGCGGGTGCCGGAGGTGAGGTCCGAATGCCAAACCGCCGGGGCCACGCCGAAGCGGGCGGCGAAGCGGTCCAGCCACTGGGCGGACAGCGCGATCTCGGGCAGCAGCACCAGCGCCTGCCGGCCGGCGGCGAGGCATTCCGCCACCGCCTCCAAATACACCTCCGTCTTGCCCGACCCGGTCACCCCTTCCAGCAGGCTGACGGCGAAGCTGTGCGCCGCCACCATCCGCCGCAGCCGCGCCGCCGCCTCCGCCTGGGCGGAGGACAGCGCGGGGCCGGGATGTGCGGGGTCGGGCCGGGCGAACGGCGGCAGATCGGGCAGGGGGGTCGGCACCAGCAGGCCGGCGTCGGCCATCGCTCGCACCACCCCCGCGCCCACCCCGGCGGCGGCGGCGAGGGCGGCGGTGCCGCGCGGCGGCTGCCCGGCGAGGGCCGCGAGCACCCGCGCCCGCACCGGCGTCAGCTTCGCCTCCGCCGCCCCTTCCGCCGCCAGCCAGCCGGTGGCGGCCATGCGGCGCGCCACGTTGGGCACGCGCAGCGCCATCGCCATGATCTCGCCGGGCGCGGCGAGAGTGTAGGCGGCCATCCAGTCCACGAAACGGCGCATGCTGGCCACCATCGGCGGCGCATCCAGGATCGCGGACAGCGGTTTCAGCCGGGCGTCGGCCACCCCGCCATCCCCGGTTCCGTCCCACACCACGCCGGTCTCGGCGCGGTTGTTCAGCGGCACCAGCACCACATCGCCCGGCCGTGGATCGAGCCCGTCCGGCACCGCGTAGTCGAACGGTCCGGGGAACTTGTAGGGCAGCAGCACCGGCACCCGCCGCCGCCGCTTCCTGTCGGTGCCTGCCATGGGGTATCGTCTGCCCCGCGGCCTCGCCCTTCGCAAGGCTTCACACGGGAGCAGACACGCCGGATGAAATTCTTCGTCGATACCGCCGACGTGGCGGAGATCAGATCCCTCGCCGCGAGCGGGCTGCTGGACGGGGTGACCACCAACCCCTCCCTGGTCGCCAAGTCCGGCCGGAAGTTCGCCGACGTGATCGCCGAGATCTGCGCGATCGTGCCCGGCCCGGTGAGTGCGGAGGTGGCGGCGACCGGATTCGATCAGATGATGGCCGAGGCCCGCGTGCTGCGCGCCATCGCCCACAACGTGACCGTGAAGCTCCCGCTCACGCCCGACGGGCTGCGCGCCTGCCGCGCCCTGTCCGACGACGGGGTGATGATCAACGTCACGCTCTGCTTCTCGGCCGCGCAGGCGCTGCTGGCGGCGAAGGCCGGGGCAAGCTTCATCAGCCCCTTCGTCGGCCGGCTGGACGACATCGGGCAGGACGGGATGGGGCTGATCGCCGATATCCTGCAGATCTACCGCAACTACCCGCATCTGAAGACCGAGGTGCTGGTGGCGTCCGTCCGCAGCCCGCAGCATGTGGTGGCGGCGGCGAAGCTGGGCGCGCATGTCGTCACCCTGCCACCCCCTGTCCTGCGCCAGCTCTATGCCCATCCGCTGACCGACAAGGGGCTTGCCGCCTTCCTGGCCGACTGGGCGAAGACCGGGCAAACGATCGTGGCGCCCTGATGGCCGCGCCGCGCCCGGCCGCCACGGTGCCGACCGAGGCGGAGGTCGCGGCCTTTCTCGCGGCCCATCCGGCGTTCCTGGCCGGCAACCCCGCGCTGTACCGCACGCTCGCTCCGCCTCGGCGGGTGCATGGGGAGGTCCTGGCGGACCACATGGCGGCGATGCTCGCGACCGAGCGCGCCCATGCCGCCGCCATGGCCGATCGGGCGGACGCGGTGCTGGCCGCCGGCCGGGCCGCGGCCGGGCTCGCGGGGCGGGTGCATGCGGCGGTGCTGGCGCTGATCCGCAGCGCCGCCCCGCTGGAATGCGTCGCGAACGAATTTCCCGCCCTGCTCGCGGTGGATGCCGCCGCGCTGTGCACGGAACCGCCCGCCACGATCGGCCGCGCGCTCCCGCCCGGCAGCATCGCAGCACTGCTGCGCCATCGGGACGCGGTGTTCCGCGACGATCCGGCCGATGCCGTGCTGCTGCATGCCGAGGCCGCCCGGCTGGCCCGGCACGATGCGCTGGTGCGGGTGCCGCTGCCGGATGGGCCGGCGCTGCTGGTGCTCGCCGCGCGGGACCATCCGGCGCTCGATCCGGCGCAGGGCACCGGCGCGCTGGCCTTTCTCGGCCAGGCCCTGGCCTCGGCGCTGAGCCGGCGATGACCGGTGAGGAGGCGCGCGCCGCCTTCCTCGCCTGGCTCGCGGCCGAGCGCCGGGCCGCCGCGCTGACGGTGGAGACCTACGGCCGCGACCTGGCGGCCTTCCTCGGCTTCCTGACCCGGCACCTGGGCGGCGAGCCCGATCTGGCCGCGCTCGGCGCGCTGTCCCAGGCCGATCTGCGCGCCTGGCTCGCGCATGAGGCCGCCGGCGGGGCGGGCGGGGCGACGCGGGCGAAGAAGCTCTCCGCCGTGAAATCCTTCTTCCGCTACCTCGCCCGCCGCCACGGCCTGGACAATCCCGCGCCGGGCCTGCTCGCCGCCCCGCGCGCCCGCCGGCCCGTGCCGCGCGCGCTGACCGCGCCGCAGGCCGCCTCCGTCACCACCGGCATCGCCGAAATGTCCGATACCGCCGCGCGGGCCGCGCACGACACCGCGCTGTTCACCCTGCTCTACGGTTGCGGGCTGCGCATCTCGGAGGCGCTGGCGCTCGATGTGCGGGATGCGCCGCTGCCGGGCGCGGACGCGCCGCTGCGCGTGACCGGCAAGGGATCGAAACAGCGCATCGTTCCCGTTCTGCCGGTGGTGCGCGAGGCGGTCGGCGCATGGCTGCGCCTGCACCCCGGCCGGCAGCCGGGCGCGCCGCTGTTCGTGGGGGTGCGCGGCGCGCGGCTCGATCCGGCGGTGGCCCAGCGCACGCTGCGCCATTACCGCCGCCTCGCGGGCCTGCCCGAGCATGCCACGCCGCACGCGCTGCGGCATTCCTTCGCGACCCATCTGCTGGCCGGCGGGGCGGATCTGCGCGCGATCCAGGACCTGCTGGGCCACGCCAGCCTGTCCACGACCCAGCGCTATACGGCGGTGGACACCGACAGGCTGCTCGCCGTCTGGCGGCAGGCGCATCCGCGCGCCTGATCAGGCTTTCTTTTCCCAACCCCGCGCGCCTTGCTGCCAGTAGGTCAGAGTGTGGCCGGCCGCCTTCGCCGCCGTCCAGCGGGTGCGCGCGGCAGCCACGGCTTCCGGGTCGTTGCCGTCGAACAGGTCGAACACGCGGTCGAACGCGTCGAGGCGGGTGGAGGTGGCGCCGTCGATCAGGAACAGGAAGCGCGCGCCGTTCGGTGCCTCGTCCTCCGTGGTCAGCCAGATCGGCTGCAAGGCGGCATCGCCGCTTTCCGCCGTTCCGTGCGGCAGCCAGTCCGGGTCCGGGCACAGCCACAAGGCGGCATCCAGCGCGGCAACGCGCTCGGGCGAGGCCAGCCGCACCACCGCGCGCTGCCCGGCCGCGAGCGTGCGGCCCAGCAGTTGCGGGAGCGCCTGGTCCGGGCCGGCGCGCAGCAGGTGGTAGAAGCCGATCTCCGCCATCGTCAGCGCCGTTCGAGCAAGATGCGTTCGCCTCCGCTCACGCCTCCTGCTCTCACTCTTTGTTTGATCGCGTGATTCAGACCTCCGGTGAGTCCACCTCCGGTCATCACGCTCTCGAACCGCGCGGCCACCAGCCGGTCCAGCAGCCGCACGCCGAAGCCGGTGGGGCCGGCGGCGTGGCGATCGTCAGCCTCCTCCCGCGCCTCCATCCCCGCGATGTCGAGATGCGCCCAGGGAATGTCGGAGACGAATTCGCGCAGGAAGGCAGCGGCATGGCAGGCATCCGGCTGCATCCGGCCGGGCACGCAGTGGCGCAGGTCGGCGATGTCGGAATCGAGATCGGCACGGTGGGCGGCGCCGATCGGCATGCGCCAGACCGGCTCCCCCACCGCGGCACCTGCGTCTTCCACCTGCCGGGCCAGCGCGTCGTCATTGCCGAACAATCCCGCCCTCTCGTGGCCGAGTGCCGTGACGATGCTGCCGGTGAGGGTGGCGAGGTCGATCATCGCGCGCGGGCGGAAGCGGGCGGCGGCGAAGGCCAGGGCATCGGCCAGCACCAGCCGGCCCTCGGCGTCGGTATCCACCACCTCGACGGTGCGGCCGGCGTAGCTGCGGAGCACGTCGCTCGGGCGGTAGCTCGCCCCGCCGGTCGCGTTCTCCGCCAGCGCCATCACCGCTACCGCGGCGGCGGGGGAGCGGCGGCGGGCGAGGGCGAGCATTGCCCCGGCGCAGGCGGCCGCGCCCGCCATGTCCGCGCGCATCTCCCACATCCGGTCGGCGGGCTTGATGCCGATGCCGCCGGTATCGAAGGTGATGCCCTTGCCGACGAAGGCCACGGGTGCGGCGGCAATGCGCCCCGGCCAGCGCAACACGGCGAGGCAGGGCGGATGCACCGAGCCGCCGCCGACCGCGAGCAGCCCGCCGAAGCCCTGCCGGCGCAGTGCCGCGCCCTCGATCACCTCCAGCTCCAGCCCGAAGCGGGCCAGGCCGCGCAGATGCCGCACGAAGCCGGCGGGGGTGAGCGTGTTGGAGGGTTCGGCGACCAGATCGCGCGCGAAACACGCACCCTCGGCCGCAGCCCGGCCGGCACGCAGGGCGCGGCGGACGGCGGCGATGTCGCCCACCACCAGATCGAACGCGGCAAGGCGCTGCGCATCAGGGTCGGCGCGCGTTTGCAACGCCGCATAGCGCCAGGACCGCTGCGCCGCGCCGAGGACGAAAGCAGCGGCAGCAACGGGATCGAGCCCGCGCGCATCGAGCGCGAGCCGAGGCTCGGCCAGCATCCGCGCGGCGGACAAGGCACCTGCCGTTTCGGCGGCCTCCGGCGTGGCGGCCGGGCCGAGGCCGACCAGCATCGTGCGGCCATCCGGGCGATTCAGCAGGCAGGCCTGCCCGGCGCGGCCGGCGAACCCGTCAGCGGCGGCGCCGGGCGGCAAGGCGCTGCCGGCGGTGATCGGCACCGCCAGCGGCACGCCTTCCGGAGGTGCCGGCAGCAGCCGCACGGCGTTCATGCGCGGCCGGTCAGCTCTCGTAATGGGTGGCGACCAGCCGTTCGAGCAGGCGCACGCCGAATGCCGTCGCACCCTTCGGCACGCAGGGCGCGTCCTTCGTGCTCCAGGCGGTGCCGGCGATATCGAGATGCGCCCAGGGCTTGCCGTTGACGAAGCGCTGGATGAACTGCGCGGCGGTGATCGCGCTGCCGGGCCGGCCGGTGATGTTCTTCATGTCCGCGATGTCGGACTTGAGCTGCTTGTCGTACGCCTCGCCCAGCGGCATCCGCCACAGCGCCTCGCCGCTTGCCACACCGGCGGCGAGCAGGCGGGTGGACAACTCCTCGTCGTTGCTGAACAGCCCGGCATGTTCGTGGCCCAGGCTGACGATGATCGCGCCGGTCAGCGTCGCGAGATCGACCATGAACGCGGGGTCGAACTTCTGCTGGCAATAGTACAGCACGTCAGCCAGCACGAGCCGCCCCTCGGCGTCGGTGTTCAGCACCTCCACCGTCTGGCCGGAATAGCTCTTCACCACGTCGCCCGGCCGCTGCGCGCTGCCGGAGGGCATGTTCTCGACCAGGCCGACGATGCCGACCGCATCCACCTTCGCCTTGCGCCCGGCAAGCGCGGCAATCAAGCCGACCACGGTGCCCGCGCCGGCCATGTCCCACTTCATGTCCTCCATGCCGCCGGCGGGCTTGATGCTGATGCCGCCGGTATCGAACGTGACCCCCTTGCCGATGAAGGCGACCGGCTTCTTCGCCTTCCGCCCGGCACCCGCGCCCAGCCATTGCATCACCACCATGCGCGGCTCGTTCACGCTGCCCTGCGCCACGCCCAGCAGCGCGCCGAAGCCGAGCTTCGCGAGTTCCTTCTGCCCGAAGATATCCACCTTCACGCCGAGCTTCGTCAGCGCCTTGCACCGTTCCGCCATCTCGGCGGGGTTCAGCACGTTCGGCGGCTCGCTCACCAGTTCGCGGGAGAGGAACACGCCTTCGGCCACCGCCTTCAGCGATGCGAACGCGGCGCGCGCCTTCGCGGCATCGTCGGCGAGCAGCGCGAGCTTGCCGAGCTTCGGCTTGTCTTCCGGCTTTTCCGTAGTGCGATAGCGGTCGAACCGCCAGGCGCGCAGCGTCGCCCCCATCGCCACATGCGCGGCCATCGCCGGGGTGAGCCCGTCGGCGGCGAGGGCCGCCGCCTCGTCCTTCATCACCGCGGCGATCCCGGTGCCGCCGGCCTCCTCGGCGATCAGCTCGGTGAGGTCCGCGCGCTTGCCGAGGCCGACGGCGACGATGCGCGACAGGCCCGCGCCCGGGGCGAGCAGGGTGCAGGTCTGGTTCTTCTTCGCCGTGAATGCGGCCACCTCCAGCGCGCGCTTCAGCCCGCCGCCGATGGCTGCGTCCGCCGCCAGTGCCAGCCCTGCCAGCGCCTCGTCCTGGGCGAGCAGCAGCACCAGCGCGCCGGTTTTCGGCAGTGCGGGCTTGGCGAAAGCGACATCGAGCATGGCCAGGCTACTCCTGTGCGGATTCGAGCGAGGGGCGACTGTAGCAGCGGCCCGGTGCTTTGCCATGCCCCCTGCCGCCGGCTATCAAAGCCGCATGGATGACACAGACCTGCTGGAACTCGCGATCGGCCTCGCCTTCGAGGCCGGGGCCGCCATCATGACGGTGCGTGCGCGCGGCTTCGACGTGACGAGGAAGGCCGACGCCTCGCCGGTGACCGAGGCCGACACCGCCGCCGAGGCGATCATCGTGACCGCGCTGCGCCGCGCCACGCCGGACATCCCGGTGATCGCCGAGGAGGAGGTGGCGGCCGGCCGCATCACCGAGGCCGGTGCGGCGTTCTGGCTGGTCGATCCGCTGGACGGCACGCGCGAATTCGCCAAAGGGCTCGACGAGTTCGCGGTGAACGTGGGGCTGGTGCGCAACGGGCGGCCGGTGCTGGGCGCGGTGGGGGCGCCGGCGTGGGGCGCGGTGTACGGCGGCATCGTCGGCCGCGGCGCGATCCTCCGCGATGCGTCCGGCGAACGGGCGATCGCCGCGCGCCGCCCGCCGGCGGAGGGGTTGGCCGTGCTCGCCTCCCGCCATCATGGTGCCGACGGGAGGATGGCGGAGTTCCTGGCTGGGCGGCGCATCGCCTCCGTCACCGGCATGGGCTCGGCGCTGAAGTTCTGCCGGCTGGCGGAGGGTGCGGCCGATCTGTATCCGCGCTTCGGCCGCACGATGGAATGGGATACCGCCGCGCCGCACGCGGTGCTGGCGGCGGCCGGGGGCGAGATGTGCCGGCTGGACGGGGCGCCGTTCATGTACGGCAAGCCGGGCTGGGAGAATCCCGGCTTCGTCTGCACGGGGCTATGACCGGGGTGCTGGCGACCGAGGTATTGGCGGCCGACGCGGCGGGCATCGCGCGCGGTGCCGCGCTGCTGCGCGAAGGGGCGCTGGTGGGTTTCGGCACCGAGACCGTCTATGGCCTCGGTGCCGATGCGACAAACGAGCGCGCGGTCGCCGCGGTGTTCGCGGCGAAGGAACGGCCGCATTTCAACCCGCTGATCTGCCACTACGCCACCGCCGAAGCCGCGTTCGCCGATGTGGTGGCGGGCGCGTTGGCGCGCGCTCTGGCGCACGCCTTCTGGCCCGGGCCGCTCACGCTCGTTCTGCCGCGCCGGCCCGGCTGCCCGGTCGCGCTGCTGACCGGGGCGGGGCTGGACACGCTTGCGGTGCGGGTGCCGGCGCATCCGGTGGCGGCCGCGCTGCTCAGGGCGGCGGGCCGGCCGGTGGCCGCGCCCTCGGCCAACCGCTCGGGCCGGGTGAGCCCGACGACGGTGGCGCATGTCCTGGAAGGGCTGGGCGGCCGCATCGCCGCGATCATCGATTCCGGCCCTTGCGTGGTGGGCGTTGAATCGACGGTGCTGGACCTTATCGGCGCGCAGCCGGTCCTGCTGCGACCCGGCGGGGTGCCGGCAGAGGCGATCGCAGCCATCTCCGGGCCGATCGGGCGCCCCATCCCGCGCGAGGCGGACGATATCGGGCGTGGGCTGCGCGCGCCGGGGATGATGGCCTCCCATTACGCGCCCGGGTTGCCGGTGCGGCTGAATGCGACGACGGTGGGTGGGGCGGAGGCGCTGCTGGCGTTCGGGCCGGCGCTGCCGGGGGCCGGGCTGACATTCAATCTGAGTGAGACGGCGGACCTGACCGAGGCTGCCGCGCGTTTGTTCGCCGGGCTGCGCCGGCTGGATGAAGAAGGCGCGCGCAGTGGCCTGGCCGGCATCGCCGCCATGCCGGTTCCGCAGGACGGCCTGGGCCTTGCGATCAATGACCGGCTGGAGCGTGCCGCCGCGCCGCGCGGCAGCACGCCCCATATATGAAGGGGTGCCGATGCTCACGATCCTGCTGACCGGCTTCGAGCCGTTCGACGGCGATACCGTCAATCCGTCGGCCGAAGCCGTGAAAACCCTGGCGGCCAGCCCGGTGCCGGGTGTCCGGCTGGTCACGGCGATCATGCCCTGCGTGTTCGCCACCGTCCGCGCGGCCTTGCGCGCGGAAGTGCTGCGCCACCGGCCGGATGCGGTGATCGCGGTGGGCCAGGCCGGCGGCCGGGCGGAGATGTCGGTGGAGCGGGTGGCGATCAACGTCATCGACGCGCGCATCCCCGACAATGCGGGAGAGCAGCCGGTGGATGCGCCGGTGGCGGAGGACGGCCCGGCGGCCTATTTCGCCACTTTGCCGATCAAGGCGATGGCGGCGCGGATGCGCGCCGCCGGGGTGCCGGTTCATGTCTCCCAGACCGCCGGGACCTTCGTGTGCAACCATATCTTCTACGATCTGTGCGATCTGGCCGCCACCGAGTTCCCGGGGCTGCGGGGCGGCTTCATCCACGTGCCGCTGCTGCCCGCGCAGGCGGCGCGCTGCCCGGACAAGCCGAGCATGGCGGAGGAGACGGTCGTGGCCGGGCTGCGGGCGGCGGTGGAGACGGTGCGGGACGTGACGGAGGACATCCGGGTGGCCGAAGGGGCCCTGGACTGACCGGAGGGGCCGGAAGCGGGGACCAGCCCTGCCTGGAAATTATGCACCCGGCTCTTGCCCCGCATCGCCGGTCTGAATACATCCCCACTATTCCCACCACCGGGGATGCGCCCGGCGCTTCGGGCCGCCCGCATCCGCCAGAAAGGAGTGATTCATGAGCAAGGTCATCGGTATCGACCTCGGCACGACCAATTCCTGCGTCGCGATCATGGAGGGCAAGGATGTCCGCGTGATCGAGAACAGCGAGGGCGCGCGCACCACCCCCAGCATGGTCGCCTTCAGCGACAGCGGGGAGCGCCTCGTTGGCCAGTCCGCCAAGCGCCAGGCAGTCACCAACCCGTCCAACACCCTGTATGCCGTGAAGCGCCTGATCGGCCGCCGGTATGACGATCCGCTGGTTGCCAAGGACAAGGGCATGGTGCCGTTCAACATCGTGCGCGGCGATTCGGGGGACGCCTGGGTCGAGGCGAAGGGCGAGAAATACGCCCCCAGCCAGATCAGCGCCTTCGTGCTCGGCAAGATGAAGGAAACCGCCGAGGCCTATCTGGGCGAGACGGTCGGCCAGGCCGTGATCACCGTGCCGGCCTACTTCAACGACGCCCAGCGCCAGGCCACCAAGGATGCGGGCCGGATCGCCGGGCTCGAGGTGCTGCGCATCATCAACGAGCCGACGGCGGCGGCCCTTGCCTACGGCATGGACAAGAAGCACGGCGGCACCATCGCGGTGTACGACCTCGGCGGCGGCACGTTCGACATTTCCGTGCTGGAGATCGGCGACGGCGTGTTCGAGGTGAAGAGCACCAACGGCGACACCTTCCTCGGCGGCGAGGATTTCGACCTGCGCGTGATCGACTATCTGGCCGACGAGTTCCGCAAGGAGCAGGGGATCGACCTGCGCAAGGACAAGCTCGCCCTGCAGCGGCTGAAGGAAGCCGCGGAGAAGGCGAAGATCGAGCTGTCTTCCTCGAAGGAGACCGAGATCAACCTGCCGTTCATCACCGCCGACGCCTCCGGGCCCAAGCATCTGGTGATGAAGCTGACCCGGGCGAAGCTCGAAAGCCTCGTCGATGACCTGATCACCCGCACCCTGGAGCCGTGCAAGGCGGCGCTGAAGGATGCCGGCGTGACGGCGGGCGAGATCAACGAGGTGATCCTGGTCGGCGGCATGACCCGCATGCCCAAGGTGATCGAGGCGGTGAAGCAGTTCTTCGGCCGGGAGCCGGCGCGCAACGTGAACCCCGACGAGGTGGTGGCGATCGGCGCGGCGGTGCAGGGCGCGGTGCTGAAGGGCGACGTGAAGGACGTGCTGCTGCTGGACGTGACGCCGCTGTCGCTCGGCATCGAGACGCTGGGCGGGGTGTTCACCCGGCTGATCGAGCGCAACACCACGATCCCGACGAAGAAGAGCCAGATCTTCTCGACCGCCGACGACAACCAGACGGCGGTGACGATCAAGGTGTACCAGGGCGAGCGCGAGATGGCGGCGGACAACAAGCCGCTCGGCCAGTTCGATCTCGTCGGCCTGCCACCCGCCCCGCGCGGCGTGCCGCAGGTGGAGGTGACCTTCGATATCGACGCGAACGGCATCGTCTCGGTGCAGGCGAAGGACAAGGCGACCGGCAAGGAGCAGCAGATACGCATCCAGGCCTCGGGCGGCCTGTCGGACGCCGACATCGAGCGCATGGTGAAGGAGGCCGAGGCGAACGCGGAGGCCGACAAATCCAAGCGCGCGTTCATCGAGGCGAAGAACCAGGCGGACGGGCTGATCCACCAGACCGAGAAGACGCTGAAGGAGAACGAAGGCAAGATCTCCGCCCAGGACAAGGGCGAGGCCGAAGCCGCGATCTCCGCCGCCCGCTCGGCCATGGAAAGCTCGGACGCCACGGCGCTGAAATCCGCGGTGGACCGGCTGAGCCAGGTGGCCATGCGCGTCGGCGAGGCGATGTACAAGGCCCAGCAGGAAGCGGGGGCGCAGCAGGAGGCAGGCGCGCAGCCCCCGCCCACCGGCGAGGCCGGAGCCGATGCGAAGCCGGGCGAGAAGGTGGTGGACGCCGAATTCGAGGAAGTGGACGACAAGAAGAAAAAGTCGGCCTGATTCGAGGTTGGCAGGGTTGACCCGAGGGCGCGCCCGCGCTTCACCGAAGGCGGGCGCGCTTCCTCTCGGCGCCGTGGAGATGGGCTGAGATGGCGAAACAGGATTTCTATGCCACGCTGGGCGTGGCGCGGGATGCGGGGGCGGACGACCTGAAGAAGGCGTACCGCAAGCTCGCCATGCAATACCACCCGGACCGCAATCCGGGAGACAAGCAGGCCGAGGCGCGCTTCAAGGAAATCAGCGAGGCCTATGACGTTCTGAAGGACGAGCAGAAGCGCGCGGCCTACGACCGCTTCGGCCATGCCGCCTTCGAGGGCGGCATGGGCAACGGCGCCGCCGCCGGGGCCGCGGGCGGGTTCGATTTCTCCGGCGCCGGCGGCCTTGGTGACATCTTCGACCAGATGTTCGGCGATTTCATGGGCGGCAACCGCCGCGCCGGCGGCGGCCGTGGCGGCCGGGCCGGGGCCGATATCCGCCAGGCGGTGGAGATCGGCCTGCCCGAAGCCTTCTCCGGCACCAAGGTGCAGTTGAAGGTGCCCACGCGAGTGACCTGCGATGCCTGCGGCGGCACCGGTTCCGAGGGCAAGGCCGCGCAGAACGACACCTGCCCGACCTGCGGCGGCCACGGCAAGGTGCGGGCACAGCAGGGCTTCTTCGTGGTGGAGCGCACCTGCCCCACCTGCGGCGGCGCGGGCCGGGTGATCCGCAATCCCTGCCGGGTGTGCCACGGCGCCGGCACGGTGCCGCGCGAGCGCACGCTGCAGGTGACCATTCCCGCCGGCGTGGAGGACGGGACCCGCATCCGCCTCGGCGGCGAAGGCGAGGCCGGCGCGCAGGGTGCGCCCGGGGGCGACCTGTACGTGCACGTGGCGATCCGCCCGCACGACATCTTCCAGCGCGACGGTGCCAACATCTTCTGCCGCGTGCCGCTGCGCATGACCGAGGCGGCGCTGGGCGGAGAGATCGAGGTGCCGGCGATCGACGGCAGCCGCGCCAAGGTGAAGATCCCGCCCGGGGCGCAGACCGGCGACCAGTTCCGCCTGCGCGGCAAGGGCTTTTCGGTGCTGCGCAGCGTGCAGCGCGGCGACATGTACATCCAGGTGGCGGTGGAAACCCCGCAGCACCTCACCCGCCGCCAGCGCGAGCTGCTGGAAGAGTTCGAGGCCGAGGCGAAGACGCACGGCCGCGGCAGCCCCGAACACGAGGGGTTCTTCGCCAAGGTGAGGGAGTTCTTCGACAATCGCCCTTGATCAGGGCGGTTGATCAGCCGGCCGAGACGCGCTCCCGCAGCTGTCGCATCTCCAGCCCCTGCCAGCTCAGCAGTACCGGCACGCCGAGTGCTACGTCGCGCGCCCGGCGCAGCAGCGACAGGCCGAGCGAGATGTCGGGCGGGATGCCGAAGATCGCGCCCAGGCTGGCGTAGCCCACCTCCTGGATGCCGAGCCCGCCGGGCACCACGAAGGTCGCCGTGAGGATCGGGTGCAGCAGCGCCTCGATCGCGAGTGCTGCGGGCAGCGGCACGTGCATGCCGAGAAGCCGGTAGCCGAACCAGGACATCACGCCGGTGCCGAACCAGCCCAGCAGGTGCAGGGCCGCCGCCGCCGCGACCCGCCCGCGCCGATCGTAGATCGCGCTGAGCTGCGTCTGGACGCGGTCCATCCGCTCTCCGGCGCCGGCCAGCCGCTCCCCGCCGATGCGCTGCGCCAGCCCCCGCAGCATCGGGCCGCCCCCCTGCTGCATCAGCAGGAACCCCACCGCCGCCACAATTGCCACGCCGATGCCGATCGCCGCCGGGATCACCAGGGTCGAGCCAGGCTGCCAGACCACGAGGATGACGACGCCGATCGCCGCGAAGGCGAGTTCGGCCAGGAACTCCACCGTCACGTCCACTAGCGTGGAGGCGGCGGCGAGTGCTGCGGATATGCCGGCCACGCTGACCGCGCGCGCGCCCATCACGAAGCCGCCCACCGGCGAGAAGGGCAGAAGCTGGCCGGACGAATCCCGCACCATCCGCCCCCAGACCAGGGTGGCGAACCGGCGCGGGCAGGTTCCGGGCGTCAACGCGCACCACGCCGCCCCGAGCACGCAGGCGAGCGCGATCTGCGCGGCCATGAACAGGACGAACCCGTTCCAGCCGACCGAGAAGGCGGCATCCGCCACATGGCCCACGCCGACCCACGCGACCGCCAGCGTGCCAAGCGCCAGCCCGGCGATCGCCAGCACGATCGGGATCGTCTTCATCGTGCCGGCCGGCTTCGCAGGGTCATGCCCGGGCCCGCTTCGGCCGGATGAACAGCCGGGCGAGGCGGGTCAGCCGGGGCATGGTGGTGGGCCGCCGCAGCCGCGGATCGTAGCCGGACAGGCGGCGGCTGTCCTCGGCGAGGCAGATGTCCATCAGTACCGCCGGATCGATCTCCCCGGCAACGGCCTGGGAGCCCTTCATCGTGAAATTGGCGTCCTGTTTGCTCTTACCCGCCCCGTCCGCGCCGCCCACGTCGCGCGCGAGCCCGATGCGCTCGCGGATCAGGAACACCCAGACCGCCAGCGTCTTGAGGAAGAACCACGGGCGGCGCCACAGCGGCATGGTGTGCTTGTACCAGGCCACCCAGTTGATGAAGAACAGGATGTGCCGGCCTTCCTCCTGGATCACCGGCTCGAACGTCTCCACCAGCGCCTCGGGGAAGAAGCCGGAGCGGCGGGCGAGTTCGAACAGGCCGAAGGCGAAGAAGCTGTCGATGCACTCGGAATAGCCGGTCACCATCCAGGCCCATTCCGGATCCTTCGGCGCCACATAGTCCGGCTCCGGCTCCAGCACGATGCCGTAGGCGGCGACGAGGTGGGACAGGACCTCCTTATGCCGACCCTCCTCGAAGCCCATGTGTTCGAGCGCCTGCCGCAGCGGCTGCGCCTCCACGGTGCGGGCGTAGCTCAGGATGCGCAGCCGGGCGCGGCCCTCGGTCTGCACCGCGATATCCCAGATCGGCAGGCTGATCAGCCGTTCCCGCGCCTCGGGGTCGAGCTGCGGCCAGTCGATCACGGCGGGCTTGTAGGGGTTGAACGTGTCCAGCAGCATGCGGCTGAACATGCGCATATATTCGTCGTCGCCCGGCCCGATGCGGCCCGGCGCGGCGTGAACCCAATGGCGCGCCGCATGATCGGCGGCGGCGACCGTCGCGCTGTCCAGCATGCCATATTCTCCCGGCGTGTGCTCGCGGCCCATCTACACCAACCGCCCGGCTGCTTCTATATGGACGGAGCGTTCCCGATAGACCAGCCGGCAGGCAGGCCCTGCCGGAGCATGTGCAACACGAACCGCGGAGCCGGCTCGCAGGTGACTGCCACGGACCCCACGCTGCTGACCGGCGCGACCGGCTTCGTCGGCTCGGCTGTCGCCCGCGCCCTGGCGAGCCGTGGCCACCGGCTGCGACTGCTGGTGCGCAAAGGCAGCGACCGGCGCAACCTGGACGGGCTGGACGCGGAGCTGGTCGAGGGCGATCTGGCCCGGCCGGCCACGCTCGCCAGTGCGGTGGCCGGGTGCCGCTTCGTCGTGCATGTGGCGGCGGACTATCGCATCTGGGTGCCCGATCCGGCGGCGATGCTGGCGGTGAACGTCGCCGGCACCGAGGCGCTGATGCGGGCCGCGGCCGCGGCGGGGGTGGAGCGGGTGGTGTACACGAGTTCGGTCGCAACCCTCGGCCTGCGGGCGGACGGCGCCCCGGCGGATGAGGAGACGGCGGTGGAGGAGGCGGCGCTGATCGGCGCCTACAAGCGGTCCAAATACCGGGCGGAGCAGGCGGTACTGGCGCTGGTCGCGCGGGAGGGGCTGCCGGCGGTGATCGTCAACCCCGCCGCGCCCGTCGGCCCGCGCGACATCAAGCCCACGCCGACCGGGCGGATGATCCGCGACGCCGCCGCCGGGCGGATGCCCGCCTATGTCGATACCGGGCTCAACATCGTGCATGTGGACGACGTGGCGGAAGGCCACGTGCTGGCCCTGGAGCGCGGGCAGATTGGCCGCCGCTACATCCTGGGCGGAGAGAATCTCTCGCTCGGCGCGCTGCTGGGGATGGTGGCGCTTGCCGCCGGCCGCCGGCCGCCGCGCATCCGCCTGCCCATCGCGCCGCTGTGGCCGGTGGCGCTGGCTGCCGAGGGGCTCGCGCGGCTGACCGGGATCACGCCGATGCTGACGCGCGACCATCTGGCGATGGCCCGCAAGACGATGTTCTTCTCCTCCGCCCGCGCGATCGCCGAACTCGGTTATGCGCCGCGCCCGGCGCAGGCGGCGATCGCGGACGCGCTCGCCTGGTTCCGCGCGAACGGGATGCTGCGGGTATGACCGCGCTTGCCCTGCTCTCGCTTGCGGTGTGGGTCGGGCTGCTGACGCTGCACGGGCGTTTCTGGCAGGCCGGGCCGGTGCTCGCACCCGCCGCGCCTGCCGCCGCGCCGGCGGTCGATATCGTGGTGCCGGCGCGGGACGAGGCAGCGGCGATCGGGCCGGCCATCGCCTCGCTGGCGGCGCAGGACTACGCGGGCGCGCTGCGGATCATCCTGGTGGACGACGGCAGCACCGACGGCACCGCCGAGATCGCCCGCGCGGCCGGCGGGGAACGACTGACCGTCCTGCCCGGCCGTCCGCGCCCGGCGGGCTGGAGCGGCAAGTTGTGGGCGGTGGCGCAAGGGGTGGCGGAGGCGCGCGCCAAGCTGATCCTGTTGACGGATGCGGATATCCTCCACGACCCCGCCCATGTCGGCACCCTGGTGGCCAAGGCCGAGCGCGAGGGGCTCGACCTGGTTTCCGAGATGGTCGCGCTGCGCTGCGAAAGCCTTGCCGAGCGGGCGGCCGTGCCGGCTTTCGTGTTCTTCTTCCAGCTTCTTTATCCCTTCGCCCGTGTGAACGACCCGCTGAGCGCGACCGCCGCCGCGGCGGGTGGCACCATGCTGGTCCGCCGCCGCGCGCTCGACCGCATCGGCGGGATCGAGGCGCTGGCCGGCGCATTGATCGACGATGTGGCTCTGGCGGCGCGGGTGAAGCGCGGCGGGCGCATCTGGCTCGGGCATTCGGCGCTGGCGCGGTCCGTGCGGGCATATCCGCATCTGTCCGACATCTGGGCGATGGTGGCGCGCACGGCCTATGTGCAGTTGCGCTTCTCACCGGCGCTGCTGGCGTTGACCACGCTCGGGATGGCGCTGGTCTGGCTCGTCCCGCCCCTGGCGGTGCTGTTCGGCGCGGGCGGGGTTCGGCTGACGGGGCTCGCGGCCTGGGCGATGGCGGCCGGCAGCTATCTCCCGACGCTGCGCCGCTTCGGCCGCTCCCCGCTCTGGGCCCCGGCCTTGCCGGCAGTGGCGGCCTTCTACATGGCGGCCACGATCGGTTCCGCGATCAACCACTACCGGGGGAAAAGCGTGATCTGGAAGAACCGCGTCTACGCCGGGGGGCGCGCGTGAGCGGGGCCGCGCATGTCGAGAGCTGGTCCGGCAAGGATCGGGGGGACGAGAATTTTCCGGTGGGGTCGCTGCTGATCCGCGCGGATCTGCGCCGCCATGTCCATGCGTTCTACGCCTTCGCCCGCAATGCCGACGACATCGCCGATTCGCCGGTATTTCCGGCCGGCGAGAAGATCGACCGGCTGGATGCGATGGAGGCGGTGCTGCTGGGCCGCCACGACGACGGATCGCCCAGCGCGCTGCGGCTGCGCGCCAGCCTGGGGGAGACCGGCGTCTCCCCGCGCCATGCCACAGACCTCCTGATCGCCTTCCGGCGTGATGCCGCCACGTTGCGCTACGCCACGTGGGACGATCTGCTGGACTATTGCCGCTATTCCGCCATGCCGGTCGGCCGCTACATGCTCGACCTGCACGGGGAGCCGGCCGAGGCACATTCGTCGTCGGATGCGCTGTGCGCGGCGTTGCAGGTGCTGAACCATTTGCAGGATTGCCGGACCGATCTGCGCGCGCTCGATCGCTGCTATCTTCCGCAGGACTTGCTGGACCGGTTCGGCGGCCGGATCGGCGAGTTGGATGGCGAGGCGGCCACGCCCGGGCTGCGGCGGACGTTCGATGCGCTGCTCGACGAGGTCGATGCGCTGAACCGCACCGCCGCCAGGCTGCCGGTTCTGGTGGGCAGCCGGCGGCTGCGGCTGGAAACGGCGGCGATCCTCGGCCTGTCACGCCGGCTCGCGCGCCGCCTGCGCCGCGCGGACCCGGTCGCCGGCCGGGTGAAGCTGACCCGGACGGATACCACCGGCGCGCTGCTCGGCGCCCTGCGGTATCTGCCATGACCGCGCTGGACGCAAACCCCGCCGATCTGGCGGAGGTGGAGCGGCTGGTGCGCGCCGCCGGCACCTCGTTCTATCACGGCATGCGGGTGCTCCCGGCAGACCGGCGCGCGGCGATGTATGCGGTGTACGCGTTCTGCCGGATCGTGGACGACATCGTGGACGGCCCCGGCCCGATCGTCGCCAAGCGGCCCCTGCTGGATGCGTGGCGGGCGCGGATCGACGCGCTGTACCGCGGCAAGGCGGACGATGCCGTCACACGCGTGTTGCGCCCGGCGATCGCGCGCTTCGCGTTGCGGCAGGAGGATTTCCTGGCGGTGATCGACGGCATGCAGATGGATGCCGAAAGCGTGATCGTCGCCCCCGACCTCGCTACGCTCGACCTGTATTGCGATCGGGTGGCCGCCGCCGTGGGGCGGCTGTCGGTGCGCGCCTTCGGCGATGCCTCGGCGCAGGCCGACGAGGTGGCGCATGCGCTGGGCCGCGCGCTGCAGCTCACCAACATCCTGCGCGATCTGGCCGAGGATGCCGCGCGCGGCCGGCTGTACCTGCCGGCGGAATACCTGGCCGATGCGGGGGTGCCGGCCGACCCCGCTGCCGCTCTCGCCGCCCCGGCGCTGCCGGAAGTGTGTGGCCGCGTGGCCGCCCTGGCCCGGCAGCACTTCGCCGCCGCGCGCGCGGCGATGGCGGCCTGCGATGCGCGCGCGATGAAGCCGGCCCGGCTGATGGGCGCGACCTACGCCGCGATCCTGCACCGGCTGGAACGGCGGGGCTGGTCGCGGCCCGAGCAGCCGGTGCGCCTGCCGGTCTGGCAGAAGCTGTGGCTCGCCGCGCGCTTCATGGCGGTTTAGGGGTGGGCGGAACGGTTCACGTGATCGGGGCCGGCCTGGCCGGGCTCTCGGCCGCCGTCGCGCTGGCCGCCGCCGGGCGCGGGGTTGTGGTGTACGAGGCAGGCCCGGCCGCCGGCGGGCGCTGCCGGTCCTATTTCGACCGGGAGCTTGGCTGCCGGATCGACAACGGCAACCACCTGCTGCTCTCGGGCAACCGCGCCACGGCTGCCTATCTCGACCGGATCGGCGCGCGCGGAACGCTCGGCGGCCCCGGCAGGCCGGTGTTTCCCTTCCTCGATCTCGGCACCGGCGCCCGCTGGACGCTGCGCCTGTCTGCGGGGCGCATCCCGTGGTGGATTCTGGCGGCATCCCGTCGCGTGCCGGGCACGAGGCCGGCCGATTATCTGGCTCTGCTCGCGTTGCGGCGGGCTGGCGGCAGCGTGGAGCAGGCCATCGGCCATGCGGGGGCGCTGTACCGGCTGCTGCTGGAGCCTTTCGCCGTCGCCGCGCTCAACACGCCGGTGGCGGAAGGCAGTGCCGCGCTGCTCCAGGCGGTGGTCGCCGAGACGCTGATGCGCGGCGGAGAAGCCTGCGTGCCGTTGATGCCGCGCGAGGGGCTGTCGGAGAGCTTCGTCGATCCGGCGCTGGCATGGCTCGGTGCGCGCGGGACCAGCGTGCATGCCGGGCGGCGGATCGGGGCGCTCATGATGGCGGCTGGGCGGGTCGTCGGGCTCGGCACCGCGGATGAGCCGGTCCCGGTTGGGCCGGCCGATGCGGTGGTGCTGGCTGTGCCGCCCTGGGTCGCGGCGGACCTGCTGCCGGGACTGCGCACGCCCGATGCGTTCCAGGCAATCCTGAACATCCATTTTCGCATCCCGGCCGACCCGGGCGAGGCGGGGTTCATCGGCCTGATCGGCGGCACCGCGGAATGGGTGTTCGCCAGGCCCGGCATCGTCTCCGTCACCATCAGCGCCGCCAACCGGCTGGTCGATCAGCCGGCCGAGGCGATCGCAGCCCTGGTCTGGCCCGATGTGCGGGCCGCCTTCGCCCTGCCGGAGCCGATGCCGCCGTGGCGGGTGGTGAAGGAAAAGCGCGCCACCTTCGCCGCCACGCCCGCGCAGGAGGCACGGCGCCCGGGTGCGCGCACCGCGATGGATGCCCTTGGACTGTCCAACCTCGCGCTGGCCGGGGACTGGACCGCGACCGGCTTGCCCGCCACCATCGAAGGTGCCATCAGATCGGGCGAAGCCGCCGCGCGGGTCATCCTGTCGGCGGCGCAGCGGAACGGATGATCATGCCGAGCGAGACCCTGGACGCCACCCCGCTGGACGGCACCCTTGCCGGCGCGGCGCTGGATGCCGCCGTCGCGCGGGCCGGCGAAGCGTTGGCGCGCCGGCAGAATCCGGATGGCCATTGGGTGTTCGAGCTGGAGGCGGACGCCACCATTCCGGCCGAATACGTGCTGCTGGAGCACTTCCTCGACCGGATCGACCCGGAGCTGGAAAGCAGGATCGGCGTGTACCTGCGCCGCATCCAGGGCGCGCACGGCGGCTGGCCGCTGTTCCATGATGGGCCGTTCAACATCTCCGCCAGCGTGAAGGCGTATTTCGCCCTGAAGGCGATCGGCGACGATCCGGCCGCGCCGCACATGCGCCGCGCGCGGGAGGCGATCCTGGCCGCCGGCGGGGCGGAGCGGACCAACGTGTTCACCCGCGTCCAGCTTGCGCTGTTCGGCGCCGTGCCCTGGCGCGCCTCGCCGGTGATGCCGGTCGAGATCATGCACCTGCCGCGCTGGTTTCCGTTCCATCTGCTGAAGGTGTCGTACTGGTCGCGCACGGTGATCGTGCCGCTGCTGGTGCTGATGGCGCTGAAGCCGCGTGCCCGCAACCCTCGCCGCGTCCGCGTTGACGAGCTGTTCCGCACGCCGCCTGACCAGGTGCGGGACTGGATTCGCGGCCCCTATCGCTCCGGCTGGGGGCGGTTCTTCAAGGGCGTGGACGTGGTGCTGCGCCGGCTGGAACCGGCCTTCCCGCGCGGGATGCGCCGCCGCGCCATCGCCCGCGCCGTCGCCTTCGTGACCGAACGGCTGAACGGCGAGGACGGGCTGGGCGCCATCTATCCGGCGATGGCCAACGCGGTGATGATGTTCGATACGCTGGGCTATCCGGCCGATCATCCGGATGCGGCGATTGCCTGGCAGGCGGTGCGGAAGCTGCTGGTTGTGGGCGAGGGCGAAGCCTATTGCCAGCCTTGCCTGTCGCCGGTCTGGGACACGTCGCTCGCAGCCCACGCGCTGGCCGAGGCGGATGGGGCGGCGGACCCACGCATCGGGCGGAGCTGCGACTGGCTGCGCGAACGGCAGATCACCGAGGTGAAGGGCGACTGGGCGGAAACCCGCCCGCACACCCCGCCCGGCGGCTGGGCCTTCCAGTACAACAACGCCCACTACCCGGACGTGGACGATACCGCCGTGGTGGGCATGCTGCTGCACCGCAACGCCGATCCCGCTTATGCGGGCTCCGTGGCCCGGGCGCGTGCCTGGGTTCTCGGCATGCAGAGCCGCAATGGCGGCTGGGGCGCGTTCGATGCCGACAACATGCATCATTTCCTCAACCATATCCCCTTTGCCGACCACGGCGCCCTGCTCGACCCGCCGACCGCGGACGTGACCGCCCGGTGCGTCTCCTTCCTCGCCCAGCTCGGCCATGCAGAGGATGCGCAGGCAATCGCCCGGGCGATCGCCTGGCTGAAGGCGGAGCAGGAGCCGGACGGCAGCTGGTTCGGCCGGTGGGGGACCAACTACATCTACGGCACCTGGTCGGTGCTCTGCGCCTTCAATGCCGCTGGCCTCCCGCCCGACGAGCCGACGGTGCGCCGCGCAGTGGCCTGGCTCGTGGCGCGCCAGCGTGCCGACGGCGGCTGGGGCGAGGATTGCGAAAGCTATGCCGGGGCACCGAAGGGCGAATACAAGGAAAGCCTGCCCTCGCAGACCGCCTGGGCTGTGCTGGGCCTGATGGCGGCGGGGCAGGCCGGCCATCCGGCGGTGCAGCGGGGGAT
>DATKQI010000146.1:0-5211 GCA_035532755.1 Acetobacteraceae bacterium
CGGCGCGCACGACCGGTTCGGAAATCCCCGGATGGATGTAGATCGGCACATCCAGCGCCACCGCGCGGGCCAGGATGGGATCGAAGCTGGGGTGGTCCAGCGCGCGGCCGTCGGTAAAGCCGTGGACCATGGCGCCGAGGAAACCGAGATCGCGCACCGCGCGTTCCAGCTCGTCGGCCGCAGCCTGCGGGTCCAGCATCGGCAGATGGGCGAAGCCGGCGAGCCGCCCGGGATGGGCGGCGACGCCCGCGGCCAGGGCGTCGTTATAGGCGCGCGCCAGCGCGATCCCGTCGGGTCCCGCGACCAGTTCGGCGCCCGGGGTGGAGGCGGACAGGATCTGCAGCTCGATCCCGGCCGCGTCCAGATCGGCGATGCGCGCGGCGCCGAGATCGACCAGTTCGCCGCGCTTCGTGACCTGGCTCCAGACCACGCCCGGCGGCGGGAAGCCGCGGCGGGCGATGGCGGCGGGGTCGATCCGCGCGACCAGGTCGGGGACGGTGAAATGTTCTTCGAGCGCGACGATGCGCATGGCGGGGCCTCCCGGCGTTTGGTTGGGCGGAGTGTCGTGCGGCGCGCCGGGCCGGGCAAGGGTGGGGGGTTGTGCCAAATCGATCCGGCCGTCCGCTTCCCAATCTGGGAATTTTGTGCTTCCCAAATTGGGAAATCGGTGGCATAAGGCCCCATGCAGATCGTGGCGAGGCGGACGCTGAAAGCGTTCTGGGAGCGATGCCCGCGCGCTGAAATCCCGCTTCTCACATGGTATGCAGCCGTCAGCAAAGCCGAATGGCGCGGCCCGGCGGATATTCGCGCCATGTACAACACCGCCGATTTCGTAGGCGACAACCGCGTCATCTTCGACATCGGCGGCAACAGGTTTCGCCTGATCGTGCATGTGTCCTACGAATACCGGGCGGTGCTGATCAAATTCGTCGGCACGCATGCAGACGACGACAAGATCGATCCGGAGACCGTGTGATGGATGTCCGACCGCTGAAAACCGAAGCCGATTATGATTGGGCGCTCGCCGAGGCCGGGAAATACTTCGCCTCCGAGCCGGCGCGCGGCACCCCGGAAGGGGATCGCTTCGAAGTGCTGCTCGCCCTGATCGAGAACTACGAGACCCATCACCACGCGATCGGCACGCCCGAGCCCGTTGCGGCGATCAAGGTTCGGATGGAAGAGAAGGGGATCACGCGGCGGCGGCTTTCCTTGGAAGCCGGGATCGCGGAAAGCAAGATCAGCGAAGTGCTGAATTACGTTCGCCCGCTCAGTCTCGGCATGATCCGCAGCCTCGCCCCCATCCTTGATCTCCCCGAGACGGTGCTCGTGCCTCGATACCCCCTCAAAGGCCCGGCAAGGCGCACCGCGTCGGGCCGGACGAAGCGCACCCGTCAGTCCGGGACGGCGGTGCGTCAGCGCGCTTAGGGCTCCCCACAGCCATAGGCCGCCAGCCGTAAAATCCGAGCTTGGTAGCGGCAGTAAGCGACCCGAGTCAGACGTTCGACGGCCCGCCGCCAGATGAGGCCGAGAGGATCTGCGGCTCGATCCCGGCCGCGTCCAGATCGGCCAGTTCGCCGCGCTTCGTGACTTGGCTCCAGACCACGCTCGGCGGCGGAAAGCCGCGGCGGGCGATGGCGGCGGGGTCGATCCGCGCGACCAGGTCTGGGACGGTGAAATGTTCTTCGAGCGCGACGATGCGCATGGCGAGGCCTCCCGGCGTTTGGTTGGGCGGAGTGTCGTGCGGCGCGCCGGGCCGGGCAAGGGTGGGGCGCTTGCCGCCGGGGCAACGGCCCAGGCGTGCTTGCGCCAGCGCCATCGGGTGCACCGCGCGCGCCCCGCGCGCGAGTCATACCAGCCGCCGGTTTACTGTCTCATCTGAATTGCACCAGAACGTTTCGTGCTAACCATCCAGCTCCGAATAGCGGCGAAAGATCCCGGTCTCCTTGAACGGTACGCGCCGTTCGCTCGACAGATACGCCTTCAGGCGTGGCCGTTCCGCCACTGCCTTGTGCAGGGCCATCGCACGCGGCAACTTCGCCAACTCTCGCTTGGACGCGCGAGGAAACGCGAAACGCAATCCCTCGATCAGCTGGAACAGGGACAGATCCGCATAGGTCAGGAAGCTGCCAACCAGGTGATTCGCACCCGCCGGGTTCGCCTCCAGGATCCGCTCGAACCAGCCCAGAAACTTCGGCATCCGATCCCTGCGGAAGACCGCGGCACGCGCGATGGCCTCATTCTTCTGTTCGTGGAACCACTTATCCTCATCGATCGGATGGTGCGAATTATACACCTCTTTGACGATATCGGTAATCGTGAGCTGGATCTGATGCGTCCATAGCCTGCCATCTTCGTCGGTAGGCGCAAGTCCGATGCGCCCGCCCAGATACAGCAGGATCGCCGCGGCGTGGCTGACAATCACATCGCCATCGCGCAGGAACGGCGGGGCGAAAGGTATGTGTGACGTACCCTCGCCGCGCATCAGGGCCAGCATGGCGGGAACGCCACGTCCATCGCTCTCCAGGCCACGCGCCACGTCGATATAGGCGGCCCCTGCGTCTTCAAGCGCAAGACGAACGAACTCGCCGCGTCCCTGGATTTCCGGCCAGTAGAAGAACTCGTAAGCCATGGCGTGCCTCTCCTGTCAGTCGCGCTGAGACCGCATCGTTGCCACGGAACGTCCGGCGGTGCCAGCCGTACTGCCGCCGTGTCAATTCGATTTGCTATGCCACGCACAAACATCCGAACCTGCGCGAGTGGCTGGCTCGGTAGGTGATTTGGTCGCCGGCCACGTCGCCAACGGAGGATGGATCGAGGTGAGGTCCGGTGGTACTGCGGTAAGCGAACTGGTGCCTTCCGGCTTGGAGGCACGGAAAAGCTGATGCTGCGCCCGCCAGGTACTCCGGCAGCCACCGACCCATTGCGAACATTTCATGCGGTCAGGCCACGCCCCGTGCCGGTTTGCGACCGATAAGCTGCCGTGCACAGGGACTGTTTCGGATATGCAACACACCGTGTTCGAACCTGTGTCGGCGGGAGCCGTCTCATTTTATCCCAAATGCTACCCTTCCATGGCGCGAGAAATTGGGGCTTTCAAACTCGCGGTTCCGATGTCCGCTAACCTCCCGTTGCAGACATTCAAACTGAACCACGGCCCAGCCGCCCTCGATGTTGACCGGGATTTCCCAGATGAGTACGGATTTCCTTGTACGGTGCGGCCGAATCTGGTATGAATATCAGCGTGTTGTTGTCAGTGAGGGCGCGCGCGGATGGAACACCCGGCGGGTGAATCGAATGACGGCTCCCTGCGGGTCGATTTCGACCGCCGGCTGAAGCTCCAATTCCACGGCAGCCGCATCACCTCCGATGCTGGCCTTCTGGTCTATCGCGAACTGGACGATGCGCTCGGGCTGACCGATCTGGCGGGTGCGGCATTATTGGAATGCCGCCGTGGCAAGAATACCCACCACCTGCTGACCGGACTGTTGCGCCAGTCGGTGTTCGGACGCCTCGCCGGCTACGAGGATGTGAACGATGCCGAACGTCTGGCGCACGATCCCGCGATGCGAGCCGTGGTCGATCATGGCGGGCTGCATCGCCAGGCGGCGTCGACCAGCCAGATGGGTCGGTTCGAGACCGCGTGGCTGACCAGCGAGGCGAACCTCGCGGCGCTGGCTGATCTGTCCGGCACCTGGATCGACCGGGTGCATGCGCGCCGTCCGCAGGCGGCGATCGTGCTCGACATGGATAGCAGCGTCAGCGAGACGCACGGCGCCCAGGAGGGCAGCGCCTATAACGGCCATTTCGGCTGCACCTGCTACCATCCGCTGTTCGTGTTCAACCAGTTCGGCGATCTGGAACGATGTGCGCTGCGGCCGGGCAACGTGCACAGCGCCGATGGCTGGCGCGCCGTGCTGGAACCGGTGGTGGGGCGCTACCGGCACCGGACGAAGCGCCGCTATTTCCGCGGCGATGCGGGATATGCCAACCCCGACATTTACGAGTTCCTGGAAGCCGAGGGCTACAAATACACGATCAGGCTGCCAGCGAATTCAGTCTTGCAAAAGCGCATCGGCTGGCTGCTGAAGCGTCCTGTCGGCCGGCCGTCCCATGCGGTCCGACGCTATTACGCCAGCTTCCACTATCAGGCCACGTCATGGAGCAAGGCCCGCCGGGTGGTGACCAAGGTCGAGTGGCATCCGGGCGAGTTGTATCCGCGTGTCGGGTTCATTGTGACCAACATGGCCCGGCCGCCGGAACGGGTGACGCTGTTCTACAATCAGCGTGGCACGGCGGAGCAGTGCATCAAGGAGGGGAAGAACGCGGTCGTCTGGACGCGCCTGTCCTGCCGCCGCTTCGCCGCCAACGCGGTGCGGCTGCAACTGCACGCGCTGGCCTACAACCTCGGCAACTTCCTCCGCACCCTGACCTTGCCCGACGCGGTCAGTCACTGGTCCATGACGACGTTGCGCGACCGGCTGGTCAAGATCGGCGCGAAGATTGTCCGGCACGGGCGCTCGATCACGTTCCAGATGGCGGAGGTGATGGTGCCGCGCACGCTATTCCAGCAGATACTCGATGCCATCGCGATGCTCCGTCCGGCGCCGCCGGCTCGGTGTTGAGCGCCGTCGCTACCGGCCGCGCAGACGGTCGGCAGGGGAATTGCGTCCGGTGGACTGCTTACGGGGGCCGATTTTCGGTCAGACCGGACCTGCCGACCGCCAGGGCCGGCGGAGGGCGCCATCGCGGCACCCCGCCGTTGCAAAGACCGTCGGATGGTGGGTATGATGCCTCCGAGTTGGCCGGATGGGCCGGCCATCCGGAGAATGTCGGCAAATACCGTGCAAGACTTGTGAAGGTCCGGCAGTCGCGCCGGAAATTGGGGGATAGTCATGTCGGGTCGATCGGAGAAGGACGAGTGGGTTCAACGCGTTCTTGGCATCGGCAGACTATCGTCATCAAGCGTGTCGACAGCCGCAGACACGGACGACAACCGTTTGCAGAATGCCCTGGAGGATTGGAGAAAGGTCAGAGCCAAGGCAGTCGGTTCCCTCAGAGCCCTGGAAAGGGCGATACGCGGCATGGACCATCCTGCTGGCGATAAGGCGATCATCCTGGTTAGAGCGATTGCGTCAAACTTGACGGAAACTCCGGACACGAAGAACCGCATAACTGACCTTCGCAATTACCTCCAAAATGACAGCATCATCG
>DATKQI010000147.1:0-7249 GCA_035532755.1 Acetobacteraceae bacterium
GTGGGCGAACCCGGCCAGGGCATGGACCATGCGCGGCGGCAGGATCGCCGAGCCGCGGGGGAACGCCACCGCGAGCGGCGGGACGTTCGGCACCGCCGCCGGCGCCGGCCGCGGCGGCAGGGCCACGGATGCCGCCGCCACCGATACGGCGGGGACCGGCGGTATGGGCATCCCTGGAATCCGCGGCGGCGGGGGCGGTGCCGCCGGCAGGGCGAGGAGCGCTGCGGCCTGCGGCCCCGGCGGGATGTTGGCGGCGCCGGCCGCGGGCGGAACAGGCGGAGGAGCGGGCGGATTGGCGACGGAGGGCGGCGCCGTCGCCGCCACGAGCGAGGCTGTCGCCGTGGGCGTACCTGCCGTGGCCGCCGCGGCAGGCGGCGGCGGCAGGGTGGTGGGCGGGCCGGACGGCAGGGGCGTGTCGGCCACGATGCGGTGCGCGGCTGACCGATCGGCCGCGAGCCCGGCGGCGATGCGCGCCCGATCGGCCGCCGAGGGCACCGGCGGGGCGCCCGGCACCGTGGCAAGGTTCGGATAGGGCGCATTCGCCCCCGGCGGCGGCGGCCGCTGCTGCGCGATCGCCCCGCCTTCCAGGTTGTGCCACCAGCTCACCGGGTTGTAGCTGCGCGGCACATCCGCGCAGCCGGCAAGAGCACCGGACGCAGCTAGCGCCAGGGCTGCTTGAACCCATACCCGCGCCCCACTACGGTGCCTGCAAACTTGTGAACACATCAGCCGGCCAATTCCTCCTGCGCGGCCACACATGTAGCGCGAGGATGCGCCCGACGGAAAGGATGCCGCATGGCCGACGGCCCGAAACAGGATTCGCCTTCGTTCAAGCTGCCCGACCCGGCGCTGTTCGGCCGCTCGATGGCCGACGTGGCCGAGCGGTCCCAGCGCATCGTGACGGAATGGCTGAAGCGCCAGGCGCAGGAGGGGGCGAGCGCCGATCCGCTGAACATCGGCAGCGCCTTCATCGAGATGACGGCGCGGCTGATGGCCAACCCCGCGAAGCTCGTGCAGGCGCAGCTCGGCTTCTGGCAGGACTACATGGCGCTGTGGCAGAGCACCACGCGGCGGATGATGGGGCTGGAATCCGCCCCCGTGATCGAATCCGACCCGAAGGACCGCCGCTTCAAGGACGATGCCTGGAAAGACAACGAGATCTTCGACTTCATCAAGCAGTCCTACCTGCTCTCCGCCCGTTTCGTGCAGGACGTGGTGAAGCAGGCGGACGGGCTGGAGCCGAAGACCGCGCAGAAGGTCGATTTCTACGCCCGCCAGTTCGTCGATGCGATGAGCCCGAGCAACTTCGTCCTCACCAACCCCGAGGTGCTGCGCCGCACCGCCGAGACCGGCGGGGAGAACCTGCTGAAGGGGCTGAACAACCTGCTCGCCGACCTCGAGCAGGGCCGCGGCAAGCTGCGCATCAAGATGACCGACATGGAGGCGTTCCGCGTCGGCGAGAACATCGGCGTCTGCCCCGGCAAGGTCGTGCTCCAGACACCGCTGATGCAGCTGATCCAGTACAGCCCGTCCACCGAGAAGGTGCTGAAGCGGCCCTTGCTGATCATCCCGCCCTGGATCAACAAGTTCTACATCCTGGATCTGCGGCCGAAGAACAGCTTCGTGCGCTGGGCAGTCTCCCAGGGGCATACCGTGTTCATGGTGAGCTGGGTGAACCCCGATGGCCACCTCGCCGACAAGGGGTTCGACGACTACATGAACGACGGCATCCTCGCCGCGCTCGATGCGATCGAGCAGGCGACCGGGGAGAGCGACATCAACGCGATCGGCTACTGCCTGGGCGGCACGCTGCTGGCCTCCACGCTCGCCTGGATGGCGGCGAAGGGGGACAAGCGCATCCGTTCGGCCACCTTCTTCGTCACCATGATGGATTTCGCCGAGGCCGGGGAGCTTGGCGTGTTCATCGACGAGGAGCAGTTGAAATCCCTGGAAGAGAAGATGAACCGCCGCGGCTACCTCGAAGGCAGCGAGATGGCGACCACCTTCAACATGCTCCGCGCGAACGACCTGATCTGGTCTTTCGTGGTGAACAACTACCTGATGGGCAACGAGCCGTTCCCGTTCGACCTGCTGTACTGGAACAGCGATTCCACACGCATGCCCGCGCGCATGCACAGCTTCTACCTGCGCAAGATGTACCAGGAGAATCTGCTGGCCCAGCCCGGCGGCATCACCCTGGCGGGCGAGGCCATCGACCTCGCGAAGATCACCGTGCCGGCCTATTTCCTGTCCACGCGCGAGGACCACATCGCGCCGTGGAAATCGACCTATCGCGGCACCCAGCTTCTTTCCGGGACGAAGCGCTTCGTGCTCGCCGCATCCGGCCATATCGCCGGCGTGGTGAACCCGCCGGAAGGCGGCAAATACAGCCACTGGATCAACACCGACCTGCCGCCCACCCCAGATGCCTGGTTCCACGGCGCGACGGAGATGGCCGGATCGTGGTGGCCGGACTGGCACCGCTGGATCTCGGGCCTCGCCAAGGCGCAGGTACCGGCACGCACGCCGGGAAGCGGTAAGCTGACGCCGACCGAGGATGCGCCCGGCAGCTACGTGAAGCTGCGCATCAACTGATCGGCCGCATCTTCAGCCCCGATCTTCATCCACAGACGATGCAGGGGGCGTTGTTGCCGCCCGGAAGCTCCTGCTGCTCGGCCCGCTGCGTGACGGCGTTCACGCCGGGCAGGTAGGGCATGTGCGCGAGGCGGTTCAGCACCTGGCCCGGGGGAGCGGTGAACGTCGGCCCCTGAAGGGCGGCCGCCGCCTGCGCGGGGTTGTTCTGCTGCAACGCGTTGGCCGCCGCCAGAAGCTGGTCCACCACCGCCTGGGAGGATGCGGCGGGCGCGATGCCCACCACCTCGCGCAACTGGGCGCGGGCCACCAGCATGTCCTGCCGCGTGAGCGTGTCCATCCGCACCCAGCGGGGGTTGGTGTTCAACTCGCCGCCCAGATAGTCCACCGCCGCCACCGCGCGCGCCGCCTCGATGGGCCGGTTGGCGGTATTGGCCGGGCTCGCGAACGCCCAGGCCGCCTGGTTGATGGCCCCCACATCGGGATCGAGATTCAGGCCGAAGGCGTTGGCCGGCATCCGGGCGGTGTCCGGCGGGGGCGGAATGGCGGCGCAGGCGGCCGGCAGCAAGGCCAGCATCAGAAGCGCGGCGGGCGGGCGCATGGCCATCCTCCGGTTTTCGTTTCCTGTCCGCGATATTGGCACGGCGCGGCGCTTGTCAGCCGGGGCGGACCAGCCCGGCGCGGAATCGTGCGGCAAGCTCAACGTAATGTGTTGCGATCCGGTCGAACTTCGCCCGCTCCTCGGCCGGGCGCAGGCGCAGCAGCTTCGCCGGCGATCCGGCCCACAGCTCGTTCGGGCCGATCCGCTTGCCCGGCGTCAGCAGCCCGCCCGCCGCCAGCATCCCGCCTTCCTCGATCACCGCGCCGTCCAGCACCGTCGCCCCCATGCCGACGAAGGCGCGGCTGCGCAGCGTGCAGGCATGGACGATCGCGGCGTGCCCTACCGTCACCTCATCGCCGATGATGCAGGGGCAATCGCCGGAATCGACATGCAGGATGGTGCCGTCCTGGATGTTGGTGCGCGCGCCGATGCGGATGAAGTTGGTATCCCCCCGCAGCACGCAATGGAACCAGATGTTCGATTGCGGCCCGATCTCCACATCGCCGATCACCGCGGCGGTGGGCGCGATCCAGGCGTCCGCGGCGATGCGCGGGGCCACGCCGTCCAGCGTGAACAGCGGCCCCGATCCCGGCCCGGATTCAGGCATGCACGGCCTCCGCCGCCGCACCCACCGGCAGGCCCAGCATCAGCCCGATGTTCTGCACCGCCGCGCCCGAGGCGCCCTTGCCCAGATTGTCGAGCCGCGCCACCAGCACCGCCTGCCGGCCCGCGGCATCGGCGAACACGCGCAGCTCCATCCTGTCCGTGCCGTTCAGCGCCTCCGGCTCCAGCCCGCTCTCCGCCACCGCCGGAACCACGCGCACCAGCGCCGCGCCGGCGTAATGGTCGGCGAGTGCGGCATGGAGATCGGCGGGGCTCGGTGCCCCCGGCAGCGTATCGAGATGCAGCGGCACCGAGACCAGCATGCCCTGCCGGAAATGCCCGACCGAGGGAACGAAGATCGGCCGCCGCGCCAGCCCGGAATACAACTGCATCTCGGGCAGGTGCTTGTGGGACAGCCCGAGGCCATACAGGTCGAAGGCCGGCCCGCCATCCCGCTCATGCGCCGCGATCAGCGCCTTGCCGCCGCCGCTGTAGCCGCTGACGGCGTTCACGCTGACCGGATGATCAGCCGGCAGCAGCCCGGCATCCACCAGCGGCCGGAGCAGGGCAATCGCGCCGGTGGGGTAGCAGCCGGGATTGGTCACGCGTGGCGCCGCGGCAATGGCCGATGCCTGGCCGCGCGCCATTTCGGGAAAGCCGTAAGCCCAGCCCGGGGCTGTGCGATGCGCGGTGCTGGCATCCAGGATGCGCGGGCCGCCGCTCCCCAGGCTGTCGGCCATCGCCACCGCTTCCCGCGCCGCCGCATCGGGCAGGCAGAGCACCACCAGATCCACCTCGGCCATCAGCGTGCGGCGGGCATCCGCGTCCTTGCGCTGCGCCTCGGGCAGGCTGCGCAGGCGGATGCCGGGCAGCGATTCCAGGCGCGCGCGGATGCCAAGCCCGGTGGTGCCGGCTTCGCCGTCGATGAAGATGGCCTTCTGCGTCATGGCCGCGTTCCTTTCCACCGGCATGGTCCGCCCGGGCCGGGCGTTTCCCGCCGGCCAGGAGGAGGTACTTCGGCTGTCGGCATCATCATGCCGACAGTTCCGCGGTGCCGCACCATCCGCGTTGCCCTTGCGGGCGCATGGCTGGTGCCGCCGCCGTTCATGCCGCGCGGCCGCCGCCCCGAAACAGACCTCGGGGCAGCAAAAAGGGGCGGGCCTTCCGGGCCGCCCCCTTCGCGTCTCGTCGGCGAGAAGCTCAGCGCTTGCTGAACTGGAAGCTGCGGCGGGCCTTCGCGCGGCCGTATTTCTTGCGCTCCACCACGCGCGAATCACGCGTCAGGAAGCCGGCCACCTTCAGGATGCCGCGCAGATCGGGCTCGTAATACGTCAGCGCGCGGCTGATGCCGTGGCGCACCGCACCGGCCTGGCCGGAGAGGCCGCCGCCGACCACGGTGCAGATCACGTCGAACTGGTTGTAGCGGTCCGCCACCAGGAACGGCTGGGTGATCAGCATGCGCAGCACCGGGCGGGCGAAATACTGCGCCGCCTTCTTGCCGTTCACCAGGATCTCGCCCTTGCCGGGCTTGATCCACACCCGGGCCACCGCATTCTTGCGCCGGCCGGTGGCGTACGAACGGCCGAACGCATCGCGCTTCGGCTCCCGCTTCGGCGCCTCGGCCGCCGTGGCGGTCGCGACCGCGAGATCCTTCAAATCCGCCAGCGTGCGGGTCTGGACTTCGGACATGCGCTTACGCCCTCTTGTTCTTCGGGTTCATGGCGGCAACGTCCAGCTTCTGCGGCTGCTGGCCGTCATGCGGGTGCTCGGCGCCGGCATACACATACAGGTGCTTCATCTGCTGGCGCTGCAGCGGGCCGCGCGTGATCATCCGCTCCACCGCCTTCTGCACCACCCGCTCGGGGTGGGCGCTGTCCAGGCGCTGGCGGATGGTCCGCCCCTTGATGCCGCCGGCATAGCCGGTGTGGTAATAGAAGACCGACTGATCGGCCTTGTTGCCGGTGACCTTCACCTTGCCGGCGTTGACGATCACGACATTGTCGCCGCAATCGACATGCGGGGTGAACTGCGGCTTGTGCTTGCCGCGCAGGCGCATCGCGACCAGGGCGGCGAGGCGGCCGAGCACCAGCCCGTCCGCGTCGATCAGCACCCAGTCCTTGTTCACCTCCGCGGGCTTGAGCGAAAGGGTCGTCTTCATCCGGGCTATCCTCTGGAATCGAGCGCGGGTTCTGGCGGCAAGGCGTTGGTTTGTCAAGGGTTGCCGATTGTGGTATCCGCATACCGCATTGCTGCGCGCTCCGCCGCCGCCTAGCATCTTCGCCATGGCTGAAGCGGTCCATGTCATCGGCGCATCCGGCCGGTCCGGCCTTGCGCTGTGCCGCGCGCTGCTTGCCAGGGGCGTGCCCGTCATACCCGTCGTGCGCGATGCCGCGAAGTGGCGGGTGGTGGGTCTGCCCTGCCCGCCGCGCATCGCCGACCTCACCGATGCCGCCGCACTTGCCGCGGCACTCGTGGATGCCACCCGCATCGCCTCCGCCGCGCACGCGCGCCACGCGCCCGCCATCCTGGCCGCCGCCCCGGCCTTGGCGCGCATCGTGCTGCTCGGCAGCACCCGCAAGTTCTCCCGCTGGCCGGATGCGCATGGCGAGGGCGTGAAGGCCGGGGAGGCCGCGCTGCTCGGCTCCGGCCGGCCGGGGATGATCCTGCACCCGACGATGATCTACGGCGCGGAGGGGGAGGACAACGTGCAGCGCCTGGCCGCCCTGCTGCGCCGCCTGCCGGTGGTGCCGCTGCCGGGCGCCGGCCGCGCCCTGGTGCAGCCGATCCACCAGGATGACGTGACCCGCGCGGTGTGCGCCGCGCTTGACCTGCCGGACCTTGCGCCGCGCGCCCTGGTCATCGCCGGGCCCGCGCCGCTGTCCTATGCGGATTTCACCCGCGCCGTGGCGGCTGCCGCCGGGCTGCGCCCGCCGCGCATCCTGCCCATCCCCGCCGCGCCGCTGATGGCGGCTGCGAGGCTTGCCGCCCTGCTGCCGTTCCTGCCGCGCATCCGCCCCGCCGAGATCCGCCGGCTGCTGGAGGACAAGGCGTTCGACATCGCGCCGATGGCACAGACCCTCGGCTTCCGCCCGATCCCGCTCGCCGAGGGGCTGGCGCGGACCTTCCGCCCGCCGCACACTGCCCCATCTGCTGTTGCCTGACCCCATTCCGCCGGAGAGCCGCCATGCCGATCATCAACCGCATCGCCGATTTCCACGAGGAGATGACCGCCTGGCGGCACGACCTGCACACCCATCCCGAGCTTGCCTTGCAGGAGCAGCGCACGAGCCGGGTGGTGCAGGACCGGCTGGCCGAATTCGGGGTGGACGAGATCGTGACCGGGCTCGCCACCACCGGCGTCGTCGGCGTCATCCGCGGGCAGGGGCCGAACAGCGCGGCCGGCGGCCCCGCCATCGGCCTGCGCGCGGACATGGACGCGCTGCCGATCCTGGA
>DATKQI010000148.1:0-2739 GCA_035532755.1 Acetobacteraceae bacterium
CAGCGTGGCTGAATCGCTCGATCTGCTGCCGGTGATGACGCGGCGGCTGACCATCACCGGATCGACCATGCGGCCGCGGACCACGGCGCAGAAGGGCGCGATCGCGGCGGAGCTGCGGGCGAAGGTGTGGCCGCTGCTGGGCGCGGGGCGCTGCGCGCCGGTGATCCATGAGGTGTTTCCGCTGGAGCAGGCGGCGGCGGCGCACCGGCTGATGGAGAGCGGCGCGCATATCGGCAAGATCATGCTGCGCGTGGCGGAGTAGGTGGCGCCGCGCGGGCTCGCCGGATCAGGCGTCGGGCTGCTGGCGGGCGCGGTGCTGCTGCTGGGCAGTTCCTGGCCGGTGACGAAATATGCGCTGGACGGCGGGGCGGCGCCGCTGTGGTTCGCCACGTGGCGGCTCGGCCTGTCGGGCTGTGCCTCCACGATCGGGCTGGCGGCGGGGCGGCGGCTGCGGTGGCCGGGCCGGGCGGATCTGCCGGCGATCTTGGCGGTGGGGCTGCTGCAGCTGGCCGGGTTCTTCGCCTTCGCCACCGCGGCGGCGGCGTGGGTGACGGCGGGGCGCACGGCGATGCTCGCCAACACGACGACAATCTGGCTGATCCCGCTGTCGGTGCTGGTGCTGAAGGAGCAGATCACGCCGCAGCGCTGGGCGGGCGCGCTGTTCGGGATTGCCGGCGTGGCGGTGCTGGTGGGGCCGTGGGCGATCGACTGGTCGGACCCGCATGTGCTGATCGGCCACGCCCTGCTGCTGGCGGCGGGGCTTTCGTGGTCGATCGCCATCATCGTGGTGCGGCGGCGGCCCATGCAGATGACGATGCTGGAGATGCTGCCCTGGAGCTTCGGGCTCGCGACCCTCGCGCTGCTGCCGGTGGCGATGTGGTTCAGCCCCGGCGGCGGCATAGGGGTGCGCCCGACCGGCTGGGTCGCGCTGGGCTATATCGGCGTGGTGGTCGGGCCGATCGGGACATGGTGCGTGAGCCAGGCGACCGTGATCCTGCCCACGCTGGTTTCCTCGGTGGGGTTTCTGGTGATCCCGGCTTTCGGCGTGGTGGTGTCCACCCTGTGGCTGGGCGAGCCGCTGGGGCCGAGCCTGCTGGCGGGTTCGGCGCTGATCCTGGGCGGGGTGCTGGTGGTGGCGTGGCCGCGCAGGCGGGTGGCGCGATGATCCTGCATGCGGTGGAGGCGGGGGATGGGCCGCCGCTGGTGCTGCTGCACGGGCTGTTCGGATCGGCGCGCAACTTCGGGGCGGTGCAGCGGCATCTGGCGGCGCGCTTCCGGGTGATCGCGCTTGATCTGCGCAACCATGGCGACAGCCCGCACGCGGCGACGATGACGTATGACGCGATGGCGGAGGATGTGGCGGAGACGCTGGCGCGGCTCGGGGTGGGGCCGGCGGTGGTGGTCGGGCATTCGATGGGCGGGAAGGCGGCGATGCGGCTCGCCCTGGGCCGGCCGGGGGTGGTGGCGCGGCTGGTGGTGGTGGATATCGCCCCGGCGGTAAGCCCGCCCGATCTGCGCGGTTATGTGCAGGCGATGATGGCGCTGGATCTGGCGCCGGGCCTGACCCGGGCAGCGGCCGATGCGGCACTGGCAGCGGCGGTGCCGAGCGCGGCGGTGCGGGGGTTTTTATTGCAGAATCTGAAGTTTGGCGACGCTCCTGCGTGGCGGCTCGGGCTTGCCGAGATCGCTGCCGCGATGCCGGCGATCGAGGGATGGGAGGCGCCGGAGGGCGCGCGGTTCGATGGGCCGTGCCTGTTCGTGCGCGGCGAGCGGTCGGACTATGTGCGGCCGGAGCATCGGGAGACGATCCGGGCACTATTCCCCGCCGTGCGCTTCGCCATGGTGAAGGGTGCCGGGCATTGGGTGCATGCGGAGAACCCGGCCGGGTTCCTCGCGGTGGTGGAGAGTTTCGCGGGTAGTTAGCGGCAGTGGTGTTTTTTGACCCAGGCCGGGGGCGGTCGGATTGCGCGGCGCAGAAGCTTCGCGAGGGCACGGGCCACGGCGATGGAGTGGGCGATCTGGCAGCCTTGCACCAGATGGTCGGGGCTGTCGTAGAAATCGCGGTGGGGATAGCGGCTTTCGCCGGGCAGCATCAGGAAGCCGGCGTGGTTGCGGCGATAGAGCGCGCCCGTCGCGGCCAGCGTTTCGGCGGGGAGACGGATGGCGGCGAACTCGGTGGGCAGGCCGCCGATCGCGTGGACGTGGTGTGCGGTGGCCCAGTGCAGGAAGCGGATGATTTCGATGCTGCCGTAGCCGGAGTCGATCTGCGCGGCGGTGGGGTCTGCACGATCGAGGGTGGCGAGGAAGGCTTGGTTGCGGCGGGCCTTGGCGGCCGTGGCGCCGATGCGGTCGCCCGCCGCGTCGAACTTTCCGGCGAGCGCGCGGCGGGGGCCGGCCAACCCGGCCGTGTGCACCGCCATCTCCACGGCCGAGAGCACCAGGGCGCGCAGATCGGCGGCGAAGAATGCGCCGAGCCAGCGGCCTGGCGGCAGGCGGGCCAGGATGATGCGATTGTGGCGGAGCAGGATCGCGGCATCGGGGCCGAGGCGGTTTGCGGCGTGGCTGACGGTGTACTGGGCGAATTCCATCGGCAGATAAACGATGTCGCCGGGGTGCAGCAGCGGCTCCCAGCGGGTGAACTGGTCGTCGAGCCCGATGCCGAGGGCGATGCCGCCATTCACGCAGGGCAGGCGCAGCATCGGCCCGATCACCTGGCAGCGATGCGAGTAGGCGGCGTTC
>DATKQI010000149.1:0-2779 GCA_035532755.1 Acetobacteraceae bacterium
GGATTGGATCAAGGCCCGCATCTTCGGCGTCGTGCGGGCATTGGCGTGCAAGTTCAGCTGCATGGGTATCCTCGCTTGGCGAGATGGGCCAAACCGGCCGCAATACCAGGCAACTCTACACAATCAGCCGAGATAAAACACTTTCGCCGGGGTGACGGGGCGCGGCGGCCTCAATGCCCCGCATGGGAACCGGAGAAATCCGGTGCGGCGAGGCCCGATGCCGCCAGCGCCGCCACCAGATCGGCCTTCAGCCGTTCCAGCCCGTGCTTGCTCGATGCTTCCGCCCGCGCCACCAGCACCGCCTGGGTGTTGGAGGCGCGCAGCAGCCACCAGCCATCTTCCGTCTGCACGCGCACGCCGTCGGTGTCCGACAGCCGCGCCCCCTGTCTGCGCAGCCGCGCGGCCACCTCCGCGATCACCGCGAACTTGCGCGCCTCCGCGCAGTCGAACCGCAGCTCCGGCGTGTTCACCACCTCCGGCAGGGCGGCGCGCACGGCGGAGAGCTTGCCGTCCATCCGGGCGAGAATGCCGAGCAGCCGCACCGCGGCGTACAGCGCATCGTCGAACCCGTACCATTTGTCGGCGAAGAAGATGTGGCCGGACATTTCGCCCGCGAGCGGGGCGCCCGTCTCGGCCATCTTCGCCTTGATCAGGCTGTGCCCGGTCTTCCACATCAGCGGGTCTCCGCCCGCGCGGGCGATCTCGTCGAACAGCACCTGGCTCGCCTTCACGTCGGCGATGATGGTCGCACCCGGATGCGCGCGCAGCACATCGCGCGCGAGGATGATCAGAACCTGGTCCCCGAACAGGATCGCGCCCGTGTCGTCCACCACGCCGATGCGGTCCGCATCGCCGTCGAAGGCGATGCCGATGTCCGATCCCGTGGCCCGCACCGCCTCGATCAGCTGGGCGAGGTTCTTCGGCACCGTGGGGTCCGGGTGGTGGGCGGGGAAATTGCCGTCGATCGCGCCGTTCAGCACGGTGTGCCGGCCGGGCAGCCGGTCCACCAGCCGTTCCAGCACCTCGCCGGCCGAGCCGTTGCCGTTGTCCCACACCACGCGCAGCGCGCGCTCCCCGCCATCCCAGTCTTCCAGCAGGCGGTTGACGTAGGGGCCGGACAGATCAACCACCATCTCGCTGCCGGCCGCCGCTGGCACCACATCCCCGGCCGCGGCCATGCGGCCGATGCCGGCGATCTGCGCGCCGAAGAAGGGCTTGCGGCCCAGCATCATCTTGAAGCCGTTGTAATCGGGCGGGTTGTGGCTGCCGGTCACCATCACCGCACCGTCCGTCGGGGTGGTGGTGGCGGCGAAATACAGCTCCGGCGTGGGGCAGCGGCCGATGCGCAGCACCTCCATCCCGCAGTCCATCAGCCCGTGCACCAATGCCTCCTCCAGCGCGGGGGAGGACAGGCGGCCATCGTAACCCACCGCCACGCGCGCCCCGCCGGCACCCGCCACCACCGTGCCGAAGCAGCGGCCGATGGCAAAGGCATCCGCCGCGTGCAGCGTCTGCCCCACGATGCCGCGAATGTCGTATTCGCGCAGGGTGTGGGGATCGAAATCGTGCGTGAAGGCCGCCTTGGGCGTCATCGGGGCAGTGTTCATCCGGCAGCCTCCGCGTAGATCTTGATGAAGGCGCGCACCGCGTCCGCGAGGTCCGGCCGGCGCAGGCCGAAGGCGATCTGCGCTTCAAGATAGCCGGCTTTGTCCCCGCAATCGAATCGCCGCCCCTCGAAACGCAGGCCGTGGAAGGGGCTCGCGCCGATCAGCTTGGCCATCGCGTCCGTCAACTGCACCTCGTTGCCGGCGCCGCGCTCCATCGCCGCCAGATAGTCGATCACCTGCGGCAGCAGCACGTAGCGGCCGATGATGGAGAGGTTGGAGGGCGCATCCGCCGGGTCCGGCTTCTCCACCAGCCCCGTCACCTCCACCAGCCGCCCGTCGTCGTGCCCGGTGCGCAGGATGCCGTAGCGGTTGGTCTGCTCGTGCGGCACCTCCACCACGGCCACCACGTTGCCCCCGGTTTCCCGGTAGGCATCGGCGAGCTGTTCGAGGCAGGGGGTTTCGCTCAGCACGAGGTCATCCGGCAGGATGATGGCGAACGGGTCCTCGCCGATGAAGGCGCGGGCGCACCAGATGGCGTGGCCGAGGCCGAGCGGGACCTGCTGGCGCACCGTGGTGATGGAGCCGGGTTCCACCTGCTCCTCGTGCAGCATCGCGAGCTCCTCGGTCTTGCCGCGCTCCCGCAGGGTGGCCTCCAGCTCGTAGGCGACGTCGAAATGGTCGATCAGCGCGGATTTGCCGCGGCCCGTCACCATGCAGAACTGCTCGATCCCGGCGGCGCGCGCCTCGTCCACCGCGTACTGGATCAGCGGCTTGTCCACCACCGGCAGCATTTCCTTCGGCATCGCCTTCGTGGCCGGAAGAAAGCGCGTGCCGAGCCCGGCCACGGGCAGCACGGCCTTGCGCAGCTTTTTCAATACCATCGACCTTCCCTGGAATCGCGGCGAGACGCCGCAGAACCGCAACGCACGAACAGCCCTTGCGGTTCGCGCGCCAGCGCCCAATCAGTGCCACGCGCCCCCCCGGGACGGCAACCCTTCGCCTCCAACCCTTTGGCCATGCGGAAAAAGACGCCCCCTCCCGTCACCCCGGCGAAGGTGTTGTGTTTCGTGTGATTATTGAGGGTTTCGAGAGGGCTGAGGTAGTTGAGGCATCGCAGGCGGGTGTGGTTGTAGGCGTGGACGACGCGGTGCAGGAAAGCATTTCGCTGGTGA
>DATKQI010000150.1:0-4414 GCA_035532755.1 Acetobacteraceae bacterium
CTGATGGACGGGCGCAACATCCTCGCCCCGGACATGGACCTGAACGTGCTCCGCGCCCGCATCGGCATGGTGTTCCAGAAGCCCACGCCGTTCCCGATGTCGATCTACGAGAACATCACCTTCGGCGTGAAGCTGCACGAGCGCCTCTCCCGGGCCGAGATGGATGAGCGGGTGGAATGGTCGCTCACCCGTGCCGCACTATGGGCGGAGGTGAAGGACCGGCTGGCCGGCCCGGCCATGGGCCTCTCCGGCGGCCAGCAGCAGCGCCTGTGCATCGCGCGCAGCATCGCGGTGAAGCCGGATGTGATCCTGCTGGATGAGCCCACGAGCGCGCTCGACCCCATCAGCACCCTCAAGATCGAGGAGCTGATCGACGAGTTGAAGCAGGATTTCACCATCGCCATCGTCACCCACAACATGCAGCAGGCCGCCCGCTGCGCGGACCGCGTCGCGTTCTTCTACATGGGCGAGATGGTGGAGGTGGGCCCGACGGACCGGATGTTCACCGCCCCGCGCGAGAAGCGCACCCAGGAATACATCACCGGCCGGTTCGGCTGAGGGAAGCTGCAGCCATGTCGGACACGGCGGGACACATCGTCAAAAGCTTCGAGCAGGACCTGAACCGCCTGCACGACATGCTCACCCAGATGGGCGGCCTGGTCGAGACGCAGGTCGCCAACGCCGCCCGCGCCGTGATCGAGCGCGATCCCGCCGCCGCCTCCCGCGCGGTGGAGGATGACCCGAAGGTCGATGCGATGGAACGGGAGGTGGAGCAGTTCGCCATCCGCCTGCTCGCCCTCCGCCAACCGATGGCGGCAGACCTGCGCCACATCGTCGCCGCCCTGAAGATGACGGGCGATCTGGAACGCATCGGCGATTACGCGGCCAATGTCGCGAAGCGCAGCCTCGTCCTCAACGAATTCGCGCTGCCCTATACGCTCACCGGCTTCGCCCACATGGCCCGCCTCGTGCAGGACAACCTGAAGACCATCATCGACGCGGTGGGCGAGAACGATCCAGACAAGGCGGTCGAGGTCTGGCGCTCGGACCAGATGATCGACGACGTGTACACCGGCATCTTCCGCGAGCTGATCACCTACATGATGGAGGATGCGCGCAACATCACCCCCTGCACGCATCTGCTGTTCATCGCCAAGAACATGGAGCGCATCGGCGACCACGCGACCAACATCGCCGAGAACGCCTATTACGCCGTGACCGGCGAATCGCTGCCCGACGCCCGCCCGAAGGGCGAAGCCTCGGCCTACGCCGTCATCCGCCCCGCGCGTGACTGACGGGCGAAACAGGAACGGATCGGAGACTCCCGTGATGCCCGATGGAATGGCCCAGATGTCCAAGCCGCTGGTGCTGGTGGTGGAGGATGAGGCCGCCCTTGCCACCATGCTGCGCTATAACCTCGAAAAGCAGGGCTTCCGGGTGGACGAGGCCGCCGATGGGCAGGAGGCGCTGACCCGCATCGCCGAGGCCCAGCCGGACCTCGTGCTGCTGGACTGGATGCTGCCGGTGATGTCCGGCATCGAGGTCTGCCGCCAGATCCGCCGCCGCACCGCCACGCGCGATCTTCCCGTCATCATGGTCACCGCCCGCACCGAGGACCAGGACGCCGTGCGCGGCCTCAACACCGGGGCCGACGACTACATCACCAAGCCGTTCAGCATGGATGCGCTGCTGGCCCGCATGCGCGCCCTGCTGCGCCGCGCCAACGCCGTGCCCACCAAGGGCAGGCTGGTGTTCGACGATCTGGCGATGGACCTCGCCACCCACCGCGTCACCCGCAACGGCCGCGCCATCCATCTTGGCCCCACCGAGTTCCGCCTGCTGGAGTTCTTCCTCCAGCACCCCCGCCGCGTCTTCGCCCGCGAGGAACTGCTCGATGCCGTCTGGGGGCCGGACATCCATGTCGAACCCCGCACGGTGGACGTGCACATCCGCCGTCTGCGCAAATCCATCAACGCCGACGGCGAACGCGATATCGTCCGCACCGTCCGCGCCGCCGGCTACGCGCTCGATACCGAGCCGGTCTGAAGACGGGACATCACGCCGGCGCGGCGCGCTTGCTGCCTTCGGCGGCGCGCCAGAGGTACCACGCGGCGGTGCTGCGGTGGGGCCCCCACCGGGTGCCGATTTCGGCCAGTTCCCGGGGTTTCGGCTGGGCCGGCAGATCATGCAGAAGGCGGTAGCCCTCACGGATGCCGAAATCGTCCACCGGCAGGATGTCGGGGCGGCCCAGGGTGAAGATCAGCAGCATTTCCACGGTCCATCGCCCGACGCCGCGGATCGTGGTCAGCCGCTCGATCAGTTCGTCGTCGGACAGGCGGGGGCAGGCGCGGCGCGTGGGCACTGTGCCGTCGGTCGCCTTGGCGCACAGATCGCGGATGGCCGCGACCTTGGTGCCGGAGAAGCCGCAGGCGCGCAGCGAAGCTTCCGGCGTGGCGAGCACGGCTTCGGGGGCAGGGAAGGGGGCTTCGGGAAACAGCGCGTGGAACCGGCCAAGAATCGCCTCGGCGGCGCGGGCGTGCAGTTGCTGGTGGGCGACGGCATGCAGCAGCGCCTCGAACGGCTCGCGCTTCACCGTGCGCAGGCCGCAGCGCCCGATGCGGGCGATCAGTTCGGCCATCGCCGGATCGGTGGCGCAGAGATGGGCGCTCGGGATGTGGCGGGATGCGGGCATGGAGGGGCGCATGATTTTTGTTCGATGTCACGAACATGATGACACCATCGGCGTGCGCCGCGCTAGAGTGCGGCATGGTCATCCGCCGGGTCCGCTCCTGGCCGCAGGAAGACGATCAGGAGGTCGCGAACCGCCGCACGGCGGGGCTGGCCAGCATCGCCTTCGTTCTGGCGCTGGTGATCGTCAGCCTGCAGCTTGTCCATATCCTCCGGCGCCAGGCGGCACTTGAAGACTGCCTGCTGGACGGCCGCATCACCTGCGGCCTGCCGTCGGCAATGCTTCCGCGCTGATCCTGCCTGCCACGGATTGACGCAGCGCCTCCCGCCGCCCAGCCTGTGCGCCGCAAGCAGCGGGAGGGGCGCATGCGGATCGCCGAGATGGATTGGCGGGCGGTGGAAGACTGGCTGCGGCGCGACGACCGGGTGGTCCTGCCGCTGGGCAGCACCGAACAGCACGCCGGCCTGTCGCTGTGCACGGATGCGATCCTGGCCGAGCGCGTGGCGACGGAGGCGGCCGGGCCGCTGGGCGTGCCGGTCTATCCCGCCCTGCCGTTCGGCCTCGCCCCGTATTTCGCGGCCTTCCCGGGGAGCATCACGCTGCGGGTGGAAAGCTTCGCGGCCGTGGTGCGCGACGTGCTGGACAGCCTGAAACGCTCCGGTTTCCGCCGCATCCTCATCGTGAACGGCCACGGCGGCAACCAGCCGGCGGCCGCGCTCGCCCATGAATGGCTGATGGACAACCCGGATTGCCGCGTCCGCTTCCACGATTGGTGGCGCGCCCCGCGCACCTGGGCGGCGGTGACGGAGACGGACCCTCTGGCAAGCCACGCGAGTTGGATGGAGAACTTCCCCTGGACACGCCTCGGCCCCCCGCCCGAACCGGACGAGCCGAAGCCGATGGTCGATCTGGAACGGATGCGCACCCTCCCGCCGTTCGAGGTGCGCGCGCTGCTGGAAGATGGCCGTTTCGGCGGCCGCGCCGCCCGGCCGGATCACGAAATGCTGGCGATCTGGCGCATCGCGGTGGAGGAGACCCGAGCGGCGATGGAAAACTGGGAGGAACCCGGCTGATGCGCCACCCCACGGAGGCCGCCCCGGAAGACGTCGGCCTGTCCTCCACCCGCCTCGCCCGCATCGAGGGCTGGATGCAGCGCCTGGTCGAGGATCGCAAGCTACCCGGCCTGCTCACCATGGTCAGCCGGCGCGGAAAGCTCGCCTGGCTCGCCACCGCCGGGCAGGCGGATATCGCCCGGGGCACGCCGATCTCGCCGGAAACGATATTCCGCATCTATTCGATGACGAAGCCGCTCACCTCGGCCGCCGTCATGATGCTGTACGAGGAAGGCCGCTTCCAGCTCGACGACCCGATCACCCGCTTCCTCCCCTGCTTCCGCGACATGCGCGTGTGCACCGGCGGCGCGCGCGGCGCGGTCGAAACGGTGCCGGCCGAGCGGGACATCACCTTCCGCGACCTGCTGACCCACACCGCCGGCCTTACCTACGGCTTCATGGAATCGACCGTGGTGGACGCGCTGTATCGCGCGAACGGCATCGAGTTCCAGGCCGCGCAGAGCAGCCTCGGCGAGATGGTGGAGAAGCTCGCCGCACAGCCGCTGCTCTGCCAGCCCGGCAGCGCCTGGAACTACTCCAACGCGACAGATGTGCTCGGCCATCTGGTCGCGGTGATATCCGGCCAGCCCCTCGATGCGTTCCTGCACGAGCG
>DATKQI010000151.1:0-4667 GCA_035532755.1 Acetobacteraceae bacterium
GCAGGAAGGCCGTCGACTCGTTGCCGCCGGAAGCAACCAGGCAGCAATCGAGCCCTTGAGAAAAGCCATGGTCTTTGCGGACAGAATGGCCAGAACTAACGAACTGGCCTCCTGGTACGCATAAGCGGACAAAGTGCGAACATCACGCGGCTCTCGGGTAAGGTTCTGGTGCCGCCCGTAGCGGCCTCAATCCGTCAGTGTTTTCCGACATGCTGTGCGAAGCTCCCCAGACGTAGTCGCCGGTCAGGTTGACGTGCTCCCAGCCGAGCGGTGAAAGGTGGGCGAGCAGATGGCCGGGGATGTCCTCGCTCTCCCGCAGGGTAGCGACGGCGCGCTCCAGGTAGCGCGTATTCCACAGGATGATGGCGGTGACGAGCAGGTTGAGGCCGGAGGCGCGATGCTGCTGGTTCTCGTAGGTGCGGTCGCGGATTTCTCCGAGCCGATGGATGAAGACTGCGCGTGCCAGACTGTTGCGGGCTTCGCCCTTGTTCAGCTCCTGCCCGGTCTCGCGGCGCAGCTCCGGGTCGCTGATCCAGTCCAGCGTGAACAGCGTGCGTTCCAGCCGCCCGAGCTCGCGCAGCGCCGCGGCGACCCCGTTTTGGCGCGGATAGGCGGCGAGCTGACGCATGATCAGCGATGCCGTGACCGTGCCGGTGCGGATCGAGGCGACCACGCGCAGGATCTCCGACCAGTGCGCCCGGATGAGGGCGACGTTGATCCGGCCGGCGATCATCGGCTCCAGCGCGGGATAGGCGGAGGGCTTGCCGAAGCTGTAGAGCCGGCGGTGCTTGAGGTCCGGGATGCGTGGCGCGAACTGGAAGCCGAGCAGGGCGCAGAGCGCGAAGACATGGTCGGAATCGCCGCCGCCATCGGTGTGATGCCGCCGTGTCGCGACCTCGCTCTGGTGATAGAGCAGCGCGTCCAGGACGTGCAGTGCTTCGCTTGCGGTCGCTGCGATCAGTTTGGTGAAGAACGGCCCGTATCGGTCCGACATGTGAGTGTAGACTTTGAAACCCGGCCGCGGACCGTAATGCGCGTTCAGGCGCCCCGCGTCGCGGCCGAAACCGGCCGCCTGGAAGAACTGCCCGTCCGACGACGAGGCGGTGCCGCTGCCGAAGATTGCAGCGAACGGCTCGCACTGCTGCTGGTTGACCAGGCAGCGCAGCGCCAGGGCATAGGTCTCCTCGCGGATGTGCCAGTCCGATGTCCAGGCGAGCTGACCGAGGGTGGCGATGCTGCATGCCTCGGCCATGCGGGTCAGCCCGAGATTGAGCCCATCGGCGAGCAGCCCCGCCATCAGGATGCGGCTGTCGGCCGCTATCTCGCCGGTGCGCAGATGGGTGAAGCAGTCCGGGAACAGCGTCCAGCTCGCCACCTCGGCCAGCAGGTCGGTGATACGGACGCGCGGCAGCATAGCGTAGAGCCGCGCCGCCAGTGCCTCGGCCTCCGGCGGCGTTGATTTCTCGATCGGTGCAATCTTCAGGACGCCGTTGGTGATCGTCACGTCCGGCAATGTGCCAGAAGCAGCCTGGGCATTGACCGCTTTCAGCCGCTCGTCCAGCAGCACCTGACGGGCGGCAATGAACTGCTCGAAGTCTGGCTCGACGGCGATTGGCAGCGTGCCGGCCTGCTTGAGGTCCTGCAGCGTCTCTGCGGAGATCAGCCGTTCCTCAAAGGAGCGATATTGCCGACTGCCGGCGACCCAGACATCGCCGGCACGCAGCCGATCGCGCAATTCCGAGAGCACGCAGAGTTCGTAATGGCGCCGGTCGATGGTGCCGCCGGGCAGGACGTAGGGCGCCCAGCGCTGCCGCACGAAACCGGTCGGCGCGGATTTCGGCAAGGTGGCGGCATTCGAGCGGTTCGCCTCGCGCAGTACCGCGATCGCGCGCATCAGGGAGGCGGAAGCAGGTACGCTTTCGAATGTGAAGGCGTCCAGAAAGGTGGGCGACCAGCGCCGGACGCCGGCATAGTGCTCGCCAAGCTTCTCGAGCGTGTCGAACTCCTCCGGGCGAGCCAGCGCCTCGGCTTCGGCGACCGTGGCGCGAAACCGCTTCCAAGGGATCACGGTGGCGATCGCGCCATAGGCGTCCCGCTTGCCGTCGCGCGCGGCGATCAGCGCGGCGCCGACGCGGGCGTAGAGACGGACCTTCTCGTTGATCGCCCGCGCATCGGCCTGGAAGGCGCGGGCGTGCCGGCCGTCGGCGCGGCGGAACATCGCGCCGACCAGCCGGTCGAACAGGTCGATCGCCTGATCGGTCAAACTCACAGCGATGTCCAGCGTCGTGGCGACCAGCGTCGCGTGGCGGCGCTGCCGCTCGTAACCGGCGACATGCTGCACCGAGGTACGCCCCGCCTCGCGGGCGAGCTGCGCCAGGCGCACCTGGTGGACGAGATGGCCGCGGCCGGGCTCGATGCCGATGGCGCGCACATGCTCCAGCCGCTCGATCAGGCCGAGCATGGCAGAGGGTTTGGCGCCCTCCGGCATCTGCCGCAGCCAGGCGAGCCAGCTCAGGCTGCTCTCCTCTCGGCGGCGGGTCAGTGTGTCGAGGCGCCTCCGTTGCTCGGCCGAGAGTCCGTGCGTCAGCCGGCGATGTGCCTCCCGGCGCGCGCTGTGGCGGAGTTCGGCGCACAGCCGCTCCAGAGCCGCGGGAGACGGCACGACGATCCGGCGCGCGCGGCACGCCTGCATCACCAACTCGGCTAGAAAGGCGAGCCGGTCGTTCTCGATCGCCTGCGGCAGCAACGCGTCCATCAGCTCAGCAGCAGCACGTCTACCGAAGGGGCGTAGCCGGAGTTGCTCCTGGCACTCGACCGCGTGCCGCTGCCGGTTCCGCTCCGTCGCAAGATATTCGTCGATGCAGGCCGGAAGAGCCTCGATCTGATCTGCAACGAACACCAGCAGCGAGGCCGGCGGCCGCTCGCCGACGCGCAGTGCGCGGCCCGGGAAGCGCAGGTAGCAAAGCATCAGCGCGTAGCCGAGCCGGTTGTGATCGCCGCGGCAGCGCCGGATCGCGGCGAGGTCAGCATCGGACAGCATGAAGTGGCGCACCAACTCACGCTGTTCCGTCGGCGGCTCGAACAGCTCCGCGATCTGGTTTTCGCTCAGTCGCTGCCGTCGCGCCACGTAAGCCTCCTGGTCCCTTGAGGCCGACAGACCAGCCGATCCGGGCCAGCGAGTCGATCAGGGTGCTGCGCCGGACGCCGAAGGTGCGGCAGACCGCCGCCTTGGTGGCGCCGCCGTCGAGCGCCGCGATCACCGCGCCGAGCTTCTCCGCGTCGATCGCAACGGGACGCCCACCATGCCGTCCGCGACGGCGCGCCGCGGCGAGACCGGCTTGCACGCGCTCCTGGATCAACGCCCGCTCGAACTGCGCCAGCGCGCCGAAAATGTGGAACAGCAGCTCGCCCTGTGGCGTGGTGGTGTCGATCTGTTCGGTGAGCGAGCGGAACGCGACGCCGCGCTCCTTCAGGCTCGTTACCGTGGTCAGCAGGTGTGGCAGGGATCGGCCGAGCCGATCCAACTTCCAGACCACCAGGCAATCGCCGGCGCGGATGAAGGCAAGCGCCTTGCTCAGACCGGCACGATCGGCGCGACTGCCGCTGACCCGATCCTCGAACAGCTGACGCTCGTCGACGCCGGCGGCGAGCAGCGCGTCGCGCTGCAGGTCCAGCACCTGTCGGTCGCCGTTGGTCGAGACGCGCATGTAGCCGACCAGCATGTGCGGAAAACCTTACCCGAAGGGTTTCCGCACAATGCTTCATTCCGACAGAGTTTGTCGTGCATCTTTTAGGGCCTCAAATACTCCAGGCCGGCCCGGCTTGGCAGGCTCACGGAAATCAGGTGATTCCCGTCATCGAGCGCCGGGCGTGCGGAACCAGCTCCAAAGCCGCAACGGCCTGATCCGCCTCGATTGTTCGCCCCGTCCGTTCTAGCTTTGTCCGCTTATGCGTACCAGGAGGCCAGTTCGTTAGTTCCGGCCGAAAGGCGAGTGCGTGGCGCGCAGGCTGGCCAACCGCTCCCCGGAGTGACCTGGCGTCGGCTGGTCTGGGGCGAATGATCACCGCGTCCGAAAACGGCGCTCGCGCCCGCACCCGATGGGCGCGGGAATGAGTAGTTTCCGAGCCTGCCGCAGTGGCGTCGCTTCCGGCTAGGTTCGCTGGGCCTGGTGCGACGGCACTGGCGGTCCGATCGTGCGTGGGGAGCGCAGGGCACGTTCGAGGCGGCTCCCGAGGGGTGTTCCTCGGCGGCCAATCCCACCCGTACTGACCTGGATCAACCCGCAAGCAGGTCTAAGCGGCATATCCTTGCCTGCCCTCGGGCACCAGGCTCACCCGATCGCACCGGTGCGGGATCGCGCGACCACCGAGTGGCGATCCCTCCTGCATCGGCTCCGCCGCGCAAACCCCTCCCAAGGACCTTCCGCCATGCCGGACGTGCCTGTTTCCGCCCTCCGACCCACATCATCCCTTGATGTCCGGTCACCGCCGGCGCCGCACGTGAGCACACCGGCGGACCTCGACCGCATGCTGCATGCTTGGCATGGCCGCTTCACCGGCGGACGCTCGCCCAGCACGGTCAGTCTCGCGTTCCGCGATTGGGCGACCCACCTGGCGAATGCACCGTTCCAGACGGCGGAGTTGGGGCGCACGGCACTGACGCAATG
>DATKQI010000152.1:0-10000 GCA_035532755.1 Acetobacteraceae bacterium
TTCCAGCATGTCCTTCATCAGGTAGATGCGCCCACGCGGCGAATCGAGTTCGTCGCCCAGCAGCACGAACGTCGGGCAGGTCGCGGTGCAGAACCCGCAATGCACGCACGTCCGCAGCACCTGGTTCGCCGCGGCGGTGCCGGGGTCGCGCAACTGCTCGGCGGTGAAATTCGTCTGCATCTCAGACCTCGCCATGAAGGCGGCCGGGATTGAGAATCCCGGACGGATCGAAGGCGGCTTTCACCCGTGCACCGATGCGCGCCAGCGCCGGCGGCTCGGGCGGTATCACCGCCACGGCCTCGCGCAGCGCGTCCGGCGCGCGCAGCAAAGTCCAGGTGCCCTGCCCGGCCTGGGCGGCCGCCATTACCGCGCCATGCGCCGCCTCGGTGGCCGGGCCGGCGATCCATACCAGGCCGCCGCCCCAATCCAGGAACCCGGCCGCGCCGAACGCCCGCTCCACCGCCCCCAGCACGCCCGCCCCCGCCGATGGCCGCACCGAGACGCGCCAGATCGCATCGTCCCACCCGGCAGCCAAGGGCACCGCGTCCCGCACCTCGCGCCAGATCGCGCGGCTGGCGGGATCGTCGAGGATTTCCGCCGGGCCGAATGCCGCGAGATCATCGCGCAGCCGCCCGGTGCGATAGGCCACGGAAGGCGCGAACTCCTCGATCCGCGCGAGCGCGGCCGGCCCGCCATCGAACCGCGGCAGCCAGCACGCCGCCGACACGCTGAACGGGGAGCCCAGCGCGGCAGACAGCACCGCCACCCCCCGCGCGGCATCCACCCCCCGCACCACGACCGTCCCCACCGCCTCCGGCGCGGGCAATACCTTCAACGTGATCTCTGTGATCACCGCGAGCGTGCCATGGCTGCCGGTCAGCAATTTGCACAGATCAAGACCTGTAACATTTTTCAGCACACGCCCGCCGGAGTGTAATATCTCGCCCGCGCCGTTCACGGCCCGGATGCCGATCACATGGTCCCGCATCGCCCCCCAGGCCACGCGCCGCGGCCCGGACAGGTTCGTCGCCACCACCCCGCCCAATGTCTGGACGCCGGCGCCCAGCAGCACCGACAAATCCGGCGGTTCGGCGATCAGGTGCTGGCCGGATGCCGCAAGCTTGGCCTCGACCTCCGGCAATGGCGTGCCGGCCCGGGCGCTGATGACCAGTTCCTTCGGCGAATGCAGGGTGATGCCGGTGTGGCCGCGGGTGGAGATCGCCCGCATCGCGTGCACCGGGCGCAGCATGCCGGCCTTGGTGCCGTGGCCGCAGACGAACAGCGGCTGCCGCCCGGCCTGGGCCGCCTTGATCACGGCGGAGAACCCGGCCTCGTCGGCCGGCGCCACCTGCTCCATCATGCCGCCTGCGGCAGCGCGGCGGGCAGCAGGGGGAACACCTTGCTCGGGTTCAGCAGCCATTCCGGATCGAAGGCCGATTTGATCCGGCGCTGCAGGGCAAGCTCGGTATCGGAGAACTGCACGCCCATCAGGTCCCGCTTCTCCACGCCCACCCCGTGCTCGCCGGTCAGACAGCCACCCACCTCGACGCAGAGGCGCAGGATGTCGGCCCCGAAGGTTTCCGCCTTGTGCATGCTGGCCGGGTCGTTCGCATCGAACATGATCAGCGGATGGAGGTTGCCGTCTCCGGCGTGGAAGATGTTGGCCACCTGCAAGCCGCACGCCTCGCTCATCTGGCCGATGCGGTGCAGCACCTCCGGCAGGCGGGAGGTCGGGATGGTGCCGTCCATGCACAGGTAGTCCGGGCTGATCCGCCCCACCGCGCCGAACGCCCCCTTGCGCCCTTTCCAGATCGCCGCCGACTCCTCCGCCGATTCGGAGACCCTCAAGCTAATAGGATCATGCTGCTGGCAGAGTTTCTTGATGCGATCCAGCAGGAAATCCTGTTCCGCGGTGCTGCCTTCCACCTCGATGATCAGCATCGCCTCGGCGTCCAGCGGGTAGCCCGCATGGGCGAAGGCCTCGCAGGCGTGGATCGCCGGGCGGTCCATGAACTCCAGCGCGACCGGGATGATGCCGGAGCCGATGATGGAATCGACGCAGGCGCCCGCCACCTCGTTGGAGCGGAAGGCGGCCAGCATGGCGCGCGCGCCCTCCGGTCCGCGCAGGATGCGCACCGTCACCTCGCTCACCACCGCCAGCATGCCCTCGCTGCCGGTGAGCAGGCCGAGCCAGTCATACCCGGCGGCATCGAGATGGGCGCCGCCGATGTCGAGAATCTCGCCCTCGATCGTGACGATCTTCAGCCCGAGCAGATTGTTGGCCGTCACGCCGTATTTCAGGCAATGGGCGCCGCCCGAATTCATCCCCACATTGCCGCCGATCATGCAGGCAAGCTGGCTCGACGGATCGGGCGCATAGAAGAACCCCTGCCCCTGCACCGCCTGGGTGATGCCGATATTGGTCACGCCCGCCTGCACCACGGCCAGCCGGTCCGCATAGTCGATGTTCAGGATGCGGTTCATCCGCATCATTCCCAGCACGATCGCGTCCGCCATCGGCAGGGCGCCGCCGGAGAGCGAGGTGCCGGCTCCGCGCGGCACCACGCGCACGCCGTTCGCGTGGCAGAAGGCAAGGACCGCCGCCACCTGTCCGGTCGTTTCCGGCAGCACCACGGCCAGCGGCGGCTGGCGGTAGGCGGCAAGCCCATCGGTTTCATAGGGTTTCAGCAGCAGCGCCTCGGAGATCAGCCCCGATGGCGGCACCAGCGGGCGGAGGCCGGCGATAATGCTCTCCCGCCGCGCCATCACATCCGCTTTCGGCTCCGGCAAGGCGATCATCGCACCCACTCCCCTTCCAGGGAGAAGATGGCGCGGACGCATCGTTCCGGCAAGACGAAGCGCGCCCCGGACCAGGGGCCCGGGGCGCGCTTCAACGTGCTGGCAAAATCCGCTGCCGGGGCGCGGCGGCCCCGCCGTGCTTCAGCCCTGGCGGGCCTTCATGCGCGGGTTCTTCTTATTGATCACATAGACGCGCCCATGCCGCCGCACCACGCGACAATTCTTGTCGCGGGTCTTGGCCGAGCGAAGAGAGTTACGGACCTTCATGACACATGCCCCAGCAAATCCGACCGGCCGCTGCCGATCCAGTTGGCGGCTGATAGGCAGGCTGGCGCGGCGTGTCAACCCGAGCCGCCGGCCGACCCCACGGCCAGCCAGCGCACCAGCCGCAGCCGCCCCCGGCGCAGCAGCCGCAACCGTCGCAGCCATAGCTCTGCCTCCGCCACCAGCAGCGCCATTCCTGCCGGCGTTTCACGCTGCTTGTCCAGCCCGTCCAGCCGCTCGCGCCAGCCGCGCATCGCGAGCGTGGCATGGCGGGCCGAAATATCCTCGGCCACACGGACATCATAGCCGAGATCGGCCAGCACGGCGGTGATCGTCGCTTCCGTTTCGGGCAGCCCGGCGCGGCGCTCCAGCCGCAGCCAGGCGGCAACGTCCGGATCGGCCGCGTCCAGCGCCTCGGTGGCGGCGAGATCGACCAGCGCGATCTGGCCGTCCGCCCGCACCGCCCGCGCGGCCGAAGCCAGAACGGAACCGGCCGGACCGTGGCGAAGCGGCTCGATCAGCAGGGCATGATGGCAGCGACGCCGGCCGAAGGCGGGGGCGGCCGGATTCCAACGCGATACGGCCGCGCGGCGGGCAAGCCCTGCCGTGCGCCCGCGCGTGGCGGCCAGTGCCGCGAGGTCGGCATCGGCTTCGAATCCCGCCACCCATACACCAAGCTCGGCGGCGATCCGGTGCGCCGGCCCGCCGATGCCCGCCTCCAGGAGCAGCAGGGTGGATGCGGCCGAAAGCCCGAGCGGCCGGGCGAGCCGAAGCACCTCCTCCGCGCCGCCGGGCAACAGGAAACCCTCTCCCCAGAGCTGCTCGGCCAAGGCGATGCGGGCCGATGGCCATGCCACGCCGGGGCCGGCAGCCGGCGCGGGTGCCGGAGCCACCGGCGGCAGGATGACATGATCCGGCAGCCGCCGGCCGTACCAGGTTCGCAATCTGTCCAGCATTCGCCAAGGGCCGCATGTGCCGAAGATGGCACCATGCCCGTGGAAGGATTGACAAAGGGTTCGCGTGCGGCCGATGTCCCCGCCGCAGATCAGCAGGAGTTCGGCATGGCGCAGCAGGCACAGGGCAGCCGCATCGGCTTCCTGGCGATGACCTTCGTGGTGGTCGGTCTGGCCGGCATCTTCGCGACCTACGCCGTGCCGATCCCGCTGGTGCGCGCCATCCAGCGCGAATCCGCACTGGATGCGGCCCTCGCCACCGCACAGGCGCCCGATCCTGCAAAGGCCCTGGCCGCGCTGCGCCCACGCCTGGGCGGATCGGCCGCCGCGGTGATCTCCGGTCCATCCCCCCTGCCCGTTCGCGTCGCCGCCGAGCGCCTGCGGATGCGCACCCAATTCCTGGCGGAAGCGAATGCCGAGGCGGGACGCATGCGGCTGCTGATCGGGGTGATCACGGTGATGGGCGCATTGTTCGGGGCCGCCATGGTCGGCTTCGGGCGGAAATAGGGCGCGCCTGCACCAGCAAAAAAAATGGCGGCGCACGAAGCGCCGCCAAGTTTAGGGAGGAAACGTCCAAGAAAGCAGAAATGCGATCGGAACCGCATTGCTGCGACGCACAATCTAGGATGTGCGCCTGCGGATTGCAAGACTCATTTTGCAGTGCAGCAGATGTTTTTCATGCCGACGGCCAGCGTCAACGGTTCGTTCATGATCGGCAAGCTATGGTTCGCCAATGCGATGGCGGATTCTGCTCAACCGGCCTCTGTACATATCCGCCATGCAGATTTTGGTCTTGGCGCTGTCAGCCATGCCTAGGGCGCATGCCGACACGCCCAGTGAGAGTGCGCAAGGTGCGTCCGGCGGGCAGCAATGCCGGGCGGCGATTGCCCTGGCGGAGCGGGTTCATGCGATCCCCACGGCCCTTCTGGCAGCGATCGGCGATGTGGAGAGCGGGCGGCGCGATGCGCGGACAGGGCGGATCGACCCCTGGCCATGGACCGTCAATGCCGAGGGGCAGGGCCATTTCTATCCCACCGAAGCCGCCGCCATCGCCGCCGTGCAGGCCTTGCAGGCGCGGGGGGTGCGGTCGATCGACGTCGGCTGCATTCAGGTGAACCTGCTGCATCATCCGCATGCCTTCGCCTCGCTCCAGCTCGCGTTCGACCCCGCCACGAATGCCGATTTCGCCGCGCGCTTTCTCCGCCGGCTGCATGCGCAGACGCAAAGCTGGCCGCAGGCGACGGCGGCCTATCATTCGGCCACGCCGGTGCTCGGGCAGCCCTACGAGCAGAAGGTGATGCAGGTCTGGCCGAAAGAGATGCAACTGGCCGGAACCACCCCTGCCCTGGCGCAGATACGGTCCTCGTTGTCGGGTGGAGGATTCGGCGCGGGCGCGATCATGCTGTCCAACCACCCCGAACGCGCGCGGATCATTCCGCTGGCCGCCGGGCCGGGTGGCATGCACCCAGGAAAGGGCCTTGCCTCCTATCGCGCGATGCCGATCGCGATCGCAACCGTTGCCGGCGGATGATCGCCACAATCAACAGATGCGTTTTACCTCTTGCCGAACAACCATGATTTCGCCTAAATCCCTCCATGGTGGTATCGAGCTTGTCGATGATAGCCACCAGCCGCCAAGTTTAGGGAGATCAACGCGAGGCCGATCGCGGCGGAAGGATGGGTATTCCTTCCGAAAAGGTGGTTGAAGCTGTCGCGCATGCTCAAGGGGGGCCGGTTCAACCGGCCCCCTGCCTATGTCGGGCTCGCCGTATCCAGCCTCTCCCTGGCACCCAGACATCAATAACTGCGGGGCAGGCCCAATACATGTTCGGCAAGGTAGGACAGGATCAGGTTCGTGCTGATCGGCGCCACCTGATAGAGCCGTGTTTCCCGGAACTTGCGTTCGATATCGTATTCCTCGGCGAAGCCGAAGCCGCCATGGGTCTGCACCGCCGCCTCCGCCGCCGCCCAGGACGCCTCGGCGGCGAGCATCTTTGCCATGTTCGCTTCGGCGCCGCAGGGCGCACCGGCTTCGAACAGGGCAAGCCCCTGCTGCACCATCAGCGCCGCGGCGCGCATCTGCGCATAGGCCCGTGCGATCGGGAACTGGATGCCCTGGTTCTGCCCGATCGGCCGGCCGAACACGATGCGATCCTTCGCATAGGCCGTTGATCGTGCGGTGAACCACTTCGCATCGCCGATGCATTCGGCGGCGATCAGCAGGCGCTCGGCGTTCATCCCGTCCAGGATGATGCGGAACCCCTGCCCTTCGGCGCCGAGCAGGTTGGCTGCCGGAACCACCAGATTGTCGAAGAAAACCTCGCACGAATTGTGGTTCATCATCGTGCGGATCGGGCGGATGGTGAGCCCGGGGGCCGCGCGCATGTCCACGATGAAGGTGGACAGCCCTTCCGTCCGGCGGGCCACCTGGTCGCGCGGGGTGGTGCGGGCGAGCAGCAGCATCAGGTCCGAGTGTTCCGCGCGGCTGGTCCAGATCTTCTGGCCGTTGATCACGTAGGCATCGCCGTCCCGCCGGGCGGTGGTGCGCAGCGCGGTGGTGTCCGTGCCGCTGCCGGGCTCGGTCACGCCGAAAGCTTGCAGGCGCAGATCACCGCTCGCGATCCCGGGCAGGAATTGCTGCTTCTGCCGGGCGGAGCCGTGCCGCAGGATCGCACCCATGGTGTACATCTGCGCGTGGCAGGCTGCCCCGTTGCACCCGTGCTCATGGATCGTTTCCAGGATGGCCGCGGCGGCGGACAGCGTGAGCCCCGCGCCGCCATATTCCTCCGGGATCAGCGCGGCGAGATAGCCCGACTGCGTCAGCGCCGTGACGAATTCGTTGGGATAGGCGCGGGCGGCGTCCAGCTTGCGCCAGTATTCGCCGGGAAAGCGGGCGCACAGCTTGCCGACCTCGGCACGGATCTCGGCATGCGCCGCATGCTCGCCCCAATCGTCCATCAGCGTCCTCCGGTGGGAATGCGTGGCCTGTTGCGTTCCGGCGGGATTAGGGTGCGGCGGGTTCGGCGGCAAGGGAATGGGGACAGGCGCGAGCATGCACCGTCACATAGTGTTGCAATCCCATCCCTGGCGCGCCGGGTTGTGCCGAGCATATACACTGCGTTCGTAAGCCATGAGATCATCACGAATGTCAGACCCGGACGAAGCGCCGCCGCATGGCCGCTCAGGATGGCGGACGACCGGCGTCGTCTGCGGCATTCTGGCGATTGCCGCGCTGGCTGGCGCCGTCTGGCGGCCCTGGCATGGAACGAACGTGGCACGGGCCGCATCCGCCCCGGCAAGCCAGGCGGTGCCGGTGTCCGCGGTAACCGCCACGGCGCAGGATGTGCCGGAATATCTCAGCGGGCTTGGCACGGTGACGGCGCTGAACTCCGTGGTGGTGAACGCGCAGGTTGGCGGCGTGCTGCGTTCGGTGGCGTTCACCGAGGGGCAGATGGTGAAGCCCGGCCAGCTGCTCGCGCAGATCGATCCGCGGACGTATCAGGCAGCGCTCGACCAGGCGCTGGCGAAGAAGAAGCAGGACGAGGCGCAACTGGCCAACGCGAGGCGCGATCTCGCCCGCTACGCCCTGCTGGTGAAGCAGAACTATGCCTCCCGCCAGCAGCTCGATACGACGCAGGCGAGCGTGGACAATTACATCGCCGCGATCGCCGGGGATGATGCCGCGATCGAGGCGGCGCGGCTCAATCTCGGGTTCACCCGCATCACCGCGCCCATCGCCGGGCGGGTGGGGCTGCGGCAGATCGATCCGGGCAACCTGATCCAGGCGAACGGCGCCACCGGCGTTGTCACGATCACGCAGATCAACCCGATCGGCGTGCTGTTCACCCTGCCGCAGCAGGATGTGCCACGGCTGATCCCGGCGATGCAGCGCGGCAGCCTGCCCGCCATCGCCTATGGCGGGAACAGCGGCAACCGCAAGCTCGATACCGGAGCCCTGCTGACGATCGACAACACGATCGACACCAGCACCGGCACGATCAAGCTGAAAGCGACGTTTCCGAACAAAAACTCCCTGCTCTGGCCCGGGGAGTTCGTGAATGTCCGGCTGCTGATCACGACATTGCATAACGCACTGACGGTGCCCTCGGCGGCGGTGCAGCACGGGCCGGCCGGGCTTTACGTCTATCTGATCCGGCCGGATTCCACCGTCGTGCGGCAGCCGGTGTCGATCTCGCTCGACACCGGCACGACCGCGGTGGTGACCAAGGGGCTGGCCGCGGGGGCGAAGGTGGTGAGCGCCGGGGCTTCGCGGCTGGATCAGGGGATGCACGTTGCCGTATCCGCACCACCGGGCTCCGCTTCGTCCGGTGCCCAAGGCGGCAAGCCGGCTGGAAGCCCCGGATGATTCGCGAGACGCACGCGCGGGTCGTGGCCCACCCATGAGCATCTCCACCCCGTTCATCCGGCGGCCCGTCGCCACGTCGCTGCTGATGGCCGCGGTGCTTCTGGTCGGCATTGCAGCCTATCCGCTGTTGCCGGTGGCCGCGTTGCCGCAGGTGGATTTTCCGACCATCCAGGTTGCCGCCCAGTTTCCCGGCGCGAGCCCGGCGACGATGGCCTCCACCGTCGCGCAGCCGCTGGAGACGCAGTTCGCGCAGATCCCCGGCGTGGCTCAGCTCACCTCCACCTCCGTGCTGGGCAGCACGCAGATTGTCGTGCAGTTCGATCTCAACCGGAACATCGACGCCGCGGCGGGCGATGTGCAGGCCGCGATCAACTCCGCCGGCGGGCAGTTGCCGAAGGCCCTGCCCGCCCCGCCCACCTATCGCAAGGTGAACCCGGCGGATGCGCCGGTGATGATCCTGTCGGTGCAGTCCCTCGCCCTGCCGCTGACGCAGGTGGACGATTACGCCGAGAACATCCTCGCCCAGCAGATCTCCCAGCTTGCCGGCGTGTCGCAGGTGATCGTGGGCGGCCAGCAGAAGCGGGCGATCCGCGTGCAGGTCGATCCCGCGCGGCTCGCCGCGATGGGGCTGACGCTGGAAGACGTCCGCAGCATGCTGGTGAACGCGACGGTGAACGCGCCGAAAGGGGCGATCAACACCGCGAACCGGGCCTATACCATCTACGACAACGACCAGATCAGCGCCGCCGGCCCGCTCAACAACGTCATCCTGGCCTATCGGCACGGCGCGCCGGTGCGGGTGCGCGACATCGGACGCGCGGTGGACGGGCCGGAGAACGACCAGCTTGCGAGCTGGCAGAACGGAAAGCGCGGCATCTCCCTGCTGATCTTCAAGCAGCCGGGCGCGAACGTGATCGCCACGGTGGACAGCATCAAGGCGGAGCTGCCGAGGCTGCGGCTCGCCATTCCGCCGTCGGTCCATGTCCACACCGTCGTCGATCGCACGCAGACCATCCGCGCATCCGTCGCGGATGTGCAGTTCACGCTGCTGCTCTCCATCGGCCTCGTGGTGATGGTGATCTTCCTGTTCCTGCGGAGCCTCTGGGCCACCCTGATCCCGGGCATCGCGGTGCCGCTGGCGCTGACCGGCACGTTCGCGGCGATGTATCTGCTCGGCTACAGCCTCGACAACCTCTCGCTGATGGCGCTCACCATATCGGTGGGCTTCGTCGTCGATGATGCGATCGTGATGCTGGAGAATATCTTCCGCCATATCGAGGACGGCATGAAGCCGCTGGATGCGGCATTGCAGGGCGCGGGGGAGATCGGCTTCACCATCGTGTCGATCAGCCTGTCGCTGGTAGCGGTATTCACGCCGCTGCTGCTGATGGGCGGCATCGTCGGACGGCTGTTCCGCGAATTCTCGGTGACCGTCGCCGTCGCCGTGCTGATCTCGGCTGCCGTGTCGCTCACGCTCACGCCGATGCTTTCCGCCCGCTTCCTGCGGCACGAAACGCAGCATGGCCGGCTCTATCGCGCGGTGGAGAGCGCATTCGCGGCCGTGCTGGGCTTCTATGAGCGCACGCTGGGCGTGGCCCTGCGGTTCCGCTTCATCACG